>CANRMY010000026.1 GCA_947631845.1 uncultured Oscillospiraceae bacterium | reverse complement strand
AGCCCGTTTGAGAACGACACTGTAGGGGTGTTGACGGCTTCCGACTGTGCGGTGGTAACCTCCGGCAATTATGAGAAGGTGTAATGTTTAATGCAGCATGGAAATTCAACCCATTGGTGAGACTGTCTTATCGGAAACTACCCGCTCCGTACTTTTTTATTGTCCCAATCCTGTCTGACAGATGCCGTAATCAAATTTTGTTTCAAAACTTTCTTACGGACACCCGCCAAACGGGCGGTTTTTTCGTGGTAGAGGAGGGTGAGTGATTGAATCAGAAGGGGAACCCTGACGGTTCCCCTTCCCATCCCTTCCCTCCGATAGATTTCGGGTTGATCGCGTTCTGACCCACTTTTGACCCCAACGGGATTTCGGAGCGGAAAGGACCGGACAGCACAAGGCCGTGGGAGTTGGCGTCCCACGGCCTTTTTTTAGTTATGGCTGTGTCATTTTTACTCATGCGCTCGCCCCGATCAGCTTGCCCATGGTGGCGGCGGCTTCCTCCTGCATTTTTGTGGTGACGTGGGTGTAGGTGCGGAGGGTGAAGCCGGCGTCGTAGTGGCCGAGGATGGAGGACACGGTCTTCACGTCAACGCCGTTCTGGAGAGCCAGAGTTGCGAACGTATGTCTCAGGTCGTGCAGACGTATGTGTGGGAGTCCGGCGCTTTTGAGAATCTTGTTGTGAATTGCCGTGACGGAATCGGGGTAGTACATCCCCAGCGTCTTTGGGGAGGGAAACATGATCTCAAGCTCTGGGTGCTTGGCGTGTTCGGCTTTCAAGACGTCGATGGTTTCTTGGGACAGGGAAATTCTGCGGATGGAGGTTTCCGTTTTGGGCCGCGTGACCTTCACTCCGCCGCCTTTGACTCCGGCGGCCTGTTTGCAGATGTTCAGCGTCATCGACTGCTCGTCGAGGTTGAACCATAAGAGGGCAACGAGCTCACCTTGCATCTCCTGCCGTTTATGCAAACACACAACATACCATCACTCTATCTGAATAGCCGGGGGAAAATTGCGCACAAACAAATACGCCTTCGCTCTCAGTGGGGCCGGGCTGCCGCCCGGAAAACCACGGCACGGGGGCAACAATTGCGCCACGGCGACAGACAAAGCGGCGCGCAGGGCGGTGGGGTCAAACCGATTTAATGACTTTTTGACGATCGGCAAGATCATTGTGAAATATGAAATCATATTATACCCCGCGTGTGCCGTTATGCAGCAGACGACCGAGCCGGTTCGTAAGTAGATCAAGCCTAAGACCACGCCGCAGATCAGCGCGGAAAGAGTTTGCACCATATTGAAATGGAGCAGCGCGAAGACCGCCGAGGACAGGACAAGCGCGGTTACTTTTCCGTAGTTTGCCGATAACCCGCCAAGCAGAAAGCCCCTCATCAGCAGCTCCTCCATGAACGGTGCAAGGATACAGACCTGAAGGAAGCTGCTCACTGGCGCTTCGCTCAAATGTCGAAGCGTCTCCTGATACCGCTCCTCGCTTCCCAGAAACATTCCCTCCAATAGGGGGTCTAAAAACCTGTCCAAAAGAAAGTACAACGCTGCCGCACAGCCTGCCGCCAGGAGCATGCCTTGAAGTGTGATGCCATAAGTCAGGTCAAGCTGAAAATGGCCTTTTGTTTTCAGCAGAAGCAAATAGCCTCCCATACAGAGTGCGGATGAAATCAAATTCAGGAGCCTTGCGCGACCGGGCGCTAATTTTCTCCATACCGCCACATCCAAAAGCGTATAGAACAGCATAACGCCAAACCACCCGAGGATCCACAAAACGCCCTCTCCGATAGAGATACCGCTGTCCATATGCGCTTTTCCCCCTATAAAACCGCGAAGCCGATGATCAGGAGCAGGGACAGGGCAATGCGAATGATGTGATGCTGTATGTGAAGCTGCCCACTCTTTTTGCCGTTCCAAATCGCGGCGGCACAGATGGCGATACACCCGAGCAGGGCGATTACCCAATCGATCCGCCGTCCCAGTATATTGCACAGTACGGCGGCCAACAGCAACAGGGAGTCGGCAATCATAAGAATGGCGGAAACCGGCTTTTGTTTCCCTTTCATTTGATGGAAAGCGGCTATCATGGACAGCCCGCCAAAAAGAACGCTCACAATGCACAGTATGATTCGCATTTTCTACCTCCAGGATCAGATTTTCGCGCGATCTCGCGTTTGGCCGTTTAATGTAGAAAAAGATACCACATAGACGGGAAAAAATCAACCGGCGACTGCGGTGTCCTTTTGACTTTTTCTTGACTTTTTGGCGGTATGTTTTTAACATGATAGTCATGACAGCGAGGTGACGGTATGGGGTACAGGATTTTGATAGCAGACGACGAGGCGATGCTGGTGGATATTCTTTCGGCGCATTTGGAGCGGGAGGGATATGCGGTCACGCTGGCGAAAAACAGCCAGGAGGTGCTGGACGAGCTGGGCACGCGGCCGGATCTAATTCTGCTGGACATCAATATGCCGGGGATGGACGGGCTGGAGCTGTGCAGGGCCATACGGGACGCGGTGAGCTGCCCTATCCTTTTCCTCACGGCGAGGATCACCGAGCAGGACAAGATCCGGGGATTTCAGGCCGGGGGCGACGACTACATCACCAAGCCCTTCAGCCTTTCGGAGCTGTCGGCCCGGATCGCGGCGCACCTGCGGCGGGACCGGCGTCAGCGGCGGGACGGCCAGCTCATCACCTCCCGCGGGCTGATCGTTGACCTGACGGGCCGGAGGGTGCTGTGGGAGGGCCGGGAGATACGCTTCTCCAGGCGGGAATATGAGGTCATTGAATTTCTTGTGATGAACCAGGGCCAGATCTTCGACCGGGAGCGGATGTACGAGCTGATTTGGGGGCTGGACGCCGAGGGCGGCAGCAAGGTCATCAAGGAACATATCCGCAAAATACGCCAAAAGCTCTTAGAGGTCACAGGGCAGGAGTTTATCGAGACGATCTGGGGGATGGGGTACAGATGGAAGAAATGAAGAGAGGTTCTCTGAAAACCCAGTTTTTTGCCGCCGTGGCGGTGACGCTGGTGCTTGTGGCCGTCCTCTCCGCGCTGACGGTGTGGGGCTGTCTGCGGCTCCAAAGGTGGCTGGTGCCGGATACAAATTATGTGATGCTTAACGTGGAGCTCCTGACGGAGGGCGGAAAGATCATCAGACAGGAGCGCATGCGCTTTGAGCTCGACGGCGGGTTTCGGCCCTACAATTTTATCAAATCCGACAAAAACGTCGCTCTACCTATGGAGTTGTGCGATTTCGAGGAGATGGCCTTCTCCGTGGAGAGCGTGGACTACGGCATCGGGCGGAACGGCCCCCGGCGGAAGGCGGCCTATATCGCCGCCGGGGCGGCTATGGGCGTTCTGCCGGCGGCCTACGCCCTGGCGGGGACAGTCCTGTGCGCGCTGTGGTTCTACCGCAAGCGGCTGGCCCCGGCCATCACCGTGCTGGACGACGCCGCCCGCCACATAAGCGGGCAGGATCTGGATTTCACCGTGGAGTGCCCTGTCCATAATGAGCTGGGGCGGCTGTGCGAATCCTTTGAAGAGATGCGCGGCGCCCTCTATGAGAACAATCTGAAGCTCTGGCGCTCTATGGAGGAGCGGCGTACCATGCAGGCGTCGGTGGCCCACGATCTGCGAAATCCCCTGGCCATCCTGGAAGGGACGGTGGAGCACATACGCGCCCTGGCTGCCGCCGGGGAGCTGACGGGGGAGCGGCTGGAGGCCGCTCTGGATACCGTGTCCGTCACCGCCAAGCGCATGGAGCGGTACACAGATTATATTCGGGATTTATCCGCCATCGAGGACACGGAGATAACCATGACCGAGGCGGCGCTGCCAGACTTTCTCAGGGAGGCGGCGGAGGGTGTGCGGGTCTTGGCTGAACCGAAGGGCCTGACGGTCAGTGTTTCCTATGATGTGCCGGAGGGTGTCATCGAGCTGGATCGGGAGATTTTCTACCGGGTGTTGGAAAACGTCTTTTCCAACGCCGTGCGATACGCCAAAAGCCGGATCGAGCTGGCGTTTGCGCTTCGCGGGGAGACGCTTCTTGCCAGAATTACCGACGACGGCCCCGGCTTTTCCTCGAAGATGTTAAAAAAGAAGTCGAGCCTCTACTACTCCGAGGACGCCTCCGGCGAGCATATGGGGCTGGGCCTGGCAACCGGCAAGATCCTCTGTGGGCTTCATGGAGGAGGCCTTAAGATCATGAACGCCCCGGAGGGCGGGGCCGTGGTGGAGATCACGGTGGCCGTAAAGAAAATATAGCAAAAAACCGCTCACAAAAAAGTGGGCGGTATTTTTAGCGGCCTTGTCTCTTTTTTGACCTTTCCGTTTTACCATTACGGTAAACCACGCGAAAGGAGCAATCGTGATGAAAACAAAAGTGGTTATATTCGTTGTTGCATGTATGCTGATCTCCCTGCTGGCAGGCTGCGGAGCGAAGACAGGAAAGCCCGTGGATACGGGTGAAGAACCCGCGGATACAGCCGGGACACCCGTGAATACGGGGACTTCGTTACCCCGGGATACGCAGCCTTCCAAGGATACAGAGCCTCCTCAGGATACGCAACTACCCCAAGATACGCAATCTTCCCAGGATACACAGCCTCCACAAAATACGGAACCTCCCAAGAGTACGGAGCCGCCCAAGGAAACGGAACCTCCCAGGGAGACGGAACCACCCAAGAATACAGAGCCGTCCAAGGAGACCCAGCCGCCGGAGGACAGCACCAAAGATAAGGAGCAGGAGGCGCTGACTGTGCTGACGGGGGAGGGGACGACCCTTGTGGGGTGCGGCACGGAGAGCGGCTTTTACTATATGACGCTGGGGGCCGGACGGCTTACCGACGGGCGGGACGGACACCACCTGATGTATATGGACTACGCCACCCGTCAGGAGGTCTATCTGTGCAGCGACCCCTCCTGCGCCCACAATACCGCCGACTGCACGTCGGTATTCCCGGAGGAGGACTTCCACCACAGCGGTATGTCCCTTTTCACCATGAACGGAAAGCTCTACCTGCTGGTGAGTCAGCCTGACCAGGAGGGCGTTGTAGCGATGGGTTCCTCCGGCGGAACCTCCACCCAGAGCGGACGGGCGGAGCTTTATCGGATGAACGCCGACGGCACGGGCAGGAAAAAAATCTACACCTTTAACGCCAATCTCACCGTAGAGAGCTTTGCCGCCGGGGACGGCAGTGGGCTTTACTTTATCACGAAGAAGGTCTCCACCAAGTCAGACGGCGGCTCCACCTATTTCACCGCCACCGACAGGAAGCTTGTCCGGCTGGATCTGTCCACCGGGAAGCTGTCCACGGTCTGCGACATGGACTTTGGCGGCCATGTGGACTGGAATCCGGCGGGCGCGTATGGTCGGGAGCTCATCCTCAGCGGCATCGACTTTGGGCGGGCGGTGACCAGCCTGGAGATGAAAAATGACCGCAACATCTACAATAATGCCCACGACGTCTTTGCCGCGCTGGACGTGGATACCGGCAAGCTCCGGGAGTTCTACCGGGTGAAGTATCCGAAATCCCGAAGCTGGGCGCTGGACGGGGAGACGCTCTATTACGCCGTGGACGGGAGCAAGGAGATTTTGGCTGTCTCCATCACTGACGGCCAGGAGCGGGTTTTGTGCAAGACCGCCCATGACAAGCTTTGGGGCGTTGTGGGCGGCAGGCCCTACACCTGGGAGTACGGGGACGGCTTCTATTTCATCGACCCCGCCAGCGGGAGCGTCAGCCGATGCTCTCTGAAGGACAAAACCACCGGGTCGCATATCCAGATCGTCGCCGAAGCGGGCAATCAGGTTCTGGTCATCTACGACACCGACGCCACAAAGCGCAAGGACGGCTCCTTTACCGTCAAGGGTTACCGCTACGCGCTGATAAGCCTCTCAGACCTCTATGCCGGACGGGCTGATTACGCGACGGTCAAGATGGTGGAGGCGGGGATGTGACCATGCTGGAGCTGTACGATATTTCCAAAAAGTACAAGGACAAGCTGGCCCTCGCTGACGTGAGTCTCACACTTCATAACGGCGTCTACGGGCTTTTGGGGCCAAACGGGGCAGGAAAGTCCACCTTGATGAACATCATCACCGGCAATCTGCGCCCCACGGGCGGCAGAGTGCTGTGGAACGGGACGGAGATCGGCGCGCTCGGCGCTGAGTACCGGGCCATCCTGGGCTTTGCGCCCCAACAGCAGGGGATGTACGACGCCTTTACCGGGCGGCGGTTTTTAAGCTACATGGCCACCCTCAAGGGCATCCGTAGCCGGGAACAGCCGGGGGAAATTGACCGCGTCCTGCGGTATGTCAACATGACTGAGAACGCAAACCGCCTTATCGGCACCTATTCCGGCGGCATGAAACAGCGGCTTTTGATCGCCCAGGCCATTTTAGGCGACCCCAAGCTCATTATCCTGGACGAACCCACGGCGGGCCTGGACCCCAAGGAGCGGGTGAGGATTCGGGAGCGGATCGCGGAGCTTGCGGAGGGGCGGATCATCCTCGTCTCCACCCATGTTGTTTCGGATATTGAGACCATTGCGGACGAGATCATTCTGCTCAAAAGCGGCGAGATCATTGACCGGGGGTCGGTGGAGGAGCTTTGCGAAATTCACGGGGCGGCCAGCCTGGAGGACGTGTATATGAGGCTCTTTGGAGAGGAGGGGGAGGATGGTACGTCTTGCGCTGTTTGAGCTTTCCAAGGTGTGGCGGCGGCGGGCGTTCGTTCTCTCCGCACTGGCGCTGTTGGCAGTCAATGTCTTTATCTTGTGGTATTCAAACCTTGGCGGCCCGTCCGCGCCGGGGCTGGCATCATACAAGAAGCTCCATGCCGATATTTCGGGCATGAGCGGGGAGGAGAAGCACGCCTATGTGGGCAAGCTCCGGGAGACCGTCGACGGCGTATCGTTTGTAGAGAACATCCTGCTCCTGCGCGCCTCCGGGATGGGGGAGCAGTTCGCCGAGCAGGAGCTGGCGGAGAACCCCGGCGTCTTTGAAAGGTACTATGACCTCTATACCTCCGAGGCTTACCTGCGCTACACCGATTCCCTGGCGGCGGAAAAGGCGTTCATCGACAGAATATACGGTGAGGAGAGCAAGGTCTACGGCTATGAGGCATATCTTCGGGAAATCCAGGAGCGGGAAAATCTCTTGGGCGGTATCTCCATCTTCGGAGACGCCCAAACCGAGGACAGCTTTTCCGCCCGGAACATCCGAAAAAGCGCCGCCGACCACGCAACGCTGACGACGGAGGGCGTCAGCTGGATCCCCTCCGCGCCCGTTACCGCGCCGGCGCAAAATCTGTGGGCCGACCTTCTTGTGATCGCGCTGACCTTCCTTTTTGTCACCGGCCTTGTGTCTGACGAGAAGCTGAAGGGGCTTGCGGTTGTCACCAGGGCCACAAAGCGCGGCGTGGTTCCCACTGTAACCGCCAAGCTCCTGGCCCTGCTTGTCTACTGCTTTGTGACGGAGACGGTGTTTTTTACCGTTAACGTCCTCTTTTCCGGCGTTGTGGCCGGGGGATGGGATCTGACCGTCCGGCTTCAATCGGTGGCCGCGTATAGGGAGAGCAGTCTCAATATCACTATCTTAGAGTTCTATGCCCTGTCCGTGGTCACAAAGAGCCTCACGCTGTTCGTGGCTTTTGCGCTGATCACCGGGCTTTGCATCGTAAGCTGCCGTGTGACGGTGCCGTACTTTGGAGGCGCGGCCCTGTGGGTGGTCAGCTTCGCGCTTTGGCGCTTCGTTCCGGCGGCCTCGGCGGCAAGCCCCGCAAAGCACCTGAACCTGTTTGCCCTCCTGCGGACGGAGAGCATTTTCGGCGCCTATCTAAATCTCGACATAGGCGGAAAACCCGTCTTGCGCATGTGGATAAGCCTGTGTCTTGGGTTGGCCACAGCTCTTGTGGGCGTCGCCCTGGACCTTTTCCTGTACCGGCGTCCCATCGAGCAGAACACGGCGCGGGCTTTCCGCCCCCGGCCATTGCCTTTCCGTCCCCACGCCTCCCTCACGCGGCATGAGGCGTACAAGCTCCTTATCACCAATCACGGCCTTGTTATTCTGCTGGCGTTTACATGCCTCATCGCCGCGCAGAGCCTCACCAATACCTACACACCCTCCTCCATGGAGCAATATTATCAGAGCGTCATGCTGAGTCTGGAGGGGGAGCTGACGGAGGAAAAGGAGGCGCTCATCGCCGCCGAGGCGGCCCGGTTTGACGAGGCGTTTGAGGAGCTCCGCCAGATCAATGCCGCCGCGGCCTCCGGGGAGATTTCGGAGGATGTTGGCGATACGCTGAAGGCCAACTGGCAGGCCGTCACCGCCTTCTACCCCGCCTTTGAGCGGGTACTGGACCAATACGAGCTTGTCAAAAATGGTGGCTCCTTCCTTTATGACACCGGCTGGCTCTACCTCCTGGGAGCGTTGGGCGTGCCGGAGCTGTCGGGCTTCCTCCTTCTGACCATGGGCCTCATTCTCGCCCTGTCGGGCGCCGGGGCCATGGAGTTTTCCAGCGGCGCGTGGAACGTCCTCAACGCAACGAAAACGGGAGGCAGGGGCGTTCTGCGGCGGAAGCTTGCAGTGTGCGCCTTTACCGGGGCGATTTTTGCCGCCGTCCCCTTTGTGTTCCGGGCCGTCTCCACGGTCAGGGCCTTTCCCATACACGGTGTTTTCACCACGGCCCGGATGATCCCCCTTTACCGGGGCCTGCCTGCCTTTGTCCCGGCGGCGGCCTTGGGAGCGGCAAAGCTGACGCTCCAGATGCTCTGCGGCGCGGTCATGGCGCTGATCGTCGCGCTGTTGTCCTTCTGGCGCGGGAGCCATATCCAAACGATTTTCCTCGCGTTCCTGCTCCTCGCCGCCCCCTGCGTCCTGTCCGCCTTGGGCCTCGAAGCCGCCCAATACTTCTCACTATATCCTGTATACGCCTGGTTCTTTACGTGAGGGAGAGGCAGAAGATGAACCGTGTGTCGCCAAGAAGAAAAAAGCGGGGAGTGAGACTGGCGGTGGCCTATGCTCTGCAAGCCGTATTATCGCTGTCAGCCCTGACCGCCGCAATACTGGCGTTCTGCGGCGTACTCTACATTCGGGAGCGTCTTTCCCCGACCGTGCCGGCGCCGACGGACACGACGTCAATTGACACGCCGCCGCCCACGGACACGCCCCACATCCCGCCAACGGCTTATGAGCCATACGAGTTCGGGACACCCCTGGAGGAGAGCGCAGCCGTCCCGGACGAATGGTTTGACGACGCGGTATTTCTCGGCGATTCCCGTACAGAGGGGTTCCAACTATTCAGCGGTCTTAACCATGGGACATTTTACTGCCACAGGGGGATGAGCGTATTTAACGCCGACAGCGACGACTACCGGGTTTTCAATGTGGGAGGCGATGCCGTCACGCTTATGGGGGCCGTGAGGGCAAAATGGTACGCCGCCGTTTACCTGATGCTTGGTATCAACGAGCTTGGATACCCCGTAAGCTCCTTTGAATCGGCTTTGTCGGAGCTGGTTGCGGAGATCGTTTTAGCACAGCCGGAGGCGGTGATCTACCTGGAAACTCTACCCCCCGTCAACGATGCACAAGCATACGAAAACGGCCTCCCGGCCTATGAAACCGCCGCCAATGTGGAGAAGTTCAACCAGGTCATCGTCAAAATTGCCGGGCAAGAGCGCGTTGTCCTCCTGGACACAGCCTCCTGCTTGCGTGACGCGGAGGGACAGCTCCCGGAGGAGTTGACCCGTGACGGCGTCCACTTTTCCACCGACGGTTATGTGAAATGGGCCGACTACCTGAGAATTCACACGATGGAGCCGGAGCGGTATTTTTACAACAGAAACGAAAGATAGAGAGGTTGAATGATGAAAATTACATCAGTCTTTATGCTATTGGCCCTGCTTATCCCTGTCCTTGCATCCTGCGGGCAGAATACGCAACCGTACACGGCAGGCGACGCCCAAGCGCTCCTTGATGCCGGTGTTTTTGACGGTGATATGGTAAAGGTAGAGAGCTTTCCCTCCACCCTCTATGGGATGGACAGCGAGGATGTCGCCGAATGCGTCAGCTTCCGCGCCACGAATACAGCGGCAAGCTATGACGAGGTAACAGTGCTTATTCTGGATGACGCGGAAGCCGCGGAAAACGTGGTGAAGGCTTTGCGGGAAGTCGTAGAAAGTGAAATTGAGAACGCCAAGTCCTACTGTCCCGCCGCTGTTCCGCGTTTACAGGCGGCTGTCATCGACCGAATAGGGTACACCGTGCTTTTCGCCGTTGGCGACCCTGACACCCTGCCGAATGCTGTGGGCAGCCTCCATAAGTGAGATGGACAGAGAAGTGAATCATAAGGAGGTCAGCACTCCGCCCCCACAGCGAAGGAAAAAGCGCGGAGTGCGGCTGGCTGTCGCCTACGCCCTGCGAGGCCTGATTGGTTTGTTAGCGCTTACGCTTGTGGTGTTATTTGTGTGTGGGATACTGTATGTAAAAGAACATCTTGTTCCTCCCGCTGATAACGGTTCAACGGAAACGCTCGATACAAGCGAAGATACGACTAACGAGGAAGTGGAAAGCACATCACTGCCACTGCCTCCAACGGACAAATATACCGTGGTCCTGGACGCGGGTCACGGCGGTGTCCAGTCCGGCTGTGCCTTTGACTGCGTACTGGAAAAGGACATCACACTGGCCGTCACCCTTCTCGCCGCCGAAAAGCTGAGGGCCGAGGGCGTAACGGTCATCCTGACGCGGGAGGATGATACGGACGTGAGCCTGGACCGGCGGTGCCAAATCGCCAACGACGCCTCCGCCGACCTCTTTGTGAGTATCCACTGCAATTCCTATGAGGACAGCTCCGTCAGCGGCTTTGAGGGCTACTACCACAACGGCACAAAGGGGAAACGCCTGGCGGAGTACATCTTGGCGGCGGCTGACGCGCTGGGCGTCAAGACCCGCCACGTCAGGGACGAAAACTACCAGGTCATTCGTGACACCACCATGCCCGCGGCGCTGATGGAAATCGGCTTCCTCTCCAACCCCGCCGAACGCGCCAGGCTCCAGACTGAAGAATATCAAACCACCATCGCCCAGGCCATCGCGGACGGGGTGATGGCAATGAGGGTAGCGGAATAACAACATGTCCACTTTTGCTTATAGCGTCACAAAATTTGAGTTCACTTTATATGCAATAGCCGCCGGCATCTGCCGGCGGCTATTGCACTATACTTCTTCAATACCAAGCTGTTCTCCGGAACCGTTCAGAGTGTCCAGCAACTCTCCTGCTATGTCGGCGCTGTCGAAGCGGATAGCGTCAGCGTCGCGGGCGGGGTAGGCCAGGGGGGTTATATCACCGTACCAAACAAAGGACTTATCGATGATCGCGAGACGCAGAGTGAGGTTCGGGCGGCGGATGACGGTGACGCCGGAGGACTCCAGCAGGGCAATCGATGCGGCTAAGGCGTCCTGATATTCCGGCTTATAGCTCTCCGGTGGGGCGGTGTAGACCGTGGCGGGGACGCCTGTCAGGAGCGGCAGCAGGGATTTTACCCGGTTTTTCTGAATATAGGGGCTGGAGATGACGATCTCCCGGGCCGCGCTTGCCAAATCGGTTGTAAAGGGCTCCAGGTATTCACTTCCTGTATAAATAACGCAGGACGCGTTGTCGCGGCCGCCCAGCTTCACCTCATAGCCCAGATCCGCGTAGCCCCGCAGACGCTTATGATACATCCTCTCTAAGATGGGCACTTGGGCATCCACATAGTCGTAGATCCGCACCTCCCGTTTTCCCTCGTAGCTCCGGTGGAGGCGGCCCGCGTACTGCGCCAGCGTGCCCTTCCAGGAGACGGGCATGGTCAGGAGGAGTGTGTCCAGCCTCGGCGCGTCAAAGCCCTCACCGATATATCGGCCTGTGGCCACCACGGCCAGCGTCTCCTCTTGCGGGACATTTTGCGGCGCCGCCAGCTTCTCCCGCTTCTCTTTTTGACCCGCACTGCCGACGAGCAGGATGACATTCTGCACCTTTCCCTGAAGCCTTGAGGCGAGCGCAGCAGCGTGCTCCTTGCGCTCCGTGAGCAAAATAGGCGTGCGTCCCTCGGAGATCGTTAGCAGGGCGTCGGAGATGATAAAATCGTTTCTGGCGTTGTTCTCCACGATCCCTGCGTAGGCGTCCTGGATGCCACTGATTGCCGGAAGTCGCGTTCTTGTAAAGCGTGGGATTACAAAATGAGAAAACGCCCGTTTTTCCGCCTGGCTTTTGGCGTCCACGATGTACCGTACCGGGCCGCACTGCATGAAGATGATGGGCTGGTGTCCATCCTTCCTGACCGGCGTGGCCGAAAGACCATAAACGTATTTGGCCCGCACCGCCTTCATGACCTTTTCGAAAGTGAAGGCGGCGACGTGGTGGCACTCGTCCGCGATGACCATGCCGTAGTCCTCAACGAAGGGCTTGACCTCTCGCTCGTCGCCCTCGAACAGCGACTGCATCAGGGCAATGTCGATGACGCCGCCCCGCGTGTCCTTCCCGCCGCCCAGCTGACCGATCAGGCGGCGAATCTTCTTTCTCCCGCGCTTTTTCGGCTCCACTGGGAGCGATTCGTTTATCGTCAGGAATTTCTCCAGCGCCTCCCGCCACTGGCTGAGCAGGGCGGTGGAGTTGACTAGAATCAGGGTATTGACCTTGCGCTGTACGATAAGGTACGCGCCGATGACGGTTTTTCCAAAGGCGGTGGCGGCGGACAGCACGCCGGTGTCCTCCCGCAAAAGGGCCTCCGCCGCCGACGCTTGCTCTGGGCGAAGAGTGCCAGAAAATATTGCGTCGATGGAACGGCCCTCAGCGCGGCTGTCCTCCAAGGAATAGGGCACCTTGTATTCATCAAGCAATTCGATCAAGGCATCAATACAGCCGCGGGGAAGCGCGAGAAAGTCCATATCCTCGTCAGTACAGGAGATAATCCTTGGCACGCCCCTCACGAGCAGCCGCATGGCCTGCTTTTGCCGAAACTCCGGGTTTGGAAAGGCCGCCAGACGTTTGATGGCGTTGAGGGCGGGGCTTGTGAAGCCGGATTTGTCGATATAGAGGGCATTGGACAGCATGAGCCTTGCGGAGAGGGGGAAGTCCTCCCTTGTCAGCTTTCGACGTGTCCTTTTTTCGGGCCGTGGCCTAACGGATTCGGCATCCAGAAGTGGCCCCATGTCGACGTCGTCCTTTAATTCGGCAAACAATTCGTCGAGCTTCCCGGAAGAGAGCTTCGGCAAGGACGAGAGGAACGCCCACTGATCGGGATATGGCTCAAATTCCCCGTCCACAAAGAGCGTATTTCCTTCCCGTTGTGCCCGCCCCTGAAACGGTAGGGCGATGAGATTCCCAAACCCGCCCTTGGGAAGGAAATCCTGGGCCGGAAAGAGCCTGTCGTAGGAGGCGAAGGACAGCTCGTGACGCTCGCCCATGGCTCTTGTCAAAAAGGACGTGCCCAGCCTCCGGGCATCCGCGGCCTTGACAGGCTCCGAGAAGAAAAACCAGATATGGGCGCCGTCACCAGAGCGGGAGCGCTCCACGGCGGGGACAAGTCCGACGCTTTCGCAGACCTTTCTCACAGCGGAGACGTCGGCCTTCCAGCTCGCCCCGTCAAAATCCATGGCCAGGAGACGCGTGGTGTCGTCTGGCAGCATGGGATAGACCGCCGCCACATCCCGGCAAAGCTCGTCCCGCCCCATAAGGTGCGCCCTGATGACCTCGGCGTTCAACGGCGCGAATTCCCGGTTTGGACACTCGGCACATTTGTATTTCCTTTTATCGCACACGCCCTCCCGCCACTCGTTCCGGCACACGGGGGCATAGCCGCTCTTGCCCGTCTTCGGACTGTACCAGTGCCTTGCGTACACGTCCTCGCGCCCGCGAAAAAGGTCGAGAAAGAGATCAATCTTCTCTTTGGCGGAACTGCTTCGATTGACCGACGATGTATCCACGACGGCGTTTGCCCGCCACACCTCCGCCGGACAGACATACCGCACACCGTTGGAATCGGAGCAGAGCACATAATCCCCACTCCCGTCAGCCGCGCCAAGAAGCTCCAAAAAGCAATAATTCCTCCCATCGATATTTGCTGTATTCTCCATAACACCTCACCCAACATCTTTTTTATATTACATTTTATAATTATAGGTCTTAGCTTCCCTTCGCACAAGTCATTGCTACGAAATCTTTTATTTGTTTGGCAAATATTATTGTTGCATTTTTGCTTGTATTCGCGTATAATAACAGTAACAGAACCCGACACGCCTCTCAACGATGCGTACCACGTCGGGTCATTTAATTACTGAGGTGACTTTCATGGAGCTCAAGGAGCATCAGTCGCCCATGACTGTAGCGGAGCAGGTGAAAAATCTCAAAAGCATTGGCCTTACGATCAGTGACGAGAGCATGGCGGAGAATATTTTGAATGATATATCCTACTTTCGCCTTGTAAAGGCATTTAGCCTTGGATTGAAGCCCAAAAACGGCACATATTCAGACGGGATGACCTTTGAACAAATCGTGGAGTTGTATAAATTTAATGGGAAATTTCGTCAGCTTCTGTTTACGGTCATCGAGCGCGTTGAAGTCAATCTGCGTTGCAGGCTGGCAAATTACTTCTCCTGCAAGTACGGCGTTTTGGGATATGAAACCCCCGCAAATTTTGCCGATGCCGGCTATCATAAAGAGTTTATCGAGGACATAAACCGCGAAATTGAACGCAACGCCAAGTCCCCGTTCGTCAGGAATTTTCAGACAAATTACGTGGATGGAAAAATTCCTATGTACGCGCTGGTGGAGCTCTTCAGCTTCGGTACGCTGTCAAAATTTTTCAAGAACATGAAAAATGAGGACAAGAAGGCGGTTGCCGGCACATACGGAGTCGGATATACATATTTCGAGAGCTGGATCGAGAGCATCGCTTACGTACGAAATCTCTGCGCTCATTATGGACGGCTTTACAATGCCAAGCTCGCCAAAACACCAAAGCTGTACAAGCAGTACACACAAATGGGCATCGGGAATAACAGGATCTATGGCGTACTCTTGTGCGTTTCCAAGATAGTCCCCCATGACCGGCGCTGGAAGCGCTTCGTGGACGAGCTTGAATCGTATATCGAAAAGTACCCCTCCGTGAAAATCACGTCTATGGGTTTCCCGGTAGATTGGAAGGCCCTCCTTGCTTGATTCTTCGATTATCCGAATCGTCCAGCCCACTTTCTGCCCGGAAGGCGGCCTGACCCACAAGTTGACCCACTGGACGAAATTCGCGAGTGGAAACAGTGGAGCGAACAGCATGAACGAGCTGCTGATTTTGGAGGGAAACGGAGCGATAAGTCTTAGAAATACTCAGAATTATAGGCTGGAGCTGGTTTGTAATCATCGGGTCGGGGGTTCGAATCCGTCTGAGAGAACCTTCAAATCTGAACCGCTGAGGTTTGGACATGAAGGTCCTCTCTTTTATTTTGCCTTGATTTTCAACGGGTTCCAGCTTTTTTGCTTTCGCTAAATGTCCAGATACACGTTGAAGATTTTATGAAAAAGCCAATACTAAAAATCAAAAACGGTCACTTGCGAACCACTGTGTCTAATCTGTATATTCAACTATTCTCCATGGCTGTCCAGTATTCCTGCTCTTTCTGATTTGGAGTCTTGTAGCTGAGGGATTTATGTGGGCGCTCAGAGTTGTAAAAACGTATATATCGCGCCACGCCCTCGCGAAGCTCTTTCTCCGAGTGGTACTTGTATCTGTACAGTTCTTCGCTTTTCATGGAGGAAAAGAACGATTCCGCCACGGAGTTGTCATATGGCGAACCAGGATTGGAAAATGATTGGATAACACCGCGCTCTGTCAAAAAGGCACGGAAAGCACGAGAACGGTAATTGCTCCCCTGGTCCGAGTGAAAAATCAAGCCATTTTCCGGGTCCCGTGACTCATACGCTTCGCGAAAAGTACTTTTGACCAGTTGGGTGCTATTGTTGGTACCAACGCGGTGGGAAATGATCTTACGGGCGTACAGATCCATAATGACGCAAACGCAATAGTAAAGGTCGTTGAATCGGAAAAAGGTGACGTCGCTCACCCAGACCGCGTTTGGCCTGTCCACCTGAAAATTGCGCTTAACGACATTTCTTGTTTTTCTGGACTCGTCCTCATATTGCTTTTTCGCCCCCTTTCGGACACTCGCCAGCCCCATCTCCCGCATGAGCTGGCGCACCGTCTCTATTGTGGTATTTACCCCCTGCTCCCGCAAAACGGCAACGATCTTAGCGGCACCGAAAATTTGATTGCTGTTATCAAAGACTTCCCGAATATGCCCGCGCAACTCCTCCCGGCGCTTTTCGTAACTGTTTTTCTCTCTCTTGTTGCGAAAGATGTGGTTATAAAAGGTCCCTCTGGGGACATCAAGAGCCTCGCAGATAACCCTTACACTGTGACCACCCTCATTGTATATCCATTCCAACGTTTTCAGCTTTTCAGAAAGCGGATCATGCGGCGCGCAACCGCAGGTTTTCAGAATATTCATCATTTCCTCCAGACGACAGGCGTGCTCCTGTAACTGGTTGTAGGCTTTTCTGCTGATTGAATCGTTTTTTCCGATATCGTTTGCCTTCTTTACCCACGCATATATCGTACTGCGCGGGATCCCGGTACTCGAAACCAGCGTTCTGGCGCTCTCCCCGGAAAAGTAACGGTCTAAAATGGCTTGCTTCTGTGTGCCGCTATATGTAGTCATAGCCGCATCTCCTTTTACGTGATGCGGCTATTATATCAGTAAATTCATAGTGAATAATATAGCTTGCGCTGTTCCTTGCTACAGTCAGCGCGGAATAGGTTCCGAACACATAGGAAAAGCCCCGCATGGGCGCGTTGTCCCGAAGTTGATGGAGCAGCTCCAAAATGCGGCCGCTATAGCTTGGAATGGTAAGATACTCCTCAAAGCTGTTATAGTCCCTGCCCCGCTCTTTCTCAAACCACCCCCGGCTTCCCAGCTTGCGTATCAAAAAACGGGCGCGGCCGGAGATGTCCCGAAGCTCCTCCTCATCAATATCCTCATCCGAAAAATCGGCTTGGACGAGTTGATCCTCCAGCCTGCTTCTGAGCATACTGTAATAGGTGTTCTCGGATATTTTCAGGTTGTCCCCATACGCCTCGTAGAGTACATCCAACGCATCCGCTACAGCTCCCTGTTTGGCGATGCCAGAACGGAGAACAACTCAGAAGGGACAGCCTCAAAGAGTCTCATACACTACACCTCCAAGGAGAATGGAAATGGAAGGGATTCTCATATACAACGAATCAATTGGCCGCCCCGATCTGGTCCTGCCTGACGGAAAATTGCTGGGCGGACTCCACTGCGGGGACTGTCTGGAATTCCGGGTGAACGGCCTTACGTCGTCAGGCCGGTTGGAGCATATGGAGGACTGGGTCATCATTATAAATTGTATTCCCGCAGATCCTCCCTACGGACAGTCAATACTGCTCATCTAAGACGCAAAAACAATTCATCAATACCACTGGCATATAGAGTATACCATGATAAGGTTCTTCCTGCAAGATATATCCATGACAGTTTTTTTGTATGCGAAAGGCTTGCCCTCAACTCGCCTCTTGTCCACGAAAGTATAGACGTGATCGTCCGCCGGGGAGCGCTTCATTAGTCTATCCATAATTTGAAAGAGCACAGTAGCCTGCAAATAAAAAGTCAAGCAAAAAATGAAGAAAACAGAAAAATGTTGGAGGCGGAAAAGGGACACAACAAAAAGACCGCCGCATAACGCCGGCCTGAAAAATGAACCATGGTAATACTCCATTTGGGTTGACCTGAATGTACGACTAAGATATTTTCATTACCAAAATGCGTGCGTGGTTGCAAAGTGTCACGAGTCTGCGACCAATTGTAGCACACTTCCTGATATACTTATCTTACAGGAAGGGGGCCGCAGACGGTGTTATTTTCGTTTTCAATGCGATTGAAGGAGCTCAGGCAGGCGAAGAATCTCTCTCAGGACCAGCTTGCCGGTCTTCTGTCAATAGACAGGTCCACGATCTCGGCATATGAGCAGAGCATCCGGCAGCCCCCTTTGGAAACTCTTTCAAGGATCGCCGATATTTTCGGAACGACCACCGATTACCTGTTGGGGCGGACCAACACGCTTTCCCTTGACTTGTACGGCCTTGAAGGGGAAGAGGCGTTGGAGCTGCAGGCGCTGGCATCCATCCTCGCCGAGAAAAACAGACTGATCAAGCAGATGCGGGATCGGTGCGGACAATGAACAGAAAAAGGAGCTGACAGCATGGATCGCCGCGAAGAGATCGGAAGGATGTACCAATCCCAGAGCGCCGGCGACAAGGTCTACATACCCGCGAAGCCCAAGATCAGCCTCAATGACCAAAACAGGATCTTTCGTACCTGCGCCTATTGCCGGGTGTCCACCGGGAGCGACGAGCAGCTCTCCTCCTATGAGCTGCAGCAGGCGCACTACCGGCAAGTGGCCCGTGAGCGGCCAAATTGGGATCTTCGCCGTATTTACGCGGATGAAGGTATTTCCGGTACTTCGCTGAAGAACCGGACACAGTTCAACGAGATGATCGCGGCCTGTGAACGGGGAGAATACGACCTCATTGTAACAAAAAGCGTCTCCCGTTTTGCCCGGAATCTGATCGACTGCGTCTCGCTGATCCGCCGCCTCAAAAAACTGGATCCGCCGGTGGGCGTGTTTTTTGAAACGGACGGGCTGAATACGCTGGATGAAAACTCCGATTTTATGTTGACGTTTCTGGCAAAGTTCGCCGAGGAGGAATCCGTCAAAAAGAGAGAGGCGATGATATGGTCGCTCACCCAGCGCTTTAAGGATGAGAAAGCCCTGACGCCTCCGCTGTTGGGCTACGACAGGCAAAAGGATGCCTCTGGTAGATATGTCAAGGACGCTCCCCTGACCGTGAACCGCGAGGAAGCCAAGATCGTGCGGTTCATATTTGGCGCATATCTGAGCGGCAGATCCGTGGAGAGTATCGCCGCCTTCCTCACCGACATCGGATGCCGGACAAAAACCGGTTCCGCCATGTGGAGCGCCGGTTCCATAAGATACATCCTTTCCAATGAGCGCTACTGCGGCGATATTTTGACATGGAAAACCTTTACAAGCGACCTGTTTGACCACACCCACAGGAAAAACCGCGGCGACAGAGATCAGTGGCGCTTGAAAAATAAGCATGAGGCCATAATCTCCCGAGAAGAGTTTGAGCTGGTCCAGGTACTGATCCAGAACAGGAAGCACCATATTCAGGGCTCCCTGCCCGGCATCCATGTCATAGATGAAGGGATCTTTCGAGGGTTCGTCCCCATCAACCACCACTGGGTAAACGAAGAACCGGCACCGTATTTTGATTCCTCCAACAGCGTCAGGAAAAAGGGACGGGAGACCCACGTCCCCAAAAAATCCTTCTCCGCTTTCGACCTCACGGGATATCAGGTTGTGCGAAATCAATTTACACAGATACGATATGACGGCCCGTCCCTCACTGTTTCAAAAGGCCGTATCACCTTTAACACCTGGTGTGTAAGAAGGTTTGCCGATGTGGGACATATCCAGCTCCTCCTTCACGCCTCCGAGCGCAAGCTGGCGATACGGCCCTGCGGTCAGGGAGCAATACACAGCATTCGCTGGAGGGCGGAGGACGCGGCGGGAATTTACTCCAAAAGTCTCAGCTGCCCTCATTTCGGGGCGGCCCTGTTTGAGATCATGGGTTGGGACCCGGACTGCATATATAAAGTCCGGGGCACCTGGATGACCCGAGGCGATGAAAGGATCATCTTATTCAATCTGTGCTCTGCCGTGGGGGCCGTCCTGGTTGAAATACCGGGGCAAGACGGCGTCAAAAAGCGGCGGGCGGAGTTCTTCCCCGAGGAATGGGAGGGGGAATTTGGGGATGAGTTCTATGACCATATCGCGGAGAACGATATCTACTATCTATCGGGGGACACCGAGTGGAGAGCGGGAAAAGCCAGCATCCCGGCGCCTGGAATCGAGCAGTTCTCCACGCCCTCTGAGGAAGACGTCAAATCTCTTGCCGAAGAACTTATCAAGGAGGCGAAAAACACATATGTCGGATCAGGAGGCGCTCGATAACGTTTTTAATAACGCGAAACTGATCAGGGACGATGAGACGGAGCTCATTGCGGATCTGGCGGGGTATCAGGTGACAAGAGGCGAGCTGTTTGCCCACACAAGGGAACCGTCCGTCACGATCTGGCCCACACGGATCAAATTCAATATGGCTTGCCTCAGAAGGTTCCCCGGAGCGACACACATTCTGATACTGGTACATCCGGAGCAGAAACGCCTGATCATCCGGCCCTGCTCCCCGGACGCCCCCGATTCCCTCCGTTGGGCAAAGGGAGGCGGGGAAAAGGAGCTTTTGGCTCGGGATATGCTTTGCAGGATCTTCGCCGGGAAGGTGTTTGATCTGATGGGATGGGATCCCGAATACAGGTACAAGATCATGGGAAGACCGGCTGTATACGAGGGAGAGGCGCTGTTCCTGTTCAAGCTGAGCGATTTTGAGCTGTTTCTCGGAGGGCCGAAAACAAGATCCTGTCTTCCGGGAGAATGGCGTGACTATTTCGGCATTCCCGTGAAGGATCACGAGCAGGAATATAAGGTCGATCTTGCCAACGGCTATATCACGAGCGATAAAATATAAGGTGACAGAATATGGACGAAAAACATTTCAAGACCGGTATAGAGGAGATATCCCTGGAAGGCTTTCAGGTGGTCAGCTCCGACTATTTTTCCAGCCGCAGCATCTATGATACGCCCGCCTGTACCATTTGGCCCTCGGGCATTACCTTCAACAAGATCGCCTTGACCGCGCTCAACAACTGCGAACGCATCCGAATGGAGATCAATCCGGCGCGGAAATGTATACTGGTCACCCCTGTGACGGCAAAGGATAAAGACGCCATCCTCTGGCGGAAAAACATCAAGGAGTTCGCGCCCAAACGAATGGAGAGTGTGAAGTTTTCCTCCGCCATCTATGAGGTGTGGCAGTGGGAGAAGGAAAATACCTACCGCGCCAAGGGGAGGATCGTCTCCGCAGACAGCAAGATCATGCTCCTCTTCGACTTTTCCCATCCGGAAACCTGGAGGGGAAAGGGCAAGAGAGAGGCGTGATGGGTGAGGCGTATATCTCTTTTTACCTGAAGTCCTGCCGGATCCGCGTATTCCTGGAGGCTCTTCGGGGGATCGGGTGCCCGCGCCGCGTCTGCTTCATGATCTCTCCCGGCGGCGGATCCCTGGCGCTGTCGCCTTATCAAAAGAGAGACTTTAAGTCCCATGAAGTACCCGATGAGGTTTACCGGAGCGGCCGGCCCTTTGAGATATCCAGCACCCGGCTTTGCTCCGCTCTGGCGGCGCTGTATTCATGGGACATGACCCGTTCGTACCGCGCACATGGCGAGCTTATTCGGACACGGAGCCTGATTTTGTTTGATCTTTCAAAAGCTGAGAGAATTGAACGGTGAGGAACCTGAAAGCCGTTGCGCCTCAAAGCTTTTCGGTAGTAGGAGTTTTAACCGCTTATTCCACGAAAAAACCGCCCGTTTGGGCGGTTTTTTCGTGGTGGAGGAGGGTAAGTGATTGAATCAGAAGGGGAACCCTGACGGTTCCCCTTCCCATCCCTTCCCTCCGATAGATTTCGGCTTGATCGCGTTCTGACCCACTTCTGACCCCAACGGGAATTTGGAGCGGAAAGGACGAGATAGCACAAGGCCGCGGGATTTTGGCTCCCACGGCCTTTTTTTAGTTATGGCTGTGTCATTTTTACTCATACGCTCGCCCCGATCAGCTTGCCCATGGTGGCGGCGGCTTCCTCCTGCATTTTTGTGGTGACGTGGGTATAGGTGCGGAGGGTAAAGCCGGCGTCGAAGTGACCGAGGATGGAGGACACTGTCTTTACGTCTACGCCGTTTTGGAGCGCCAAGGTGGCGAAGGTATGTCTCAAATCGTGCAGGCGGATGTGCGGGAGGCTGGCGCTTTTGAGTATTTTGTTGTGGATGGCTGTGACGGAATCAGGGTAGTATATCCCCAGCGTCTTCGGGGAGGGGAACATGATCTCAAGCTCGGGGTGTTTTTCATGCTCCCGTTTCAGGACGTCGATGGTCTCCTGCGACAGAGAGATTCTGCGGATGGAGGTCTCCGTTTTCGGCCTTGTGACCTTCACTCCTCCGCCTCTGACTCCGGCGGCCTGCTTGCAGACGTTCAGGGTCATGGCCTTTTCATCGAGGTCTGACCACAGCAGGGCGACCTTACATTCGTGTTTCATAATAATCGTCTCCTTGATAGAATCATCCCCACACGAACCAGCAGAAGAGATACCCGGTCAGCACGGCGCAGAGGGTGAAGGGCACGCCGATACGGGCAAAGTCAGCGGTCTTGACCTCATAGCCAGCTTTTCTCAGGATACCGATCCCCGCGATGTTAGCCGAGGCGCCGATGGGGGTCAGGTTTCCGCCCAGGGTAGCGCCGGAGAGAAGGCCGAAGTACAAAAGCGTGGGCTCCACGCCCATGGCGGCGGCCACCCCCTGGATCACCGGGAGCATGGTGGCCACGTAGGGGATATTGTCCACAAAGGCGGAGATCAGCACCGAGCCCCAGACGATGACGGTGTAGAGAAGGAAAATGTGATTCCCGCCCAGCTTTACGAAGATGCCACTTATGTCGTCGATGATCCCGGCGTTGGTGATGCCCCGGATGACGATAAAGAGGCCCGCCAGAAGCAAAATCGTCTCATAGTCAATGTCCCGGAGGGTCTTTTTCACGGGAGTAAGGCCGCGGGCGGACAGCGCGGCCTTCACGGCGCCCGTGAGGAACACGGCCACGCAGATGAGCCCGTTGGTGACGGAGGGCTTATTTGGGATGAAGGATGCGCCGATGAGCAGGGCGATGTTGGCAAGCAGGAGGACAGTGGGAAAATAATCCCGGACCTGCGTCTCCCTCGCTGTCTCCACCTTCTGCCGGTCATGCCGGAAGATGAACATGATGACGGGGACGGTGACCAGGGCCCCCAGCTCCACAGCGAAGAAGATGCCGGGGCGGCCGTCCATGAAGATGAAGTCCAGAAAATCCATACCGGCGTAGCCGCCCAGCATGACGCTGGTGGTGTCCCCCACCAATGTGGCCGCGCCCTGCAGGTTGGAGCTGACAGCGATGCAGATAATCAGCGGCACGGGGGAGATTTTCAGCTTCTTCGCCACGGCCATCCCCACCGGTGCGATCATCAACACTGTCGCCACGTTGTCGATGAAGGCGGAGACGATACCGGCAAAGAGGGACATGGCCACGGCCACCCACATGGTGTTGGGCGCCTTTTGAAGAAGAATCTCCGCCAGCCTCCCCGGCATACCGGAGGCGATGAACAGCGACACGGTCCCCATGGTCCCCGCCAGCATCAAGAGAACGTTGAAGTCGATGGAGGGAAATATGTCGGCGAGGGGGACGATCCCGGCGACGACGAACACGGCGGCACTGCCCAGGGCGATCCAGGGCCGCACCTTTTGCAGGGCGATCATCAGGGCGTAGGTGACGATGAAGAGAATAAGCGCGAAGATTTTCATAAAACCCTCCCGAATTTCGCGGCAAAAAAGAGACTTCTACCGCGTTTTTGCGGTAAAAGTCTCGCAATGGATCTATCGTCCAGGGCGGCCCGGCCCAAAGGTGACGGGAGTCGAACTGCGCCGCGTGGAGTGCGAAGCAGTTTCTGGCGAGCGGATTTGTGTCCAGGCAAGGAAAAGCCTGCAGGGAATACTTTCGTATTTCCAAGGGCTTCGACGCGGCATGGGCGCAAATCCGCCGTCAGAAACCGGTGTAGTTCGACTTCCGTCACCTTAAAGCGTGGTGACGAGTCGCTCCGCGCCCTTGGGGCGCCAACTACTCCCTTTTACGGTGGAATTGTACCAGACGGGACAGGCGGTTGTCAAGCGTTATTTTGACGGAAGCAGACTTTACAAGGATTTGATGATTGCAAGGCAGCGGATTTGATGATTGGTGCTGTACAATATACCTGTAACGCGAAAGCGAAAATGTGTAAAAAAGGAGAACAACTGTTATGAAAAAGAAAATTTTGGCGATGGTGGTCGCCGCCGTGATGCTTGTGGCCCTTCTGGCCGGCTGTTCGGAGGACGGCATGTCCGGCACGGTCAACACCGACGGGTCCACGTCCATGGCGGACGTGATGGGGGCGCTGACGGAGGCGTTCCGGGAGAAGGAGCCGGACATCACCGTCAACTACTCCGGCACCGGGTCCGGGTCCGGCATCAGCGGGGTGCTGGACGGGACCTGCGACTTAGGGCTCTCCAGCCGGGAGTTGAAGCAGGAGGAGATGGACAAGGGCGCGGTCGCCCATGTGGTGGCGCTGGACGGCGTGGCGGTGGTGGTGAACCCCAAAAATCCCGTCTCCGACCTGACCACGGAGCAAATCGCGGACATCTTCACCGGGAAGATCACGAATTGGTCTGAACTTGGCGGCGCCGACGCCCCCATTGCGGTGTACGGCCGTGAGGACGGCTCCGGCACCCGCACGGCCTTTGAGGAGATCGTAGGGGTGGAGGGCGCTTGCGTCTACACCAATGAGTACGGCTCCACCGGCGACGTCATCGGCAACGTAACGGGGAACGAGAACGCCATCGGCTACGCCAGCCTCTCAGCGGTGAACGACACGGTTACAGCGGTGAAGGTCAACGGCGTGGCACCCAGCGAGGCCACCGTCAAGGACGGCACTTACACCATCCAGCGCCCCTTCGTCATGGTCACCAAGAAGGGCGTGGAGCTCTCCGAGGCCGCCCAGGCGTTCCTGGGCTTCGCCACCAGCGCCGAGGCCGCCGCGTACATAGCCGCCGCGGGCGCGGTGTACCCCAACTGACATGAAAAAGGCGAAATTGAAAGCGGCGGAGCGGGCCATGCAGCTTATCTTTACCCTCTGCGGTCTTATGGCGGTGGGGTTCGTGCTGCTCATCAGCGTGTATCTCATCATCTCCGGCCTCCCGGCCATACGGGAGATCGGGTTTGGGAGGTTTCTTTTCGGAAAGACCTGGGCGGCGGGGCAAAATCAATACGGCATTTTGCCGCTCATCCTAACCTCCGTATACGGCACGGCGGGGGCCGTGGTCATTGGCGTGCCCATCGGGTTTTTCACGGCGGTATTTCTCGCCAAGGCCGCCCCGAAATGGCTTGCAAACGTTATCCGGCCCGCCGTGAGCCTGCTGGCGGGGATCCCCTCGGTGGTCTATGGCCTCGTGGGAATGTGCGTCCTTGTCCCGGCGCTGCGGAATTGGCTGGACCTGCCCGCCGGGGACAGCTTACTGGCGGCCATCATTGTCCTCGCCATAATGATCCTCCCCAACATCATCTCCCTCTCCGAGACGGCCCTGGAGGCGGTGCCGAAGGAGTATGAGGAGGCCAGTCTGGCTTTGGGGGCCACAAAATTGGAGACATATTTCCACGTCTCGGCCCCCGCCGCCAAGAGCGGCATCGCGGCGGCGGTGGTGCTGGGCATCGGGCGGGCCATCGGGGAGGCTATGGCCATTATGATGGTGGCGGGAAACGTGGCCAATATGCCAAGTCTCACAAAATCCGTCCGTTTCCTCACCACGGGCATTTCCATCGAGCTCAACTACTCTCAGGACGGGAGCTTACAGCGGCAGGCGCTTTTCTCCATCGGCCTTGTGCTGTTCCTCTTTATCATGCTCATCAACGCCTTTTTGAACCTTGTTTTGAAGCGGGAGAAGGAGAACTGACATGCGCAGAAAAATGTACGACATCGGGGCACGGGCGCTCCTCTACGGCTGCTCGGCCCTCACGGTGGGACTGCTGGTCTTCCTCATAGGGTATATCCTGATTCGGGGAGTGGGCGGCATCAGCTGGAGCTTCCTCACCACCTCGGAGAGCGTTTTGCGGGGGACAATCGGCATAGCGCCGGCTATCAAAAACACGTTGTTTGTGGTCGTCGTCTCTCTGCTGATCGCCCTGCCCCTGGGCGTGGGCGCGGCGATCTATCTGACGGAGTACGCCCGGAATAGGAAGCTCGTGGCGGTCATCGAGTTTGCCTCCGAGGCCCTGGCGGGCATTCCCTCCATCATCTACGCCTTAGTGGGCGTCATCGTTTTTTGTACGGCCCTCAGACTGCAAAAGACCCTGCTGGCCGGATCCCTGACCATGGTTATGATGATCCTGCCCACCATCATCCGCTCCACTCAGGAGAGCCTGAAGACCGTGCCCCAGTCCTACCGGGAGGGGGCGCTGGGCTTAGGCGCCGGGAAATGGCGCATGATCCGCACGGTGGTACTTCCCAGTTCCGTGGACGGCATCGTCACCGGGTGCATTTTAGCCGTGGGGCGCGTGGTGGGGGAGAGCGCGGTACTCATGTACACCGCCGGCATGAGTATGGCGATGCAGGACTTCTCCCTGGACCGTATGACGCGGGCGTCGGGCTCCACGCTGACTGTGGCGCTCTACCACTACGCCAAGGAGAACGCCGATTTCGGCGTGGCCTTTTCTATTGCGACCATTTTACTGATCCTCACGGTCATCATCAATTTTTCCGCAAGCTTTCTTGGCCGGAAACTCAAAAGGAGCTGACTATGGCTGACACGATCATTTCCGCGAAGGGTCTCGATTTCTACTACGGCGAGACCCACGCGCTGAAAAATATCTCTCTGGACATCCCGGAAAAACGCATCACTGCCCTCATCGGCCCCTCCGGGTGCGGGAAATCCACGTTTCTGCGGACCGTCAACCGCATGAACGACCTCATCGAGGGCGTAAAGGTGACGGGGTCGCTTACCTATCGCGGGGAGGAGATTTACGATCCGGGCCGGGACGTGACGGAGCTTCGCCGCAACATTGGCATGGTGTTCCAGAAGCCCAACCCCTTCCCCATGTCCATCTACGACAACGTGGCCTACGGGCCGCGTACCCACGGCGTCAGGAGCCGCGCCAAACTCGATGAAATCGTGGAGGAGTCCCTCCGCGCCGCCGCCATCTGGGACGAGGTGAAGGACCGGCTCAAAAAATCCGCCCTGGGCCTCTCCGGCGGGCAGCAGCAGAGGCTGTGCATCGCGCGTGCTCTCGCCGTGAAGCCGGATGTTTTGCTGATGGACGAGTCCACCTCGGCGCTGGACCCCATCTCCACCTCAAAAATCGAGGAGCTGGTCATGGAGCTCAAAGCGGACTACACCATTGTCATGGTCACTCACAATATGCAGCAGGCGGTGCGCGTCTCGGACAGGACGGCGTTTTTCCTTTTGGGAGAACTGATAGAATTTGGGTACACGGAGAAAATGTTCTCCAATCCCGCCGATAAGCGCACCGAGGACTACATCACGGGGAGGTTTGGATAATGCGAAGTAAGTTTGACGAACAGCTTGAGGCCCTTCACCGGGACCTGATCGCCATGGGCGCCCTTTGCGAGAGCGCCATTGCCCTCTCCGCCAAGGCCTTGGAGGAGGCGGACGCGGAAAAAGCGCGAGGAGTTTTTGAATATGTGACACGAATTGACCGGGCCGAGCGGGATATTGAGAACCTTTGCATTAAGCTCCTCCTCCAGCAGCAGCCCGTGGCTACGGACCTGCGGGTCATCTCCTCGGCCCTCAAAATGGTGACGGACATGGAGCGCATCGGGGACAACTCCGGCGACATCGCGGAGATCGTCTCCATGGGCCACATTACCGCGGGCCAAAACGGTCTCAACCTCCGCGATATGGCCCTTGCCACCATCAAAATGGTGACGGACAGCATCGATGCCTTTGTGAAAAGCGACCGGGAGCTGGCGCGGGCGGTCATTGACTACGACGACGTGGTGGACGGGCATTTTAACCGCATCAAAAGCGCCCTTATCGGTACGCTTCGGGGGCCGGAGGCGGACGGGGAGGCGGCGCTGGACCTTTTGATGGTGGCGAAGTATTTGGAGCGCATGGGCGACCACGCCGTGAATATCGCGAAATGGGTGCTTTACGCCGTCACAGGAGAAAAGGAACCGGAATAACAGCGGACTTTACAAAGATTTTACAACGGCTTGATTTTGAATTTTACCTTGACGTTTTATAATGGGCGGTAAGGGAGGTGTTTTCCGTGATCTACTGTGTGGAGGACGAACCCGGCATCCGGGAGCTGATGGTCTATGCGCTGAACGCGGCGGGGCTGGAGGCCCGGGGCTTTCCCGACGGAGCCGCGTTTTGGGAGGCCATTCGTAGACAAAAACCGGACCTTGTGCTCTTGGACATCATGCTCCCCGGCGAGGACGGGATCGAGATACTAAAACGCCTCCGGTCGAATACCGCCACCTCGGAGATACCCGTCATCATGGCCACGGCCAAGGGGACGGAGTTTGACAAGGTGCTGGGTTTGGATCTGGGGGCCGACGACTACCTTGCCAAGCCCTTCGGGATGATGGAGATGGTGTCCCGCGTCAAGGCGGTGCTCCGCAGGACAGGCGCAAGGGAGAACAAGGACATACTCCGTTCCGGCGGCCTCACTGTGAACCTTCGGGAGCACACCGTCACCGTGGAAGGCAAGCGAATTGAGCTCACCCTGAAAGAATTTGAGCTTTTGAAGGCCCTGATGGCCTCCCCCGGCACGGTCTTCACCCGCGGACAGCTTTTAGATACCGTCTGGGGCGCGGCCTATGAGGGAGAGACCCGGACCGTGGACGTCCACGTGGGGACGCTCCGCTCCAAGCTGGGCGCATGCGGGGAGATGCTGGCCACCGTCCGGGGCGTGGGGTACAGATGGGAGGCAAAACCGTGACAAAACGCATTTTCCGCTCCATTATTCTGGCCGCCGTGGGGGTGTTTCTGGCCTCGGCGGTGCTTTTTCTGTGGGTGCTCTACGACTATTTCTCCGCGGTGCAGGTCGATCAGCTTCGGGCGGAGACGGAGCTTGCCGCCCACGCTGTTTCTCGTGAGGGCATGGGCTATTTTGACGGTCTGGACACCAGGCGTTTTCGCGTGACTTGGGTAGGCGAAAACGGCGAAGTCTTGTTTGACAGTGACGCCGACGCCGGGGAGATGGAAAACCATCTTGAGCGGGAGGAAATTCGTGAGGCTCTGGAAAGCGGCGCGGGCGAGAGCTCCCGGTATTCCGCCACCCTCACCGAGCGGGCCTTCTATCGGGCCCAGCGGCTCCCGGACGGGACGGTGCTGCGGCTGTCCGTGTCCCAGAGCTCCATTCTGACCCTTATCATGGGGATGATGGGGCCCATGATCGTCATCGTCTTTGTGGCCCTGGGGCTGTCGCTTTTCCTGGCGTCCCGGCTGTCCCGGCAGATCGTGAAGCCCCTGAACGCCCTTGATTTGGACGAGCCCCTGAAAAACGAGGGCCTTGACGAGCTGGCGCCGCTCTTTCACCGTATCGACGTGCAACAGCGGGAGATCGCCCTGCAAAGTGAAAAGCTCCTTCAGAAGCAGAAGGAGCTGGAGGTCATCACGGAGAATATGGCGGAGGGGATGCTTTTGCTCACCTCTCGCGGCGTGGTCCTGTCCATAAACCGGGCGGCGCGGGAGATCTTCGACGCCGACAAATCATGCCTTGGCCGGGACGTTCTCTCGGTGAACCGGGGCCCGGAGCTGTCCGAGCTTGTGCGTGACGCGCTGGAGGGCCGCCACGGGGAGCGGCCCATAGAGCTGAAAGGACGGAAATATGAGCTTCTGGCAAGCCCCGTTCTGTCGGAGGATAAGGTCTCCGGCGCGGTAGTGCTGGTCATTGACATTACGGAGCGGCATGAGCGGGAGGCCCTCCGCCGGGAGTTTTCCGCCAACGTCTCTCACGAGCTGAAAACGCCCCTCCACACCATCGCCGGGAGCGCGGAGCTTTTGATGAACGGTCTGGTCAAAGACACCGACCGGCAGGAATTTTACGCCCGTATCTACAACGAGGCCCAGAGAATGACCCGGCTTGTGGAGGACATCATCCGCCTCTCCCACTTGGACGAGGGCGCGGCAGACATGAAACGCGAACCCTGCGACCTCTACACCATCGCCGGAGAGACCGTCCAAGCCCTCACCGCCGAGGCGGAAAAGGCCGGCGTCCGCGTCACCCTCAGCGGCGAGAGCGCGGAGATCACCGGCATCCCCCAGCTTTTGGCCTCCATCGTCTACAATCTCACGGACAACGCCATTAAGTATAACCGCTCCGGCGGCAGCGTCGCCGTTTCCGTGAAGAATGAGGCGGATCGAATCACCCTCACCGTCTCCGACACCGGCATTGGCATCCCCCCGGAGTACCAGCCCCGCGTCTTCGAGCGCTTCTACCGCGTCGATAAAAGCCGCTCCAAGGCCCGCGGCGGCACCGGCCTCGGCCTCTCCATCGTCAAGCACGCCGCCCAGCTCCACGACGCCACCATCGACCTATCAAGCTCCCCCTCCGGCACCACAGTCACCGTGACCTTCCCTAAGCCGGAAGCGTAAGATAAATCACCGTGGCCCCGCAGAATTTGAAGGGCCACGGCTTATTCATTATGTATGTATTTTTTCCTTCGGCCTATCCCACCTCCTGATCCGGCCTCATTTTCACCGTGGGATTGGTTTCGTTGATCCTCATATAACAGGGGCAGTCGATGGCGTGGTCGTTGATAATACCGCAGGCTTGGAGGTGTGAGTAGATGGTCACCGCCCCCACAAACTTGAAGCCCCGCTTTTTGAGGTCGCGGCTGATTTTGCCTGAAAGGCCGTTGCTGACTGGTATCGCACCGTCGGCGTGACCGTCGTACAAAATTGTTTTCCCGCCGGTATACGCCCAGAGGTAAGCGCAGAAACTGCCAAACTCCGCCCGAATCTTCTGATAACACCTGGCATTGTTGATGACCGCCCGAACCTTCCGCTCTGATTTCAGCATCCCTTCCGTGTTCAGAATCCGCTGTATATCATCCTCGCTGTAAGCGGCTATTTTGTCGTATTCAAAGTTTTCAAAGCACTGACGGAAAATCTCGCGTTTTTTCATCATCAGCCCCCAGCTAAGGCCGCATTGAAGGCACTCCAGCGTCAGATGCTCGAACATCTGGCGGTCGTCATGTACGGGGACGCCCCACTCGCTGTCGTGGTAAGCCCGCATTTTGTCATTGTAAAGCGCCCAATCGCAATGTCCCATACCTTTCCCTCCTAAACGCTTTTATGGCTGTCGGCGATTAGCCTTTGAATTTCACTATCAGCCAGGGTATCGTCCAAAATAATGGATACCCAGCACTTTTTGTTCATGTGGAAAGCCGGATAGTATCCTTTCTGCTATCCTCCGGGCCTGTTTGGACTTGAAATACAGGTTCCGGCAGCGGCTTCCTATATACCAGTTTGTTACCGTCCCGCTGAAATCCATAGCTTAACAGCCTGTCTTGCAGGATCAGATAGTTGTCAAAGGCTTCCTTCTCCGTGGTCATGATCGTCACCTCGCATTTTTTCGGCTTCATCATTCCTCGCCGCTTCGGTTTGGCAGCTTCGCGCAAATATCTATTGCCTGATGAAGCGTATCAATAACTTTGTCATTTTCGGTTCCTCCTATCTTACGCGGAGATTGAATCTGCCGCTTTTCAGCGACGCGATCACGCCGCCGTCGATCAAAAGGTCTGTTCCTGTGATGAATCCGGCGTCCGGGCCCAAGAGGAACGCGCCCGCCGCCGCAATCTCGTCCGATGTTCCGGCGCGGCGCACGGCGGAGCAGTCGATCATGTTCTGATAGGTGTTGCCCGGCGCGTTAAATTCGTCGTAGGCCAGCGGCGTCACGATGATGCCGGGGCTGATGGTGTTGATTCGGGCGCCCCGATCCGCCCAGGTGGTGGCCGCCGCCGTGCGGACACGAAGCTGGTGTCATGCTCCAGAGAGTGTTCTCCAAGAGGCGGTTGACGCGCTCATCGGAGCATTGGAAGTTGCCCGTCCGCTCCATGTCCGAATAAACCGCGATAGCGGAAATATTCTCAAAATTCGCCTCGCCGATGATCTCCGCGTACCGAAAGCCGAACACGGCAAAGCCGGTTTTATAGTGATCCACGCCGCCGGAGCAGGTGAAGCGTACTTCCTGCAAGGGCGTCCCCACTGTCTCGCCGGGGTCTTGCCCGTCAGGAGCTTTTTCAGCATGGTCGTCTGGGTCCAGCCGCCCGTGGGCTTGCGCTCCTGGATGCCGGAGAGGTCCACGTGCCCGTCCTTCACCACCTCGCCCATGCGGAGGGTGAACATCTGTCCGGGCCGCCCCTTCACGGTGAATTCCAAACATCCGGCGATGAACCGCTCGTCGCCGTATAGTTTCCAGAGCGTATAAGGTATGATAATCGCCGCGTCAGCCCAGCCCACGGCGCCGCCCAGAGGCTCTCTATCCTGAAAGCGGTGGGCACTGGGGGACACATTCGCCACCCGGCCGTCTTTTCTCTGGCAGTCCCGGACATCCCGGAGCCACTTGTGGAAAAACGCCGCGGGTTCAGCCATGAAGCAGGCAGTAGGCGTAAATATCTGCGCGTCCCCATCCCAGCCGCTCTTTTCCCGCTGGGGGCAGTCGGTGGGGACATCTACGAAGTTGGATTTGAGACTCCAAAGGGTATTTTGGTGGAATTTGTTGAGCTTTTCATTGGAGCAGGAGAAGCTGCCGGTAAACTCCAGGTCGGAGTAGACCGCCACAGCGGTAAAATCAGCCGGGTCAATATCGTCCAGCCCCTCCACCAGCGCGTAGCGGAAGCCGGAGTAGAACCCCTCCGGGTGGAACGCCTGCCTTTGACCGTTGCAGATGAACACGATCTCCTGTCGGATTTCCGGGCGGCCCTCTTCAATGAGAGTCGCACGGCTGAACTCGCCGTGATCCAACACCTCACCCAGGGAGAGCCTGATCTCCTGCCCCGGCTTTCCCTGAACAGTGAAGCAGACATATCCCGCCAGGTTCTGTCCGAAGTCTAGCACTTTCTTCCCGCTGGGGGTGACGATCAGGTTTGCCGGGAACCTCTCATGCTCCGCGATCCCGTCTGAGGGCGACGCGGTGGGTATGATATCCTGGCTGACAGTGACGGCCTTTTCCGAAAAGCTGGGTATCATGCGGGAGTCGTAGTTCTCCCCGTCCTTGAGATCGGAATACCGTATCGGACCGTCCGCACAGCAGGAAAAAGACTCATCTGTGTTTATGGCGTCCGTTTTCCCGTCCTCGTACTCGATTTCCAAATGGGCCAGGAGCTTGCGCTGATTGCCGAAGCGGTTGTGCTGATTGAGATAGCCCAGCTTGCCCATATACCAGCCGTCCATCAGCGTAAATTCCAGCGTGTTCTCATTTTGGAGCAGCGCCGTTACATCATAGGTCTGATAGTAGAGCCGTTTGGGGTATTCCGTTGTGCCCGGAGCCAGGACGCTGGGAAGGCGCTGGCCATTGATGGATGCCGTGTAAACGCCGCAGGCGGTGGCATAGAGCCTCGCCCTTTTTACCTTTCCCCGAAGGGAAAAGTCTCGTTTGAAGTATTCGGCCGGAAGTCTCTCCTTATCTGCTTTTCTGCCGGTGGAGATCCATTTGGCGCCCCATTTGTCGGCGGGAAGACCCATCTCAAAATGATACCCATCCGATTCGCTTCCTCAAACCCCATTGCCATATGAAAGCGCAGACTGTCATCGTTTTCAAGCTCACAATCGCTGGCGAACTCGGTACAATGCTTTTCTTTTGACCATGCTTCACAGACCCCGAGAAGTTCTCTGGCATATCCATGCCGGCGATAGACATCCTCCACAAAGATACCTTCCAGATATCCCACGGGGGAGCTGCCGGTCCCTTCCACATACTCGTGCCGGAGCTGGCACTGCGCAAAGCCTATCGCTTTTCCGTCAACATATTGCAGGAAGCACGCAGCATTGCCGCCGGAAAGAAGATTTTCAAACATATCCTCCATTTCTTGAATGGAATGGCCTTGCCAAAGTTTTATTGCCAGCCCTGCCAAGGTCAAGGCGTCGCCCGGTTTTGCCGGTCTTATCATACTATATCCTCCGCAAATATTGATTTTTCGCTCCGATCCATATATTGCCCGCTCACTGTCTTTTCATCTGCCGCAAAAAGGCGAATACCGCTATGGCGGTCACGGCGGCTGCGTAGCCTATTACCCACCAGATGTGAGGGAACACCCCCGCATAATCGCCCTGAA
>CANRMY010000025.1 GCA_947631845.1 uncultured Oscillospiraceae bacterium | reverse complement strand
TTGAAATGCGCGGCTCCAATACTTTTATTCCTTCAATAGGCGAAGCGTGAAAATACATTCGGTCTACCTCCACAAATTCCGATTTACCGGGCTGGTATTTCAGTCTTTTAATAAATCGTACCACAAAATCATGAATAAATCTACCGCTATTAACCCGGCACACATTTTACACCGCAAGCGGAAATTACACCGCAAAGGCGCACTTTTCAATTATTCCTCGGCTTTGTATCAAACTCTGCAAGATTATATCACGGCAGCTCCACGGTTTTTCCGGCGGTGAGGAAATAGAGGAGCTTCCGCTCCACGGGGAGCTTGAACAGGCGGCTGACGGCCAGGGCGTAGACCGCCAGCTGACCGGCGTAATAGCCGGCGCGCTCCGGGAGGGTGGCGTCCGTCACCCGGTCGGTCTTGAAGTCGATGACCGTCAGCCTCCCGTTTTTCTCCACACAGCAGTCCACCACGCCCTGGAGCAGTACCTTCTCCCCGGCGGCAAAGCCGGGGATCTCCCTCGAGTCCACCAGCAGGGAGAATTTCAGCTCCCGGTGGAGCCTGTCGGCCCCCAGGACGAGCCGGCCGGGACGGCTGGCGAAAAAGCCGGCGATCAGATCGGGCTTCACGGCCTCGGCCTGCTCCCGGGTGAGGATATCCATCCGGCACAGCCGTTCGATCTCCTCTCGGACGCCCCGGACAGTGCCGCATTTGGCGTAGTCGGCGTACTGCATGACCATATGGGCGGCGGTGCCGCGCTGGGCGGGGGTGAGGCCGCCCCGGCCCCCCATAAAGGCGGGGCGCTCCGGGGCCCTGGCCGGCGGGACGGGCGGGCCGCCGGCCGGTTCCGGCTCCGTTCCGGCGAAATAGGCGGCCTCCTCGGCGGCGTGGGCGGTGCTGTCATTCCCCTTCAGCTCCGTGGCGGTGACCTTGGAGGGCATGGCCACGGCCCCGGCATAGGGATAGACATAGCCAAGCCGCTCTGCCAGCTCCCCGTCCGTCTCCCCGCTCTCCGGCTCCTCCTCCGTCACGGGGGCGGCGGCAGGATCGCGGGCTCTGAGCCAGTCGGGATCCACAAGGCGCATAGCCCAGGCCGCGCCGGACACCGTACACGGCTCCGGCTCCAGCCCGAAGCGGATGGGGCGGCTCTCAGGCCGCTTTAAGGCCGGGGCCAGGATCCATTCGGCGGGGCTGGGCATGGTGGACAGCAGCTGCGGCGGCACGGGCAGGGGCAGGTCAACGAGCTTCTGCACGGCGGCGCAGGCGTCCGGGTAGGTACAAAGCAGGAAAAGCCGTTGCTGCGGGCGGGTCATGGCCACATAGAGGATGCGAAGCTCCTCGGAGAGGGATTCCCGGCGCAGACGGGCCGACACGGCCCGGCGGGCGATGGTGTTGTACTCGATCTTCCGCGTAAGATCCAGCCGTTTGGGCCCCGGCCCCAGCTCCGGGTGGATCAGGAGCCGCGCCCGGGAATCCTCCCGGTTGAAGCGGTGGGTCAGGCCAGCCAGGAACACGATGGGAAATTCCAGGCCCTTGGACTTGTGGGTGCTCATCAGCGTCACGGCGTTTTCCGTGCCGCCGGACACCGTCTCCGGCGTGTCGCCCCTGGCTTGCAGGCGGCGCACCCAGGTCATGAAGCCGAAAAGGCCCCGGTACCCCGCGCTTTCACAGGAGCGGGCCAGCTCCATCAGCAGCATCAGATTCTCCCGGCGCTCCTGCCCGGAGGGCATGGCGCTGACCACGGCGAACAGGCCGGTCCTGGTGTAGACCGTCCAGAGGAGCTCGTCGCTGGTCATATCCGGCGACAGCTCTCTCAGCTCCTGAAGCTCCCGGACAAAGGCGGCACAGCGCTGATCGTCCCGGGCGCAGGCGTTGAGGGCGGCCCAGAAGTCGCCGGTCCGGTCGCACAAGCGGATCCTGGCCAGATCCTCCGCCGTGAAGCCGTAGACCGGGCACCGGAGCACGGTGATCAGGGGGATATCCTGGCGGGGGTTGTCGATGACGGACAGCAGGGAGAGGGCCAGGGACACCTCATATTCAGCAAACAGGTCCGTGGGCTGGGAGGAGGCCAGAGGTACGCCCTCCCGGGCAAACACCTGCTCCCACACGGCCTGGACGCTTCTGGGCGAGCGGATCAGGACGGCGATGTCCCCGTACTTCACGGGCCTCTCCGCGCCGTTCTCCCCTGTGACGGTCCCGGAGGCGATCAGCTCCCGGACGCGTCTGGCGGCAAAGACGGCCTCTGCCTCCACCTTGCCGGGCGCGTCCTCGTCCTCGGCCCCCGGCGGGGGGCTCCGCCGCTTCTCCCCCGGCTGGGACGGGGCGCGCACGCTGATAAGATCCAGCTCCACCCGCGGCCCCGCCCCCCTCTCCGCCCCGTCGGGGGGATAGAGGCGCTCCCGGGGGCCGTAGTCTATGTCCCCCAGCTCCCGGCTCATGACGTTCTCAAAAACAAAGTTCACCGCGTCCAGAATCTCCGGCGCGGAGCGGAAGTTCCGGGAGAGCACCGCTTTGCGGGGCTGGCCCTCCCCGGCCTGGGACACGTCGGCGTAGGCGTCGTAGTGGCGCAGGAAGATGCCGGGGTCGGCCAGGCGGAAGCGGTAGATGGACTGCTTCACGTCCCCCACGGTGAAGATGTTCCGCTCCTTTTTGGAAAGCGCCGTGAAGATCGTCTCCTGGATCTCATTGACGTCCTGGTACTCGTCCACCATGATCTCCGAAAACCGCCCGGACAGCTCGGCGGCGGTGTCCGTGGGCGCGCCGGTCTCCGGGTCCGTCAGGAGCTTCAGCGTCATGTGCTCCAGGTCGGAGAAATCCAGGACGCCCTTTTTGCGCTTCAGCTCCCCAAAGCGCCCGTCAAAGGTCAGCACCGTCTCTAAAAGGGCGCGGAGCACCGGCGCCACGGCGCGCATGTCGTCCAGGGCCTTTTGGGAGTCATCCCAAAATACGTCCGAGAGCTTGCCCGCCCACTCCTTACAGGCGTTGCGGACGGCGATCTCCCGCTCAAAACCGGGCGCGCCGCCTCTGGCCCGGGGGAAGGTCACGCCGGTCAGGGCCTCCCTGGCCCTGTCCCAGCCGCCGCTCCCCAGAGCGGTGAGGAAAGTCTCCAGGCCGGTGGCGGCAGAGGCGATGCCGTCGCCGTAGCTCTTCATGAATTTTTCGCTGTCCCCGGCCTCCTCCAAAACCTTCCGGAGGGCCGACAGCCAGTACGCCGCGTCCCGGGCCGTGTCCTCCATCAGCGTCCGGCCCCAGACCGTATCGCCGGCGTCAGTGACGCCGTCCAGGGCCAGGGCCTCCAGCTGGCGGCGCACCCATTTTTCCGGAGACGGGTGGCTCAGAAGCTTTCTGTGGGTGTCCAGCAGGATCTCCACCAGGGCCGAATCGTCCCGGCCGGCCCCCATGATGTCCGCCAGGGCGTTAAAATCCGGGTCGTTTCGCCCGTACATCTCCTCCAACAGGTCGGCGGCGGCCTGGTCCGCCAGGTTGGCCGTCTCCTTTTCGTCGGCCACGCGAAAATCCCTGGGCAGGCGCAGCTTGTGGGCGTACTCCCGCAAGAGGGAGGCGCAGAAGCCGTGGATCGTCTCGATATGCGCCCGTCCCAACAGCTGGGCCTGACGCCGGAGGCGCAGATCGGCGGGGTTGGCGGCCACCCGGTCAAAGAGCACGTCCATGATCCTGGCCCGCAGCTCCGCCGCGGCGGCGTTGGTGAAGGTGATGACCAGGAACCGGTCGATGTCCTCCCCGGCGTCCACCTTCCGCAGAAGCCGCTCCACCAGCACCTTCGTTTTGCCGCTCCCGGCGGCGGCGGAGACAAGGAGCCGTCCGCCCTCGCTGTCGATGGCGGCGCGCTGTTCTGCCGTAGGCGCGAAGGCCATCACCCGTCCCCCCTTTCCGTATTGGTATTCTGATCGCCGGCCTCCGCCTCGCGCTTGTCCAGCAGCGCCCAGAAGTCGGCGTCCTTCAGCTTATAGATGCGCCGCCAGCTCTCCCCGGCGTCGCCGTCGGAGAAGCGGCAGGCGTCGTAAAATTTGCAGAAGCGGCAGGCCGTCTCCGCCGCGTTTCTCAGGTAGGGGTCGGCGGTGATGGAGCCCTGCCGCACCTCCCGGGCCATGTCCCGCACCAGCCTGTCCACGGTTTTGCCCAGCTTTCCCAGCTCCTCCGCGCCGGCCAGCGCCCCCACCAGCTCCCCGGTTTTGGAGGAGATCCTGACGGGGATCCGCTTCGGCCCGCCCCGCTCCATGGCCCGGAGAACGTCGCTGTCCGCCAGCACCAGGCCGGAGAAGCGCAGAAGCTCCTCCCGCTTGGCTTGCAGCTCCCCGTCCGGCAGATCCGTGGCATTTGTCACCACCGCGTCCCTGGCCGGGGAGTAGAGCACCCCGGCGGGGACAATAGGCTTGCCCTGATAGCGGGCGCTCCCCTCCCGCTCCAGGGCGAAGAGGTAGATGAACATCTGCAGGCCCACGCCGTAGAGGATATCGGACAGCTCCAGCTTCTTTTTGCCGGTCTTGTAGTCCACCACCCGCAGATAGAGCTTGCCGTCGTGCTCCCAGCCGTCCACCCGGTCCACCGTTCCGATGACGGCGTCGCCGTCCTCCGTGCGCACGGGCGGGAGCTGCGCGTCCTCGGCAAAGCGCAGCTCGAAGTCCAGGGGCGTAAAATCGGAATCGGCCAGCTCCTCCCGCATGTTCAGGGCCACCTGGGCCGCCGTCTCCGTGAGGCGGGCAAAGAGATAGCGGAACCGGCCGCTTTTGTTCTCAAGACCGCCAAGGCGCGTCTCGGCGTAGGCCGTCACGGCCTTTTCGACCTGGGCCCTGATGAACGCCTCCGTCACCTCCGGCGAGCGGAAGCCGCCCTCAAGGGCACCCACGGCTCTGGCCACCCGCTCTAAGACAAAATGGACGAAGGTGCCGGATTCCGGCGCGTCCAGGGCCGCCTCCTGGCGGGGCCTGGCCTTGAGGCCGTATTGCAAAAAGTAGGCGTAGCGGCAGGCGTAGAACCGGTCGATCTGGGAGGCGGACAGGCGCAGATTTTTCCCGTAGAGCCGCCGCGCCGTCAGATCGGTGAGGCTCCCGCGCCTCATTTGGGCGGCCCGCTCCACCGCCTCCAGCCTGTCCGCCCAGGCGGGCTGATGCTCAAAATAATGCCTGGCCGCCCGGTCCCCCGAGGCCGCCAACTCAAAGCAGGGCTCCGGGGCGGCGGACCAGATATCCGCACCGGGGATCCGCTCTTGCAGGGAGAAGAGCTTCTCCACCCGGGAGACGATGTAGGAGCGCCGCCGGGCGTCCGGGTAGGTGAAGGTGAGGCTCCCGGTGGGGACGGTCAGAGACATATAGACGCCGGAAAGCTCCCTGGCCAGGCTGTCCTCCCGGTCGTCCAGGGTGTCGATGCCAAGCTCCCGCAGACTCTCCCGCTCGTCGTCGGAAAATACCCCGCCGGAGGCGGCGCTAACGGGCAGAGCCCCGTCCACCGCGCCTAAAACGATCAGGTGCTTTACGCCCCTGGCCCGCAGGCGCGTCATATCCCCGGCGCGGACGCTGTCCACCGAGGAGGGGATCACGCCCACCTTGTACTGGGCCAGCACCAGCTTCAAAAGCCGGATGAATTCCTCCGTCTCTATGGCCGTCTCCCCCAGGATGGCGGCGAACTGCGTCAGCGCCCGCACCTGGGTCTGCCAAAGCTGCCGGTACTCCTGGGCCAGATCTGTCCGGCCCCGGGTCTTCAGCTCCGCGGCCTTGGCCTCCAGCTTGGCGTAAAGGCCGGTGTCCTCTAAGAAGGTATACACCGCCCGCGTCTTCTCCAGGGCGCTGTCCCGGGCCTCCAGGGCCTCCGTCAGCTTCAGGACCGGCCCGGCCACCGCCTCCCTGGCGGCATTTAACCGCTCTAAGGTCTGCCGGTCCTCATCGGTCATGCCGTCGGAATAGCCGCCGGGGGCCTGCTCCCAGGGGCGCCGCCAGGCGCTCTCGCCCCGGAGGTTCCACTTGAGCACGTAGTTTTCCAGCAGGTCGGCCTCGTCCGCGGTGAGGCCCGTGAGGCCCGTCTTGAGATATTTGAAAACGCTCTGGTAATCCCAGCCTCCGGCGATGATCTCCAGCGCGCCGGTGAGCATGGCCATAGCGGGCTTGTCCAGGATATCGCTTTTTTCCGTGCTTGTCACCGGCACCCCGTACTTGGCGAACATCCCCTCCAGCAGGGGGGCGTACTGGGCGAAGGAGGGGGACACCACGGCGATGTCCCGGTATCTGGCCCCGGCGCGCACCAGTTCCAGCGCCCGGGCCGCCGCCACGGCGCACTCCTCGGAGAGGCTTCCGGCGGCGTAGACGCGCAGAGCGTCGCCGGTCCCCTCATAGGGCGGCGCGGAGTAGTCCAGAAGGGCGCGCTCCAAATAGGAGAGGGCCGGATCCCGGTCATTTCTTTTTTCAAAAAACACAGTTTTCCGCTCCACGCCCCGGCTCTTGGCCATAGCGAGAAGCTTCCGGCCCGTCTTGGCCGGCAGGCGGAAGGGCAGCTCCCGGGAGGCCAGGTCGTCCACGCCCAGGCAGACGGTGACATCCGCGCCCCGGCGCAGAAGCTCGTCGATGACCCGCAGCTCCTGGTGGGTGAAGTCGGTGAAGCCGTCGATCCAAACCCCGCCTTTTTCCCCGACGGAGCTCTCCCCGATCTGGTCGGCCAGACGCTCTAAAACGTCCCTGTCGTCGGCGCCGCTACGCTCCTTCACCGCCTCGAAGCGTTCAAAGAGCAGGGCCAGATCCGAAAGCTTCCCGGCCAGGCTCCCGGAGGCCCTTTCGGACGCCTCCAAAAGCTTGTCCGTGCCGGCCCGGGCCGATCTCAGCTCGTCATAGGCCGCCAGCAGGCTCTTGACGAAGTCCGGCCGCCGGCCCCCCACGTCGTAGACCTTCAGTGCGGAGCTGACGGACATGTACGCCAGACTCATGGCCAGGGTGCGGCCTCCGGCGTCCAGGGTGGGCCGGGCCAGCCCCCCTGTCTCGGCAAAGACGCGGGCAGCCAGACGCGTGAAGCTCAGCACCTCGCAGTAGAGGCACACGTCGTCCCCCTGCGCCGCCAGGGCCCGCTCGCAGTCGTGGGAATACTGCTCGGGGACGATCAGCACATGGCCGCCCTTCTTCTCCGCCGCCAGCTTCCCCAGCTCCCGCAGGATGGCGGACGTCTTGCCGCTTCCGGCCCTGCCCAGATACAGTTTCAGCATATTCCCTCCAAAAATCGGCTTTTGATGCGGATTTGATGCAAATTTGAGGTATCATGATTTTGAATACGATGCACTTAAAGAGATTATAACACAATGGGTTGGATTTTGTAACCTTTTTTCACGTATTCGTTGTTTCTTTTTGTCGCGACATGGTGTATAATGTGCTGTTGTAATATACCACTTTACCTGGAAACGGAGAATTCGCATGAGCACGCGTCAACGGGGCGTCGCCCTCACACTGATCATATCCCTGCTGCTGTCCCTTTTGTTGACCTCCTGCAAACGCAACGAGGACAGCTGGAAATGGCTGAACGCCCAGAAGGAGGAACAGCGCCGCCGGGAGGAGCAGGCCGCCCTGGAGGAGAAGAAAAAGCGGGACGAGGAGCTGGACCGGTTGGAGGAGGAGCTCAACACCACCGAGCCCCAGCCGGTGGACTACACCTACCGCCCCTATGTCTGGCCCGAAGAGGAGCTGACGGACTACACCGGCGTTGTGGAGCATCTGATGTTCCACATGGTCATCGCTTTCCCGGAGCTGGCCTTTGACGGGGACGACTATGAAAAGACCTACGACAACCTGACCGTAACGGTGAACGAGTTCAAAAAGATCCTTCAACAGCTTTACGACAACGATTACATCCTGGTGAACCTGAACACCGTCTGGACGGAGCGGAACGTGGGCCGCAACCAGCGGCGCATGGTAAAGAACACGCTGCGCCTCCCCAAGGGGAAAAAGCCGCTGGTCATCTCCATCGACGACCCCTGCTACTATGAGAGCTACTTCGGACAGGGCTTCATGGAAAAGCTGGTGCTGGACGAGGAGGGACAGATCGCCGCTTCCGGCCACGGCCCCGGCGGAGAGATCGTCTCCCGGGAGCTGGACGCCATTCCGATCCTGGACACCTTCGTCCGGGAGCACCCGGACTTCTCCTACAACGGCGCCAAGGCGTGTCTGTCTCTCACCGGCTACGAGGGCATCTTCGGCTACCGCACCAACACCATCACCACCGGCATGACCGAGGAACAGGAGGCTTTTCGCGCCTCGGAAATGGAGGCGGTGAAGCCCATTATCGCGCGGCTCATCGAGACGGGCTGGTATTTCGGCTGTCACACCTGGGGCCACATCAACCTGTCCAACAAGAAATACGACGTGGACGCCATCAAGCGCGACCTGGACCGCTGGTATCAGGACGTGGGCGACCTGGTGGGCAACACCGTCATCTACCTCTACCCCAACGGCGCCAAGCCCGACGGCGGCGACGACTGGCACAAGACCGGCGACATGTTCAAATTCCTGCAAAGCGAGGGCTTCCGCATCTTCTGCTCCATGGGCACCGAGTCCTTTGCCACGGAAAAGACCGATATCTCCGCCGTCATCTGCGACCGGCTCCATGCCGACGGCAGTACCCTGCGCTACTCCCGGCAGCGGTATCTGCACCTCTTTGACGCCAAGGAGGTCTTTGACTACGACGTGCGGCCGGATTACGGCTACGATTTCAGCGACCCCGAAGAATGACCGTTCAATGAACAGATTGGAGATTTAAGCTATGGACAAGCAAAACGGATGGGATAAGGAGTTCGGAGACGATTTTTCCGCAGATAATTCCACGGACTTTACCTCCGACTTCCTCTCGGATCTGGACTACGATTTTTTAAAGGGCTCAGGCTCCTCCTCCCCGGATCCGGACAGCAACAACCTGGGCTTCGACGACCCCTACTCCCGGCGGACGGATACCGGCGGCTACCGCTCCCCCGCCGGCGCCGCGTCCCGGACCCCCTCAAGCGGGACCTCCTCAAGCAGGACCTCCTATAACCGGACTTCCACCGGCAGAGCCTCCTCCACTGGCAGGCCCTCTGCCTCCGCCGGACGGTCCTCCGGCGGAAGGTCCTCCTCCGGGAGCGGCGCTTACCGTTCGTCCGGCGGTTCCTACCGCTCCTCCGCCTCCGGCGGGGGCGGCTCCAGCCGTTCCGGCTCCGGCCGGGGCAAAAGGGGCGTCAAGGGGTCTCCCCTCTTTTCCGCGCTCTTTTTCCCCTGTATCCTGCTGTTCCACGAGCTGTTGCTGCGCCTCTATGACCCGGATGTACACTTCTTCGGCGCGGGCTTTCTCCCCATCCTCTTCTTCTCCCTGGCCTACGGCTTTCTGGTGTTCTTCATTCTGGACGTCATCCCCGCCAAGAAGGTCTCCCGGATCCTGGGCGGGGTGCTGATCTTCGTCTTCATCGTGATCCTCTGCGTGGAGCGGGGCATGAAGGCCACCTTTAACATGTATTACGGCGTCCTGGCCGGCGCGGGCGTAGCTGGGAACGTGGTGGGCAACTTTGCGGAGAACATCATCACCACCATCAAGGTCATCCTGTTCTTCATCCTCCTGTCCCTGATTCCCTTCGTCCTCTTTATCCTCCTGCGCGCCACCGTCATCCGCGAGCGGGGCCAGCAGTGGCTGACCCGGGTGCTGGTGGTGTTCCTGGCGGCGGTCTGCGGCCTCTTCGGCTTCATGTTCTCCAACATCGGCTCCGCCAAGGCCGCCTACACCTACGACTTCACCACCCCCGGCGCCATCCCCCACTTTGGCCTGGCCACCGCCGTCCGCCTGGAGTTCAAATACGCCATCTTCGGCACGCCGGAGGCGGATTTCTCCGGCTTTCTCCCTAACGACGACGATACAAGCGGCTCCACCGGCGACAGCTCAAACGACAGCACCGGCGATACAGGGGACTCCACCGATCCCACCGGCGATACCGGCGATTCCACCGACACCACGCCGCCCCAGCCCATAGAGTACGGCTTCAACACCCTGGATATCGACTTCGAGGGCCTGGCGGCCTCCACCTCCAACAAGACGCTGAAGCAGATGCACGAGTATTTCGGCTCCCTGACCCCCTCCCAGCAGAACCAGTACACGGGGCTTTTCAAGGGGAAGAACCTGATCCTCATCTGCGCGGAGTCCTTTGACGACTACGTGATCGACCCGGAGCTGACGCCCACCCTCTACCGGATGACCCAGCAGGAGGGCTTCGTCTTTACTAACTTCTACCAGCCCGACTGGACGCTGTCCACCGCCGGCGGCGAATTTTCCGTGACCACCGGCGTCATCCCCAACTGGGTATCCAAGTCCGACTCCCCCCGGCAGTCCATCAACAACGACATGTCCACCACCCTGGGCAATATGTTCCGCTCCATCGGCTACGCCACCCCGGCCTGGCACAACGGCGATTACACCTTCTACAGCCGCAACAAGTATCTTGCCACCTACGGCTATGATTTCAAGGCCATCGGCTCTGGGCTGGAGCTGCCCACCACCGGCTGGCTGCGCTCGGACACGGAGATGATCGAGGCCACCGCCGACCAGTATATCAACAACTACCTTCAGACGGGCCAGCCCTTCCACGCCTACTATATGACCATCTCCGGCCACGGCCCCTGGAAATTTGCCGGGAACAAGTGGGCCACCAAGTATAAGGATCTGATCAAGGCCAAGTATCCCACCCTCTCCGACCCCTGCGCGGCGTACCTGGCCGCCAATATCGAGGTGGACCGGGCTTTGGAGGCGCTGGTAAAGAAGCTGGAGAACGCGGGCATCGCCGACGACACCCTGATCGTCATGTGCGCCGACCACTACCCCTACTTCCTCTACCAGGGCAACAGCCAGCAGGGCGATTCCACCGACTACTACAACGAGCTGAACGCCCTCTTTGGACAGCCCCAGGACGACGAGAAGGTCACCAGCCGCTACCGCAACACCCTGCTGATGTGGTCCGCCTCCATCCCCCGCACGGTGGTGGACACCCCCTGCTACTCCTGCGATATCGTCCCCACCGTGGCCAACCTCTTCGGGCTGGAGTACGACTCCCGCCTCTACACGGGCCGGGACATCTTCGCCACCAACTATGAGGCGGACAAATATTCCACCTGTATGCCCCTGGTCATCTTCGCCAACAACCACGGCCAGGGCAACAGCTGGATCACCGCCGCCGGCACCTACGAGGCCAGCACCGGCAAGTTCACCGCCAACGAGGGCGTGACCGTGTCCGACGACTACGTCTCCAAGGTCAAGAGCCTGGTGTCCGGCAAGATCCAGATGTCCAAAAAGATCATCACCGAGGACTACTACAGCAAGATTTTCAAGTAAACCTTCTATTGAAATCCTTAAGGGGTGAGAGAAAAAATGAAAGACGAGCAAAACGAAGACGCTTTCGAGGAGCTTCCCCGGGAGACGCGGCCCGCGCCCCCCAGGGCCTATCACCCGCGCGTGGAAGCCTGGGATCAGGCTCGGCCGGATAAGGCCGGCCGAGCCCCAGAGCCCCACCGGACGGCGGGGCCGCGCGCCGACTTCTCCGACGGATACGAGCCGAAGCGGCCCGCCGCCGGGACGCCCCGGCAACAGCCGGACGGCGCGAGGCGCGCCGCTCCCCGCACCCGGCGGAAAATGCCCAAAACGGGGCCGCTCTTTTCCATTTTCTTCTTTCCGGCGGCGGTGCTCTACGAGGAGCTTCTGCTGCGGGCCTTCGATTGCCAGTTCACCCCCTTCTGGGATGTGGCTCTTTTGCGCATCCTGCTCTTCTCCCTGGCGGCGGGGCTGGTGACCTTTGTCCTGCTGGACATCATTCCCAAAAAGGGCATTTCCCGCCTTGTAGGCGCTCTGCTCCTTTTCTTCACCATCGTCATCACCTGTGTGGAGCGGGGCGTCCGGTTGTTTTTCTCCATCTATTTCGGCCTCACCACCATTTTTTCCGTGGGAGGCGAGGTGGCCGGGGATTTCCAGGCCGAGACGCTGGACACCATCGTGAGGATCCTGCCCTTTATCCTGCTCTCCCTGCTCCCCCTGGCGCTCTTTTGCCTGATGCGCCGCCGGATCGTCTACAAGCGCGGGTGCTCCTGGGTCATCCGGCTCACCGTCCTGGCGGCGGCGGTGCTTTTCCAGCTGGGCGGGTGGGGCCTCTCCGCCTTCGGGGCCGCCAAGCCGGCCTACACCTACGAATTCTCCGTCACCAACGCCATCCCCGACTTCGGCCTGTTGACCACGGTGCGGCTGGAGCTGCAATACACCGTATTCGGCACCCCCGAGGAGGATATGAGCGGCTACATCGAGGACGACACCACGCCCCCGGACACAAATCCGCCTGATTCCACGCCTCCCGACACCGGCGGGGACACCTCCACCGACACCGGCGACACCACGGAGGACACCGCGCCTCCCCAGCCCGTGGAGTACGGCTATAACACCCTGGATATCGACTTCGACGCCCTGGCGGCCTCCGCCTCCAATAAGACGCTGAAACAGATGCACGAGTATTTCGGCTCTCTGACTCCCTCCAGGCAGAACGAATACACCGGCCTTTTCAAGGGGAAAAACCTCATCTTCATCACGGCGGAGTCCTTCTCCACCGCGGTCATGAGCCCGGAGCTGACGCCCACCCTGTGGAAGCTGAGCCACGAGGGCTTCGTCTTCAACGACTACTACCAGCCCGACTGGACCATGTCCACCGCCGGCGGCGAGTTTGCCAATCTCACCGGCGTCATCCCCAACTGGGTAAGCGGCAAGTACACCATCTACGCCGTCATCGGCAACCAGATGCCCCTGACGCTGGGGCACCTCTTCAACAACGCCGGCTACAACGTCAACGCCTACCACAACCACAAGTACAAGTTCTACCGCCGCAACGAGTACCTCAAGGACTTCGGCTACGACTACTACACCTTTGACGGCGGCGTGAACGGCCAGAAGCTGGACTGGCCCCAGGACGAGATCGACCAGTTCCCCAAGTCCGATCTGACCCTGATGCAGGTCACGGCGGACAAATATATCGACGAATATCTAAAGACCGGCACGCCCTTCCACACCTACTACATGTCCGTCAGCGCCCACTCGGTGTGGACCTGGGCCAACAACGATATGTCCCGCAAGAACCGGGCCGCCGCCGAGGCCGCCTACCCCAACGCCTCCCCCGTTGTCCAGGCGTATATCGCCGCCAACCTGGAGCTGGAGGCCGGGATGAAATACCTGGTGGAGAAGCTGGAGAGCGCCGGCATCGCCGACGACACGCTGATCGTCCTCAGCACCGACCACTACCCCTACCGGATGCTCACCGAAGATTACGACTACTTTAACGAGCTGCGGGGCGTGAAGGACACGGAGACGGACATCTCCCGCTATAAGACCACCCTCATCATGTGGTCGCCCTCCATCCAGGAGCCCGTCACCGTGGACACCCCCTGCTACTCCTGCGACCTGGTGCCCACCCTGGCCAACCTCTTCGGCCTGCCCTACGATTCCCGCCTCTACTCCGGCCGGGACATCTTCGCTACTAACTACGAGCCGGACAAATATTCCAGCTCCATGCCCCTGGTCATCTTCGCCGACAACCACGGGCAGGGCAACAGCTGGATCACCGCCGCCGGTGTCTACGACGCCGTCACCGGCAAGTTCACCGCCAACGAGGGCATCACCGTGGACGAGGACTACGTCTCCAGCGTCAAGAAGCTGGTCAGCGGAAAGATCAAATACGCCAAGCTCATCATCAGCGAGGACTATTATAAGGCGCTCTTTAGTTGACATAAGACATTTAGTTAACATAAAAAGCCCCGCCTTGTGGCGGGGCTTTTTATGTTAACCCATGTCAATGAAACAGGGAGAGAAACGATCCGATCCACTCCATCAGGCGAAACTTCACCACATAGCCCGGGCCGTCGGCGGTGATGAGCTTCGCCTCCTTCCCGGAAAGGCCGATGGCGTCGGCGGTGTCCGTGTCGATGACGCCGGCGTCGCAGATGGGCGGGAACACCACGCACCACCAGTTGTGGCCGGCGGCGGCCCCCAGCTTCACCCGCAGGGACAGGTATTCCCCCGCCGGCAGGGCGAAGTTGTCATACTGGGTGGTGGGAAAACTCTCACGGCAGAGGGACGCGGTGACGCCGTAGCCGGCGCCCTCCCCGTCCGTCACCGCCCCGGCGGCCTCCACGATCCCCTCCAGGCTCCCGTCAAGGATCCGGCGGGCCTCCTCCGCGTCCTCCACGCCCTCCAGACGCGGCCGCAAATATTCCAGCACCGCGTCCCGGACCCGCAGCTTCAGCGCCTGATCGGCCTCGGAATCGGAGTTGGCCACCACATGGAGCCGCACCAGCTTCCCGGACAGCGCCGCCTCCTCCCTCTGGACGGAAAATCCGCACATAAATACAGTCAAAAACGCGCAGATCAGCGCGATCTCCCAGGTTTTCAGCTTCATGGTCTGTGATAATAAAATCCTTTCAAAAAAATCGGGCTATGTATGCCGCGTGTGCATATCATTGCCCGATTTACTATGATTTATTCACAGATCAAAGCCTTTTAACGGGAGAAACAGCAAAAGTCTCGCCAAAACGCCTGAGATCGGCCCTCTGAGCGTCCGCAAGGGTGGGGAAAAGCCCGAATACAGCGGAACCGGTCCCCGTCATGCAGGCCCCCAACGCGCCGTCGGAAAGAAGTTCCGACTTTATGTCAACCACCGTCCGCCGCTCCGCCTCCGGCAGGGCCTCCTCAAAGACATTGACCATATACCCCGCCAGGGCGCTCAGATCCCCGGCGCACAACGCGTCAACGGCCCCCTGGGTATCGGGCCGCAACCTCACCTGACAACCGTCCAGGGCGGCGAACAGCGCCGGGGTGGACACGGAAAAGTCCGGCTTCACAATGAGGATGCCGCAGTCCGGCACAGCCGGCAGCGGCGTGAGCAGCTCCCCCCGCCCGCGGGCAAGCGCCGTGCCGCCAAAGAGGCAGAAGGGCACATCGGAGCCAACGGCGAGGGCAATAGAGGAAAGATCCCTCGCGGAAAGGCGCGTATCCAGCAGTCTGTCCAGGCCCCGGATCACCGCCGCCGCGTCCGCGCTCCCTCCGGCCAGCCCGGCCCTGTCGGGGATTCTCTTAGTTATGTAAACTTCTATGCCGATATCGGTTATGTTAACATAACTCAGAAAGGCTTTTGCCGCTTTTCCGGCAAGATTATGTACACCAGTCGGCAAGCTCGGGTCAGTTGACATAACTTCAATGTCCTTTCCGGTCGTTAATGTTATGTCAACTGTATCGTAGAGGGACACGGACTGCATGAGCATCTCCATGTTATGGTAACCGTCCGGTCTTTTCTCCCCCACGTCCAGGGTCAGATTCAGCTTGGCGCAGGCGTCCAGGGTCAGCTTGTTCATGGCTTTTCCCGCAAACGGTCGAGGAAGTCGCCCAGGCGCTCCAGGGCCGTCTCGATATTCGCCACGCTGGAAGCGTAGCAGATACGGGTATACCCCTCCCCGCCCGGGCCGAAGGCCGTGCCGGGGATGATGGCCACCCTCTCCTCCTGGAGGAACCTGGTGCAGAATTCGTCGGAGGTGAGGCCGAAGCCGTCGATCTTCGGGAACATGTAGAAGGCGCCGCGCGGCTCGAAGCATGAAAGCCCCAGATCCCTCAGGCCCTTTAAGAGCAGCTTCCGCCGTCTGTCGTAGCTCTCCCGCATCATCTCGATATCCCCGTCGCCGCTCTGCAGAGCCTCGATGGCGGCGTACTGGCTGGTGGTGGGGGCGGACATGATGCCGTACTGGTGGATCTTCAGCATCTGCTTCAAAATGGGCGCGGGGCCGCAGACGTACCCCAGCCGCCAGCCGGTCATGGCGTAGGCCTTGGAAAAGCCGTTGACCAGCAGGGTGCGCTCGTAGAGCTCCGGGATGTTGCAGGGGGACACGTGGCGCTGTCCGTAGGTCAGCTCCGCGTAGATCTCGTCGGAGAGCACCATGATATCCGTGCCCCGCAGGACCTCCGCGATGGCCTCCAGATCCTCCCGCTCCATAATGGCCCCGGTGGGGTTGTTGGGGTACGGCAGGACCAGGAGCTTGGTGCGGGGCGTGATGGCGCCGCGCAGCTCATCGGCGGTGAGCTTAAATTCATTCTCCGCCTTTGTCTCCACATAGACGGGCACGCCGTTTGCCATGGTCACCAGCGGGCCGTAGCAGACGAAGCTGGGCACCGGGATGATCACCTCGTCGCCGGGGTCCAGCATGGCCCGAATGCACACGTCGATGGCCTCGGAGCCGCCCACGGTGATGAACACCCGGGCGGGGTCGTAGTCGATATCGAACCGGCGCTTTAAATAGTCCGACACTGCCCCGCGCAGGCGGATGAGGCCCGCGTTGGAGGTGTATTTGGTAAAGCCCTGCTCCAGGGAGTAGACGCCGGCCTCCCGGATGTGCCAGGGGGTCACAAAATCAGGCTCGCCGATGCCAAGGGAGATGGCGTCCTTCATATTGTCCAGAATGTCGAAAAACTTCCGTATGCCCGAGGGCTGAAGGGAACGGACGTTTTCGGACATGAGCTTTTCATAGTCCATCATACAAACAGCGTCCGCTCCTCCTGCTCAGGCTCCACCAAAAAAGCCCTGTGCTTATCCTTGTAGCGCTTCATGATGAAGTGGGTGGCGGTGCCGGTGACGCCCTCGATGGGGGCCAGCTTCTCGGCCACGAATCGGGAGACCTCCCGCAGGGATTTGCCGGTGACGATGACCGAAAAATCAAAGCTGCCGCTCATAAGATACAGGCTCTCCACCTCGTCGTACTGGTAGATGCGCCGGGCGATGCGCTCGTAGCCGTCGTCCCGCTGGGGGGTGATCTTCACCTCGATAAAGGCGGTGACCGCCTCCTCGCTGGTTCTGTCCCAGTCCACCAGGGTGGTGTACCCGTTGATGATATGCTCCTCCTCGCACCGCTTCACCGTGTCCCGGACGTACTGCTCGTCCTTGCCGGTCATGGCCGCGATCTGGGCGGGCGTGTAGCGGCTGTCCTCCTCCAGGAGCTTCAGGATCTCGTTCATATGTCACCCTCCATTGTTTGGCGAATTAACCATCAGTATAGCACAGATTTCCCTGTTTGAAAATAGGTTTTTTTAAATTTCTCCCCGTCCCTCCCGCCGGGAAAAAATCCCGGAAACTTTCGCAATACCCCTTGACACGTTATACTATGTGTTGTATAGTATTTTGTGAAAGGAGGTATGCAGATGGACGCACAGTTACGGCGCGGGATCTTAGAGGTCTGCGTCCTGACGGCGCTGTGTGAGGGCGAGTCCTACGGCTATCAAATCATCAAGGACATCTCCCCCTACATCGCCATGAGCGAATCGACGCTGTACCCCATTTTAAAGCGCTTGGAGAGCTCCGGGGCGCTGACGGTGACCAGCCGCGAGCACAACGGGAGGCTCCGAAAATACTACGCCATCACCCCGGCAGGGCGCCGGCGGATCACCTCATTCCTCACCGAGTGGGAGGACGTCACCAGGGCCTATGACTACATCCGCTCCGCGTCACATACCGTATCAGAAGGAGGAACGATCTATGAATAAAGCAGAATTTTTAGATAAGCTCTGTCAGGGCCTCCGGTTTCAGGCGGATCCCGACGAGATCCGCCGGGTGGTGGCCTTTTACGACCAGGCCATCGACGACCGGGTGGAGGACGGCATGACCGAGGAGGAGGCCGTAGCCGCCCTGGGCGATTTGGACGAGATCATCCGGGGCGTCAAGGACGCCTGGGAGCAGGAGCCAAAAAGCCGCCCGGAGGAGGCCCCCTCGGGGGACACCGACCGGCGCGACTTTGATCCGGCGGTCTCCACCCGGTTTGAGATCTTCGACACCTCCCTGGACATACATCTTCTCCCCTCGCCCGATGGGCAGGTACATCTGGAATACCCCGCCAGCGGCCGGTGGCGCTATGACATCACCGGGGAGAGCGTGGTCACCATCCGCCGCAGCCGGAAAAGCACCCCGCCGGAGCAGTTTCATTTTGACATCTTCGGCATGAAATTTTCCCTCAGCAAGCCGGATTTTGGGTTCTTCACGGAGAACGCCTCCCTGAAGCTCCTGCTCCCCGCCGCCGCCCCCGTGGCCGTCAGCGTCAACACCGCCTCCGGGAACCTGACGGCGGAGCGGGTACGGCTGGCCTCCCTGTCCGCCGCCCTGGCCAGCGGCGACGTGGACCTGCGGGACATGGAGGCGGAGGGCCGTCTCAGCGTCTCCTCCGCCAGCGGCGATGTGGACGCGGCGCGACTCACCGCCCCGGAGATTGCCCTCACCTCCGCCAGCGGCGACGTGGAGCTGGCGGATATCCGCTGCGGCGTTCTCACCGCCAAATCGGCCAGCGGCGACGTGGACGTGGAGAACGCTTCCCCGGCCAATAAGCTGACCGCCGGCGCCGTCAGCGGGGACATCCGCGTAAGTCTGGCTGTCCCCTGCCCCGACGCGAGCCTGGAGACTGTCAGCGGCGATATAGATTTGTCCCTCCCCGGCCCGGAGTCCCTCTATAGCGTGGTGGCCCGCAGCAACAGCGGCGACGTCCACATCGGCGGCGACGCCCTCACCGGCCCCCACCGGGTACGGATCAAGGCCCTCTCCGGGGACATCGACGTGGAATTTGGGGGGTGAGCGCGTGACAAGGGATGAATTTCTTGCCGCCCTCACCCACCGGCTGGGCTATCTGCCCTACGGCGAGGTGAAAAAGACCGTGGACTTCTACCGGGAGGCCATTGCCGACCGGATGGAGGACGGCATGACCGAGGCGGAGGCGGTGGCGGCCCTGGGCAGCCTGGACGAGATCGTTCGGGAGATCGAGATGAATCTGCCCCTCTCCACCGTGGTCAAGACACGGGTGGACGACGCCCGGGAGCGGGCCCGGGAGAAAAAAGAGACGGAGAGCGGCGGCACCCGCGCCTTCAAGATCCTTTTTCTCCTGCTCACCTGCCCCATCTGGGGCTCCCTGCTCATCGCCGGGGTCGCCGTGGTACTGAGCCTTCTGATCACGCTCTTTTCCATCGTCTTCGCCCTGGCGGTCACCGCCGTGGCCCTGATCGCCAGCGGCCTCGCCATGGCCGTTGCGGCCTTCATCGTCCCCTATCCGAGCATGGCCCCACGGCTGATGCTGTCGGGGATCGGGCTGGTGATCACGGCGCTGGGCTTTGTTTTCGTGTTTGCCGCCATGGTCATGGGAAAAGCCGTGTCCGGCTCGGTGCGGTTCACCGGGAAAACCGTTAAAAAAGCCATTCTTCGCGGAAAGGGGGCGGCCTCATGAAAAAGGCTTTGATCATCGCCGCATGTCTCTTTGCCCTGGGCGCGCTGCTGTTTGGTGTCGGAGCCCTCCTGGCGGAGGGCGACATGAGCGTTTTGAACATCGAAACGGGGCTTGTAAAAATCGACCTTACGGGCAGCGACTCCGCCGGCGACGCCTTCCGGTACGCCTGTCACGTCGAGGGGATGGAGCAGATCAAAATCGACGCCGTCAACGCCGACGTGACCGTCAGATACGGGGACGGGGAGGAGATCCGCGTCCTCAGCGACTCCGCCGAGGGCGTGGAGGTGACGCAGTCGTTGGACGGGACACTGGTAGTGACCCAGAAGAAAAAGGCGGACTTTACGCTTTTCATGATCGACTTTGGCCGGAACGCCAGGGAGATCACCGTTCTCCTTCCCGCCGGCTTTGCCCCGGCGCTGACCGTCTCTACCGTCAGCGGGGATTTAAAGCTCGAAGCGGACACTCTGGACGAAACGAAGTTAAAAACCACCAGCGGCGATATCAGTATCCCGTCCCTGGCCTGCCGCGCCTTTTCCGCCGAAACCGTCTCCGGCGACCTGGAACTGGGCAACCTCACGGCGGATACCTTCAGCGTGTCCACCACCTCCGGGGATGTGGACTTTGACCTTGCGGCCGCCCCCGGCGGCGTTCACCTCTCCTCTGTCTCCGGCGATATGGACGGAACTCTGTCCGGCGCGCGGGAGGACTACGCGGTGAGCGTCTCCACCGTCTCCGGCGACACCGGCCTCGCCTCCGGCGGCGAAGGCCCCATCCCCCTCACCGCCTCTACCGTCTCCGGCGATATCGATGTGAGGTTTGAGGGGTAAAGGGATATATTTAACAGGAGAGTGGAAAATGGAATCCATTACGTTTAAAAATGTGGCCGGGATCATACTCCTGCCCGCTCGGGCCGACGGGGTCGAGGGGTGGTTCGCCTTTGACACCGGCGCCATGCAGACGACGGTAAACAGCGCCTATTTTTCTTATCTTGCGGGCGAGACAAAGGAGATTGCTGTCTTCAATGAGAAAATGGCGGTCAACGCCGCGTCGGAGGCAAAGCTCCGGGAGCTTGCCTTCGGCCCGTTCACGGTAAACGACCTTTCTGTGATATGCATGGACGCGGCCTATGTGGAAAACAGCCTGAGAATCTTCGAGCCGGAGCTTCGCCTACTCGGCTCTATCGGTATGGAGGCCCTGGGCGATGTGCCTGTACTGCTGGACTATCAGAAGTCCGTCCTGACCGTCGCGCCCGACATCAGCACCGACGGAGCGGAAAAGCTGCCGCTGTCCAGGGAGGCGCTGCCGGTGATTTCGCTGACGGTCAGCGGCGAGGCGCACCGGTTTGTCCTGGACACGGGGGCCAACACATGCCTGTTGTCCAATGATTTGGCGGATACGGTGGCGGCCACTCCCCTGCCGGATTCTCCGGGCGTCTATGTCATCCCGGAGATCGCCGCCGGGACGCGAAAATACCGGAATATCAACGCCGTTTTTACGGACATCTCCCAGATCCGCGAGCGCGTCCCGGTGGACGGCGTGATCGGCAGTCAGATCCTTTCGGAACAGCTGTCCCTCCTGGACTTTCCCCACGCCGCGCTGTGGCTGTTCTGAGCGCACCCGTACAGGCCGGACACCTGGCCGGCCCGTGTATCAAATTTCCGCATTATTTTTGAACAGCGTACCTGTAGGGGCCGATGACCACATCGGCCCACACGCCGCACCGTCGAATTTCCCGCGCGGCACACACAAATTTCCGGGAACCCCACCCCCAACGCCGTACGGGCCGCCGCCCTCGGCGGCCCACGAGTTTTCGCCGCATTTCGTAAGACGTTTCTGTACGGGCCGGACACCCGGCCGGCCCGCGAATTTCCCGGGAAATCCACCGTACAACCTTGTAGGGGCCGCCTCTCCAGGCGGCCCTATTTTCAAATACGCGACGGAGCCGCAACCTTTTTGACGGCGGGCGGGGCGAAAATTCGATAGACAGGCCGGCCAGGTGTCCGGCCCCTACGGCGTTTCTGGAGGAAAATCCCCGGAAATACGCGTGCCGCCGGCGTGTCGCTTGGAAACGGATCCGTACTGTACGCTATGCAAAAAGCCGGACAGGAAAGGCTCCTGTCCGGCTTTTTGCATAAAAGTGGGGTTTACTCACCGAAGACGGCGATGTAGTCCTTCTTGAACTTCTCGATTCCGGCGTCGGTCAGGGGGTGATGGAGCATCTGCTCGATGACGCTGTAGGGAATAGTGGCGATGTGGGCGCCGGCCAGGGCACACTGGGTCACATGGATGGGGTTGCGGATGGAGGCGCAGATGATCTCGGTGTCGAAGCCGTAGTTATCGAAGATGGTGACGATGTCCTCGATGAGAGCCACGCCCTCGGTGGAGATGTCATCCAGACGGCCCAGGAAGGGGCTGACATAGGTGGCGCCGGCCCGGGCGGCCAGGAGCGCCTGGTTGGCGGTGAAGACCAGGGTCACGTTGGTCTTGATGCCCTCGCTGTGGAGCACCTTCACGGCCTTGAGGCCCTCGGCGGTCATGGGGATCTTGACGACCATATTGGGATGGATGGCGGCGATCTCGCGGCCTTCCTTGATCATGCCCTCGGCGTCGGTGGTGGTGGCCTTGACCTCGCCGGAGATGGGGCCGTCCACGATGGAGGTGATCTCCTGAATGACCTCCTTGAAGTCGCGGCCCTCCTTGGCGATAAGGCTGGGATTGGTGGTGACGCCGCAGATGACGCCCAGATCGTTTGCCTTGCGGATATCCTCCACATGGGCGGTGTCGATGAAGAGTTTCATAACAAATTCCTCCTTAAATGAGTTTATTTTAAGCGTTTTGGCTGGATCTTCTGATTTTTACAGGGCTTTGACCACGTTAACGATGTTCTCCGCGGAAAGGCCGAACTGCTTGAGCAGGGGCACGGCGGGGCCGGAGTGGCCGAACTCGTCGTTGACGCCCACGCGCTTCACCTTGCAGGGGATGCCGGACTCGGCCACCACGGCGCAGACGGCCTCGCCCAAGCCTCCGATGATGGAATGCTCCTCGGCGGTGACGATCTTGCCGCACTCCCGGGCGGCCTTCAGGACGATCTCGGTGTCCAGGGGCTTGACGGTGCAGATGTTGACGACCCGGGCGTTGATGCCCTCGGCCTTCAAAGCGTCGGCGGCCTGGAGGGCCTCGTAGACCATGAGGCCCGTGGCGATGATGGCCACATCGTCGCCCTCCCGGAGGGTCTCGCCCTTGCCGATCTCAAATTGGAAGGTATTCTCATCGTGGAAAACGGGGATCGCCAGACGGCCGAACCGGAGGTAGACGGGGCCCTGGTGCTCATAGGCGGCGCGGACGGCGGCCTCGGCCTCCACCGCGTCGGAGGGGCACAGCACCACCATACCGGGGATGGAGCGCATCAGGGCGAAGTCCTCACAGCACTGGTGGGAGGCGCCGTCCTCGCCCACGGAGATACCGCCGTGGGTGGCGCCGATCTTCACGTTCAGATGGGGGTAGCCGATGGAGTTGCGCACCTGCTCAAAGGCCCGTCCGGCGGCGAACATGGCGAAGGAGCTGGCGAAGGGCACCAGGCCCATGCTGGCCGCGCCGGCGGCCACCGCCATCATGTTGCCCTCGGCGATGCCGCACTCAAAGTGCCTGTCGGGGAACGCCTTTCTGAATACGCCGGTCTTGGTGGCGGCGGCCAGATCGGCCTCGAAGACCACCAGATCGGATTTCTCCGCGCCCAGCTTGGCCAGAGCCTGGCCGTAGGCGTCGCGGGTCGCCATTTTCTTTACGTCTGCCATATTAATCCTCCATGCGCTTAGCGCAATATATATTTTTTCCGTTCCTCCACAGCGCATGGAGGATTATTCGCCATGTGCCGGCTGCGTCCGGCACGGCGAAATAAAAATCAATAGTATGATTTATCATACTATTTCGCCTCCAGTTCTGCCAGGTGAGCGTTCAGCTCGTTCATGGCGATCTCGTACTCCGCGTCGTTGGGGGCCTTGCCGTGCCACTCGACGCTGTTGGTCATGTAGCTGACGCCGGTGCCCTTGACGGTGTGCATCACGATGCCGAAGGGCTTGCCCTTTGTCTCGCGGGCCTTCGTAAAGGCGGCCTCCATCTCGTCAAAATCGTGGCCGTTGATCTCCATGACCTCAAAGCCGAAGGCCCGGAGCTTGGCGGCGATATCGCCGGAGTCCATCACGTCCTTTGTAGGCCCGTCGATCTGCAGGCCGTTCTTGTCGATGATGGCCACGAAGTTGTCCAGCTTATAGTTGGCGGCGAACATGAAGGCCTCCCAGACCTGGCCCTCCTCGATCTCGCCGTCGCCCAGGAGCGTATAGACGCGGCAGGTTTTGCCCATGTACTTGGCGGCCTTGGCCATACCGGCGGCGCAGGAGACGCCCTGGCCCAAAGAGCCGGTGGACATATCCACGCCGGGGGTCAGGTTCATGTTGGGGTGGCCCTGCAGGTGGCTGCCGATCTGGCGGAGGGTCTTCAGATCCTCCCAGGGGAAGAAGCCCCGCAGCGCCAGGGCGGCGTAGAGGCCGGGGGCGGTGTGGCCCTTACTGAGCACGAACCGGTCCCGGTCGGGATTTTTGGGGTCGTTAGGGTCGATGTTCAGCTCCTTGAAGTAGAGGTAGGTGAACATGTCGGCGGCGGAAAGGGAGCCGCCGGGGTGGCCCGCCTTGGCCGCGTGGGTGCCCTCGATGACCCCCATGCGCACCTTTGTGGCCTTAATAGCCAGGTCTTTCTTTTCCAAATCAGTCATTGCGGTTTTCTTCCTCCTCAGTTTTGTCCGTAGTAGGCGTTGGCGCCGTGCTTGCGGAGATAGTGCTTGTCCAGCAGCTCCTGCTGCATCGGGGGCAGGCCGGGGGTGAGCGCCATGGCGTGGAAGGCCATAAAGGCCACCTCCTCCAGCACCACGGCGTTGTGGACGGCGTTCATGGGGTCGGTCCCCCAGGCGAAGGGGCCATGGGAGCAGACCAGGACGGCGGGGATATCGGCGGGAGAGATATCCCGCTTGATGAACGTCTCGATGATGACGTTGCCCGTCTCCAGCTCGTACTCCCCCGCGATCTCCTCCGGGGTCATGCGGCGGGTGCAGGGGATCTCGCCGTAGAAATAATCCCCCTGGGTGGTGCCGAAGGGCGGGATGCCGCGCCCGGCCTGGGCAAAGGACGTGGCCCAGCGGGAGTGGGTGTGGACGATGCCGCCCAGAGTCGGGAACGCCTTGTAGAGGGCCACATGGGTGGGCGTATCGGAGGAGGGCTTATAGCGCCCCTCCACCCGGCTGCCGTTCATGTCCACCACAACCATGTCCTCCGCCTTCATGCCGTCATATTCCACGCCGGAGGGCTTGATGACCACCAGGCCCCGCTCCCGGTCGATGCCGGAGACGTTGCCCCAGGTGAAGGTCACAAGGCCGTGTTTGGGCAGGAGCAGGTTGGCCTCCAGCACCTGCTGTTTCAGTTCTTCAAGCATAGGGATTCCTCCTGTTTTCAGTGTGTGTGTTATTCGGAACGCGGGCCGGGTGTCCGGCCCACAGGGCAGTTTTATGGGAACAGGTCATTCAAAAAGTCCGCGATGGCATCGGAGTCGTTGCGGCCGATGACCATATCGGCGGCGGCCTTCACCTCCGGCACGGCGTTGCCCATGGCCACGCCCAGGCCGGCGGCCCGGAGCATCTCCACGTCCGCCAGGTCGTCGCCGAAGGCAACCATATCCTGTGGATCCAGATCCAGGGCGGCGCGGAGCGTTTGAAGTCCCGTCTCCTTGGTGACGCCCTTTCGGATCAGCCTGTACCAGTCGGAATTGACGAACCGGGTCACGTCCGCGAAGGGCGTCTCCCGGCGCAGCCGGTCCGCCAGCGCGGGATCCGGGAGCTTGACGCACACCATCAGGGCGTCCTCCGGGGGGCTTGAGAAGTCCGTATCCACGCACCTTTCAAAGCCGGCGGGGACCTTGTGCTCGCTGGCCGGGTAGTTGCGGTAATGGGCGCGCGGCGTATCCGCGTCCATCAGGACGCCGCGTCCGGCTATGGCCCGCGCCGTCTTTATTATACTACCTGTTTCTTCCCCTGTAAAGGGCGCGTGAAAGAGGATCCTCTCCCCCGCCCGGACGCGGGCCCCGCCGCTGGTGATCAGCACATCGGGATTCAGCCTCCGGGTAAACACCTCCGCGTTCACCTCGCTCCGGGAGGTGGAGACGCCGATGAGGACGCTCCTCTCCCGCCGGATCCGTCCCAGGGCCTCCAGCGTCCGGGGCGGCACGGTCTTGTCGCTTCTGAGCAGGGTGTCGTCCAGGTCAAAGAGCAGGAGCCTCCAGGCCCGCTGTTTCCAGGCCGGGAGGATCACAGCACCTGGGCGGCCAGACGCTCCACCGGTAGGGCCTTTTTATAGGTCTCCAGGAAGGTGTTGAAGCCGTCCACGTCGGACGCGTCGGCCATCAGGGTGGTGGATCTGGCGGAGGCGAAGACGCGGGACTCCAGGTAGTCGTCCAAGGCCTCGCCGGGCTTTTTCCAGATCATATAGGCGGCCAGGAGCGCCATGCCGTAGGGGCCGCCCTCCCCGGCTGTCTCCATGACGGAGACGGGCACGCCGGCGGCGGCGGAGAGCATGGTCTGTCCCACGCCCGGGGTCTTGAAGAAGCCGCCGTGGCCGTAGAGCTTGTCGATGCGGACCTTCTCCTCCCCCGTCAGGATATCCAGGCCGATCTTTAGGGTGGCGAGAGCGGACAGCAGATGGGTCCGCATGAAGTTGGCCAGGGTCACCCTGGCGTCCGGCGTCCGCACAAAGAGGGGCCGGCCCTCGTCCAGGTCGGTGACGCCCTCGCCGGAGAAGTAGTTGAAGCTGAGAAGGCCGCCGCAGTCGGGGTCGCCCTCCATAGCTTTCTTAAAGAGCAGGGTGAACAGGTCGCCCCGGTCCATTTTAAAGCCGGCGGAGGCGGCGAAGTCAGCGAACAGGCCCACCCAGGCGTTGATGTCCGAGGTGCAGTTGTTGCAGTGGACCATAGCCACGGGCGCGCCGGAGGGGGTGGTGACCATGTCGATCTCCCGGTGGACGCCCAGGGGCTTATCCACCACCACCATGGCGAAATCCGATGTGCCGGCGGAGACATTGCCGGTGCCCACCCGCACGGAGTTGGTGGCGGCCATACCGGTGCCGGCGTCGCCCTCGCAGGGGGCCACGGGGATACCGGGGACAAGCGCGCCGGTGGGATCCAGGAACAGCGCGCCGGAGGCGGTGAGCATCCCCGCGTTCTCCCCGGCCGTGAGCACCTCCGGCAGCACGTCCCGGAGCTTCCAGCTGTAGCCCTTGAACTCGGTGAGGGCGTCGAAGAGGTCCACCATCCGCTGATCGTAGTCGTTTTTGGCGCTGTCGATGGGGAACATGCCGGCGGCCTCGCCCACGCCCATGACGTGGCGGCCCGTCAGCTCGTAGTGGATGTACCCGGCCAGGGTGGTCAGGTGCGCCAGACGCGGCAGGTGCTCCTCGCCGTTCAAAATGGCCTGGTAGAGGTGGGCGATGGACCACCGCTGGGGGATGTTGAAGCCAAAGAGCCTGGTCAGCTCCTCGGCGGCCTGGCCGGTGATGGTATTGCGCCAGGTGCGGAACTCCGCCAGCTGGTTCATGTCCTTGTCAAAGGGCAGATAGCCGTGCATCATGGCGGAGACGCCGATGGCCCCCACCGTGGTCAGCTCCTCACCGAATTTCTCCCGCACGTCCTTCTTGAGATTGGCGTAGCAATCCCGCAGTCCCTGGTGGATGGCGTCCATGGAGTAGGTCCAGACGCCGTTCACCAGCCGGTTCTCCCACTCGTGGTCTCCGGAGGCCACGGGGATGTGGTTTTCGTCGATGAGCACCGCCTTGATGCGGGTGGAGCCGAGCTCGATGCCCAGCGCCGTCTTTTTCAGATCCATAGGGTCAACACTCCTTCTTCATCGGTTATATTTTATAAATCAGATCCCGCTTGGGGGATTATTTCTCCAGGATATCCGCCAGGCCGTAGCTGATCTGGAGCATACGGGTGTCCATCTGGGAGGGGCACAGCTGCAGCAGCCGCTTGCCGTCCTCCACGGTACACATGCCCATGCTCCAACCGGCCTGGTGCATACGGGAGTCGTAGGTCACCAGCATGGGCACCTTCTCCCAGGGGCCCCGGGCCAGGTCGTAATTGACCAGGAACCAGCCCGGTTCCCGAAGTCCCACGGGGCCGGAGTCCTTCTTGCTGGAGAGGATGATGGTGCCGTTGGGGCCGCCCTGGGGGATCCACAGGCAGTAGGGCATGCTCCCCAGAAAGAAGCCGTCCTCGGTCTGGGCCACGGGGCCCAAGTCCGCCGGGTCGCCCCAATCCACGCCGTCCGGGGAGAGCTTGAAATGCACCTCGCAGGGCGGGAACATGGAATCCTTGAAGTTGACGCACTCGTAGCAGACGAAATACCGGCCGTCGGGAAGCCTCGTCACGATGGCCATACCGGGACGGGAGAAGCCGTCGGGGACGGCGGTGACGAATTTCTCCTCCCCCCAGGTCAGCCCGCCGTCCTTGGACACCTGCAGGGCCAGGGTCTGGTTGAGGCGGCGGTCGGTGTGGGGCCGCTCGTCGGTGTAAATGACGGTGATGTCCCCGTCGGCGTTCAGATAGATGAAGGGCTCCCACACGGGGCCCAGGGCGTCCCAGTTCTGCTCCACAGGCGGGCCGCCGGCGCAGACGGTGGAGCGGTACTCCCAGGTCCTGCCGTGGTCCCGGCTGATGAAGAAGAGAAGCTCGGTGACCTCAAAGGTCAGGGGGATGGAGTTTGCCGAGAACACCAGCGTCCCGGCGGGCAGGTCCGCCACGTCCCGGTCCAGCTCTAAAAGCACCGGCTGGAACCGGAGGCCGCAGCCGTTCTTGGTGTCCTCCACCTGACTGTAAAATTCCCAGGTCTTTCCCCCGTCCCGGGAGGCGTAGATGGGCGTCACAGGCGGTTCCTTGACGGTGTAGTGGTCGAAGGCGGCCAGCACAAGGCCGTTGTCCTCCCCTGCGTGGTGGAGCTCGATGGGCCGTGGGTAGAGCACCCCGCCGCCGTTGCCGTAGACCTCCTCCCGCCGGGGGGAATACACCACGCCGGTGAAATCCTTTTTAAGCTCGATCGCCATACGGTTCTCCCCTTTCCAAAAATCCGCTCAAAATAAGCAACTCAGGCCGTGGAAGGAAAAAACTCCCACGGCCGGTAGACGGTATTTCTCAGATATTCTTCAGCTTCCAGGCGATATCGTTGTAGAAAAGCTCCTTTTCCAGTTCCTCGGGCCTGGTGTCCTTGGTGATGTGGACGCACTCGATCTCCATCATCCGCGCCCAGTCGATCATCATTTCGGCGGTGACGGCGGTGCTGAGGACCGTATGGTGGGCGCCGCCGGACATGATCCAGCACTTGACGCCGGTGAGCAGATCCGGGGCCGCCTTCCACATGACCCGGGCCACGGGGAGGTTGGGCATCTCGTAGATGGGCTTGATGACCTCGATATCCTGGATCAGCAGGCGCAGACGGCCGCCCATGTCGATGAGCGTCGCCACGATGCCGGGGCCCTCCTTGCCCTCGAAGACAAGGCGGGCGGGGGGCTGGCGGTCGCCGATGCCCAGGGGATGGACCTGGATCTTCGGCCTTTGGGCGGCGATGGAGGGGCAGACCTCCAGCATGTGCGCGCCGAGGGAGACCTCCTTCCCCGGCTCTAAGTCATAGGTGTAGTCCTCCATGAAGACGGTGCCGCCGGGCAGGCCCTTGGCCATCGCCTTCATGATGGCGGTCATACCGGCGGTCTTCCAGTCGCCCTCGCCGCCGTAGCCGCAGCCGTCGGCCATCATGTTCTGGGTGGCAAGGCCGGGCAGCTGCTCCATGCCGTAGAGGTCCTGGAAGTTGTTGGAGAAGGCCGAAGCGCCCTCCCGCTCCAGGATCTTCCGCATGGCGATCTCCTCCCGGGCCTGGTAGCGCACGGTGGCGATGTCGTCGGTGTCCATGGTGTAGCGGCTCTCATACTCCGCCATCTTGGCGTCCACTTCCGCGTCCGTCACGGCGTCCATGGTCTCCACCAGATGGCCCACGGGCCAGTAGTCCACCTGCCAGCCAAGCTTGATGTGGGTCTCCACCTTGTCGCCCTCTGTGACGGCCACCTCGCGCATGTTGTCGCCGAAGCGGATGATCTTCAGCTCCCGGGAGAAGGCATAGCCCACGGCGGAGCGCATCCAGGCGGAGAGCTCCTCCAAAACGGGCTTGTCCTGCCAGTAGCCGGCGATGATCTTCCGGGGCAGGCGCATCCGGGCGCCGATGAAGCCGTGCTCCCGGTCGCCGTGGGCGGCCTGGTTCAGGTTCATAAAGTCCATGTCGATCTCAAGGTTGGGGATGTTGCGGTTATACTGGGTGGCCAGGTGGCAGTAGGGCTTTTGCAGAAGGTCAAAGCCGTGGATCCACATCTTGCTGGGAGAGAAGGTGTGGCACCAAGTGATGATGCCGGCGCAGGCATCGTCGGCGTTGGCGGCCTTCATGGTCTTTGTGATCTCGGCGTCGGTCTTGACGGTGCCCTTATAGACCACCTTGCAGGGCAGGGACCCGCTCTTGTTCCACCAGTCCGCCATCTCGGCGGCGCGGGCGGCCACGGTGTCCAGCACCTCGGGCCCGTAGAGGAACTGACTGCCCACTACGAACCAGAATTCCTTTGCGTACATATCCATTGCTGTAACCTCCTTAACCATATTCTTATTTATTATTTTAGTTTAAGGTGACCGCCGCCACGCCGCAGGCGGGAAGGGTGAAGGCGACGGTGCTGCCCTCACAGCGGACATCCAGCTTCCGCTCGGCGACGGCGTCGGGGTCGTCGAAGGTGTTGTGGGCGTGTACCTCGCCGGAGAGGACAACGGCCTGGGCGCCGGAGGGGATCAGCCCGTCGAAGCGAAGCTCCACCTCGGTCTCCTCCGTCAGGGACAGGTTGGCGGCGGTGACGGTGACAGCGCCGTCCTTTTGGGAGGCGGAGACGTTCAGCCGGGGCACCACGCTCTCCCCCGCTCCCACGGTGCCGCCATTGACCACCTCCGTGGGCAGGAGCCGGCCGCCCTGGTGGCCCTTGTACATGTGCATCACATGGTAGGTGGGCGTCAGGAGCATTTTGGGCCCCTCGGTGAGGATCACCGCCTGGAGGACGTTGACCATCTGGGCAAGGCAGGCCATCTTCACCCGGTCGGAGTGGTTATTGAAGATGTTCAGGGTCACCGCCGCGATCAGCGCGTCGCGCACCGTGTTCTGCTGATAGAGGAAGCCCGGATTTGTCCCCGGCTCCACGTCGTACCAGCTGCCCCACTCGTCCACGATCATGCCGATCTGCTTTTCGGGGTCGTATTTGTCCATGATGGCCCCGTGGAGGTTGATCAGATCCTCCATGTAGAGGGCCTTCTTCATGGTGGTGTAATAGACGCTCTCATCAAAATCCAGGGCGCTGCCCTTGTGCTTCCATCCGCCCGGATGGACATAGTAGTGCAGGCTCAGTCCGTCCATGAAGCCGTGGGCCTCGTCGGGCTGGGGGAATTTGAAGCAGGTGCGCAGCACATTCTCCGTCCACTCGTCGTCGTCCACATTGGCGCCGCAGCAGATCTTCTTGAGGGGCGCGGCGTTGTCGTAGTGCCGGACGTAGGTCTGGTAGCGCCGGTAGAGGTTGGCGTAATACTCCGGCGTCATATTGCCGCCGCAGCCCCAGTTCTCGTTGCCCACGCCGAAATAATCCACCCGCCAGGGGTCGGGGTGGCCGTTTTTCGCCCGCAGCTCCGCCATGGGGGACAGGCCGGGGAAGGTCATGTACTCCACCCACTCGCTCATCTCCCGCACGGAGCCGGAGCCCACATTGCCGTTGACGTAGGTCTTGCACCCCAGCTGGCGGCAGAGCTCAAAATATTCGTGAGTGCCGAAGGAGTTGTCCTCGGTGACGCCGCCCCAGTGGGTGTTGATCATCTTTTTCCTGGTCTCCTTAGGGCCGATGCCGTCCATCCAGTGGTACTCGTCGGCAAAGCAGCCGCCGGGCCAGCGCAGGACGGGGACCTTCAGCTCCCGCAGGGCCTCCACCACGTCGGTGCGCATCCCGTTGACGTTGGGGATGCCGGAGTCGGGCCGGACAAAGATGCCCTCGTAGATGCACCGGCCCAGATGCTCGGAGAAATGACCGTAGATCTCCGGCGCGATGGTGCTTTGGGGGGATTTCGCGTTGATTTTTACCGTCGTCATCATTTTCACCTCAATCATCAAAGCTGAACACCGGCCTGCCGGCGGCGTCGTAACGGATCCGCATCAGCATGGCGTGGCGGTTGGGGTTGTAGAGGGGGTTGCCCACGATCTCCACCTCGGTACGGGCGTGGTAGACCATGATATCATGGCCCTCCTCGTCCACGGTGAAGGAGTTGTGGCCGGGGCCGTAGATGCCGTGCTCATAGGAGCTTTGCAGGACGGGCCAGCGCTCCTTTTTCCAGCTCAGGGGATCCAGCAGGTCGGCGTTTTCGTCGGCGGTGAGCATCCCCATGCAGTATTTTACACCCGTCTCGGAGGCGGAATAGGTCAGATAGAGCTTGCCGTTGTGGTGGAGGACGGAGGGGCCCTCGTTGACCCAGAAGCCGTGGCGCTCCCAGTCGTAATCCGGCGTGCTCAGCAGGACCTGGACGGAGTCGAGGCTGGTGGGCGAGCTCATGTGGGCGATGTAGAGGTTGGCGATCTGCTTGCCCACGCCCACTTTTTCGCTCCACACATAATAGCGCTCTCCCCTGTTCTCAAACACCGTTCCGTCCAGGGAGAAGGCCTCGAAGGAGAAATCGTCCCCCTCGGCGCGGGTGAGCTTGCCCCGCTCCACCCAGGGGCCGGCGAGGGGGTCGTCCCCCAGGCACTCCAGAACATAGGGGCGGATCTCCCAGATGTCGTCCTTGTCGCCGGCGGAGTAATATATGTACCATTTCCCGTCCAGAAAGTGGAGCTCCGGCGCCCACACGTGGATGGACATGATGCCGGACTCGTGCTTGTGCCAGACCTCCGTCTCGGGGGCGGCGGCCAGGCCCGCCAGCGTGTCGGCCCGGCGCAGGCAGATGCCGTCGTAGGCGGGGACGGAGGCGGTAAAGTAGTACTTCCCGTCGGTGTGGCGGTAGACGTAAGGATCCGCCCGCTGAGGGATCCAGACGCGGTTGTAGATGGATGGAGCGCTCATAAAATCGTCTCTCCCTGGCTTTAAGCCAAAAGTTTTCTGGTGTATAATAGCGCCGTTAAACAGGATTTTCAAGACGATTTTGTTAAATTTGCGTTTTTTTGCGATACGACCAACCAGGGTCCTCTATTTCGGCCCCGCAATGGTCATATTTCCTATATTATATATTCTTCCATTCATAAAAGCAAGGATTTTTCTGCGCCGGAGAAAAAATATTCGATTGCATATGAGGCGAAAGCGTGATACAATAACCCTATCTTATTTTTCCTTTGGAGGAAGGATCTATATGGCAAAAGCAAAGGTCTATTTTACAAAAAAGCTCTCCCCCGAAACGGTGGTGGAGATGTACAAACATCTGGGCGTCACGCTCCCCGGCAAGGTGGCGGTCAAGGTCCACTCCGGCGAGGAGGGCAACCAGAACTATCTGAGGCCCGCCTTCATGAAGCCCATGGTGGAGTATGTGAACGGCACCGTGGTGGAGACGAACACCGCCTACGGCGGGGCGCGGGACACCTCGGAAAAGCACCTGAAGCTTCTGAAATCCCACGGCTGGAGCGAGGTTTTCAACGTGGATCTGCTGGATGAGACCGGCCCGGACGCGGTGCTGGAGATCCCCGGCGGCAAGGTGCTCAAGCGGGATCTGGTGGGCAAGGATCTACTGAATTACGACTCCATGCTGGTGCTGGCCCACTTCAAGGGGCACCCCATGGGCGGCTACGGCGGGGCGCTGAAGCAGCTCTCCATCGGCTGCGCCTCCGCCGCCGGCAAGGCCAACATCCACTCCGGCGGCACGGATCTGGCCCCCGCCACCTGCTGGAAAAACCACGCCTCCAAGGACGGCTTCACCGAGGCCATGGCCGACGCGGCGATGGCGGTCTATAAGCACTTTGAGGGCCGGATCGCCTTTGTCAGCATGATGTGCAATCTCAGCGTGGACTGCGACTGCTGCGCGGAGGCGGAGGATCCCTGCATGAGGGACATCGGCACCCTCTCCTCCCTGGATCCCGTGGCTCTGGACAAGGCCTGCATGGATCTCATCGACGCGGCCACGGACGATCCCGGCCAGAAGCATTTCCTGAAGCGCGTGGAATCCCGCCACGGCCGCCACACCATCGAGGCCGCCGCGGCCCTGGGCTGCGGCACCACGGACTACGAGCTCATCTGCGTGGACTGAGCAAAACGACGCCGCCCCTGATTGAAACGGGGCGGTGTGCGGAAAGATTACCGTTTATAATGCAGGGGCCGCCTCTCTTGCGAGAGGCGGCCCGATTTTTAGAATGAGCGGCGAAGCCGCAGCCTCCTGTAGGGGCCGATGACCACATCGGCCCGTCCTTCGAATTCCCGACAATCTTTCCTTAGACGCCGTAGGGGCCGCCGCCCTCGGCGGCCCATCGAATTACAAATAAGCTTTCCCATACGTTGTAGGGGCCGCCTCTCTTGGCGGCCCGAATTTACAATACGCGGCGAAGCCGCAACCTTTTTGGGGAGATTATCAGGAATTGGGCGGTTGTCCCGGTGCTTATCCCCACAGGGCGGAGAGCATGGGGACGATCTGCTTTTTGCGGCTCATGACGCCGGGGAGGAACGCCTCATTGTCGTGCAGCTCCGTGTTGAAGGCCTGGGTGAAGACATCCTCGCCGCCCAGGCACAGGACGCGGCTGCCCTCCAACAGCACGTCGGTGAGCATCAGGATCATCATGGCATAGCCGTTTTTCCGGACGGTCTCGGCCATCATATCCAGAAACTCCCGCTTGCGCTTCATCTGCCGTTCGGAGTCCATGCAGGTGATCTGGGAGATGCCGAAGGCGTGGCCGGCGATGTGGAACTCCTTGAAATCGGTGAACAGCAGATCTTTGACCGGCTTATCCTCCGGGGAGGAGGCGGAGAAGATGAAGCGGCCCAGCTCCTCTAAGTCCACCTGGGCGATGCTGGCCAGCCGTTCGGCCATTTTTCGGTCCCGGGGGGTGGCGGTGGGCGATTTGAACATGACCGTGTCGGAGACGATGGCCGCCGCCATCAGGCCCGCCAGCTTTTTGGAGGGCATCAGGCCCCGCTCCTGGAACATGGCGGCGATGATGGTATTGGAGCTGCCCACCGGCTCGTTGCGCACGTAGATGGGGTTCTGGGTCTGGATATCCGCCAGGCGGTGGTGGTCGATGATGGCCAGGATCTCCGCCTCGTCCAGGCCGGGGACGGACTGGGCCAGCTCGTTGTGATCCACCAGCACCACCTTTTTGCGCCGGGGGCGGATCAGGTGGAACCGGGACAGGGTGCCCACCACCCGGTCGTTTTCGTCCAGGATGGGGTAGCTCCTGTACCGGCTGTGGAGGACCACCTCCTTCACGTCGTCGATGAAGTCCGTCAGGTGGAAGGCCTCGATGTCGCGGCCGGAGGCCAGACGCTCCACCGGGATGGCCTGGAAGAGCCGCCGCACGGCGCGCAGGCCGTCGTAGGGGGTGGACAGGACGGTGGTGGCCCCGGAGCAGGCGGCCACATCCTCCGGAAGCCCGGCGCGGCACAGGATGACGCACCGGACGCCCTCCCTGACGGCGGCGCGGAGGATCTCCGGCTGGTCGCCGCAGACCAGAACGGTATCGGGCCCGCGGAAAAGCGGCGCTTCGGCGGCGGTGGGCAGGGCCAGCACCACCTCGCCGGAGACGGTATTGGTGAGCTCCGGCCCCTCCGTCAGGATCTGTCCCTCCAGCACCGAGAGGATATTGAAAAGCGGCACATCCCGGAGGGCCGGATCCTCGATGGTGGCGATGTCGTAGGCGGCGATGTCCCCCGCCGTCATCATGCCCATGAGGCGTCCGTCCTCGTCGGTGATGGGGATGGCGGAGATGTGCTTGTCCTCCTCCATGGCCGACCAGACGCGGTTGACGGTGACGCCGCCGCTGAGAATGGGCGGCACGTCGTAGTCCAGGTCCTGGACCTGGGTGCGCATATCCTTCACATAGACCGGCGGCTCCGCGCCGAAGCGCTCCAGGATCATGTGCGTCTCGTCGCTGAGATGCCCGAGACGCGCCGCCACGTAGGACCGCTCCCCCGTGGCGTTCTGCAAAGCCGCATAGCTCAGCGCGGCCACCACGGAGTCGGTGTCCGGGTTTTTATGGCCGGTGACAAAAATCTTCTCCAACAGGGTCCCCTCCTCGTATAATAAGATTTGACAGGAATTTTGTAAGTGTTATCTGTCATTCACTCCGGAAAAACCAGCAGGCA
>CANRMY010000024.1 GCA_947631845.1 uncultured Oscillospiraceae bacterium | reverse complement strand
GCTTGGTGTCCGCGTTGACCGGAAGCTCGATAAGATCCAGCAGCGCGTCCGGATCGCGGGCGAACACCCCGGACCCGGAGGCCCTGTCCATGGACTGCTTTGGCCTTGCAATCTCCAAATCCACGATCAGGGCGGAGTTGTCAGCTTCGAGGGCCTTGATTCGCCGATCCGCAATTCTCAAAGCCCTCGCCATGACCTTCTCCGGGCTGTTCCACTCCTTTTCGAGCTGGAGAAAATATTGCCTTGCTCGTTCTGCTTCTATGTTCGGAAACTCGCCCGGGAACTTCATTAAGTCACCTCCTGTTAGTAATTCCTTTTATTTACTCTCCTGAGATGGTCGCAATAGGGACACCTAAGCCTTTAGCCAGAATTCCGACCGTTTTAGGCTCACACGTTCCCCTGTTTAAGATGGTGCTGAGATTTTGCCGAGCGATTCCACAGGAATCCGCCAATGTCGTTTTTGTCATTTGCCGTTCTGCGAGAATCTTCTCAATTTCAAGCCGGTTGATTTTCAAAATGTGCCCTCCTTTCTCGCTATGTGCTTGATAGGCACATTTTAGTACAAGAACGTGTGCTTGTCAAGAACTTTTTATAAATGTCTTGACAAATTTGTGCTTTTGAGTTACATTAAGTTTAGAGGAGGTGTTCTGGTGAACTATCGACGAATAAGAGATGCAAGAAAAGCCTTGAAAATGACCCAAGCGGAAGTTGCCCAACGGACTGGTATTAACAGGGCTACATTATCAAAATATGAAACAGGAGAAATAACTCCGTCTTTGGGACAGCTTGAAAAATTGGCACAGATACTCAATTTCTATATTTCGGAGGTTGTTGCTCCGGATGAATGGGCAAAAATTGATAGTAGTGACGCATTTTCTGATAAAGGTCCTGAAGTAAATAATTTAATTCAAACACGTGTCCATTCCCCCAACCTTCAACTTCTCTCCGACGCTCTTGATCACCTCAACGATGAGGGGCAGGAAAAGCTCGTGGATTACGCGGATGACCTTGTGTCCTCTGGGAAATATAAAAAACAGGGTGCGGACGAAGTAGGCCAAGAAGAAACTTAGAGGCAAAAATAACCGTCCCGGTGCCGAAGCACCAATGACGGAACGGGAAAGTCTGAACCGGACTGAAAGTAAGCTCAGGACAAAATATAGGAACGAGGTGTTGCGCAAAAATGGAGATCCATTACTCGAAGCAGGCCGTCAAATTTCTTTCAAAGCAAACCGCCGCGACAAGATCCCGTATTATCAACGCCGTCGCGCTTCTTCCGGCGGGTGACGTGAAGAAGCTGACCGGTCAGCCCTACTATCGGCTGCGTGTCGGCGATTACCGCGTTCTGTTTTTGAGGGACGGCACTGTTGTTGATGTTACAAAGATAGACAACCGCGGTCAGGTTTATAAAAATTAGGAGGTGTCATCATGAGTGAAGTTAAAGCCCGTCTGATGGGTGCCATTACGGTGATGGACGAGGATGCCGCGCGGCGTCTTTGGAGCATGATCGAGCGCATGTATTCCGCACCCGATTGGGACGCCATTGAGGAGGAGGCCCCGGATGAAGCCGATCTTGAAATGATTCGTCAGATTCGGGAGGATCCGGATTGCGCTGTCCTTGCCTCCAACGAGGAAGTCCAGGCACTTCTGGGCTGAGCAAAATAAAAAACCGCCCCCGGCCCGGGGACGGTCAAACGGTAAATAAGGAGGTATTTTTTATGATGTATCCTTTTTTGACGTTGGATGATGACACCGAGATCACGCATTCCGAGATGCGGGAGGACGGGAGCGTGAAGGTGTACATTGAGACGCCGGACGAGCGAGACGGCTTTCATGACGCCACCTGCTTCCTGCCGGGATACCGGTGGACGGATGTTCACGGCTACTCCGAGGAAGAAATGGAGCGCTTCAGACAGCTCCTGTGCAACAACGCTCACCTGATCCTTGAGTTTTCTCAGAAAGGCGGAGTACTGCATGCCGCAAATTTTTAGAGTCGGGCCGTATATCATCTACTTCTGGTCAAATGAAAACGACCCGCTGGAGCCGGTACACGTTCACATAGCGGAGGGGCGGGCGACCGCGAACGGGACAAAGGTGTGGATCACCAGCCGCGGAAAGGCCCTGCTTGGCAGCAACAACGCCAGGATCCCCGCTCCTGTTCTGCGTGATCTCCTTCGCATTATTGAGGCCAACAGCGACGAAATCATTCGGAAGTGGTTTAATCATTTCGGACAGATAGATTACTTTTGCTGAAATAAAAAACCGCCCCCGGCGTTACCGGCACCGGAGGCGGTCAAGAAGGGTAGTAAGTTTCGGAAGGGCCTACTACCCTTCAATATTAACATAATATTGGAGGTTTTACAATGGGAAAAGTGAAAAAAGTTGACTACGCGGCCATGTTTTCCTATGATGAAAAGCGTGGGCTCTACTACTGCTCCAGGGTCATCAACGGTGTCCCCCGCAAATTCCGCTCCAAGGATCCGGAGGAGCTTTATAGGAAGGTAGAAGAGGCGTCAAAGCCGTCCGTCCCCACCTTCAAGGAGGTAGCGGAAGCCTGGTGGGCGGTGAAAACGGAAACCCTTCAGGACAACACCCGCGTTTCCTACACGCCGTATTACAATGCCGCCGTCCAGGAATTCGGCAGCCGCCCCATCAATGAGATCATTCCCGCCGACGTGGAGCGGATCATTCTCCGCATGAAGTCCCAGAGCTATGCCGCCAAGACGGCGAAGACCCAGAAGGGCGTCATTAAGATGATCTTCGATTACGCCATCACCCAGGAGCGCCCCTATATCACCTTCAATCCGGCCACCGCCGTGACGATTCCCCGCGGATTGAAGCGCAAGAAGCGCTCAAGCCCGAATGACAGCGTGATGCAGGTCGTCATTGACAACGTAGATACGGCCACCTTCGGCCTGTTCCCCTACCTGCTCCTCCATACCGGGTGCCGCCGGGGCGAGGCCCTGGCCCTGACGTGGGGAGACATAGACACTGAAAACGACCAAATCAACGTCACGAAGGAGTATACATACCCTTCCGGAATGCCCGTTCTTAAAGAGCCGAAAACGGAATCCGGCGTTAGATCGATCGAGCTCCTGCCCGGGCTCAAAGCGCATCTGAAAAGGCCGAAGGATGCCAAGGACGACACGCTCATCTTCGCCGCTCCGGACGGCCGCCCGCTGCAGGAAAACGCCTTCCGCCGGCGCTGGCGCCACTACTGTAAAGACGTGGGCCTGGTGGTCGATATCCCGGAAGTGAGAAAGAGCAAGACCGGGAAAACATACATCTACCACAACATCAAGCCCACGTTGACGCCTCACCAGCTCCGTCACGGCTACGCCACCCTTCTCTATGAAAGCGGCGTAGATATGAAGACCTCCCAATCCCAACTCGGTCACGCCGACATCCACACCACTATGCAGATCTATACCGACATCCGGGAAAGCCATCGGAAGGATCAGCTCGGTAAACTCACATCTTACATGACAACAAAGTACGGTGAAATCGCTAAAGCCTAACCCAATGGACACCCAACTGGACACCAATCTCGTTTTTGTCTGATTTTTCAGTTGTTTCTATTTCGTTCGGGCCAAGAGGCCGCCGGTTCGAATCCGGCCACTCCGACCATGAAAAATCCTCGCCCTATGGGCGAGGATTTTTCATGGTACGAGCGGCACATTGCGGCTTGCCTGGGCAAGCCGCTTTTTTGTTTGCTTTCCGGCTGGGGTAAGGGGATTTTGTTCAATTTAAAAAGTGCACAAAAACGGGCGGAATTATTTGTACAATGTGTTGATTTTTCGCTTTTACACTTGAAATCATGTTTGGAAAATAGCATAATATGGGGTAGAAAAAACATGCTTGGGAGGGCGTTATGACGCGGCTCAACAACGACTGGGAATTTACGCCGGAATGGAGCGAGGCGTTCCTCTCCGGCGCGGGGACATATGAACCGGTGCGGCTCCCCCACACGGTTAAGGAGACGCCTCTCCACTACGCGGACAGCGCCAGCTATCAGATGGTCTGCGGGTACCGCCGCGTCCTGCGCGTCCCTGAAAGCGCCGCCGGCAGGCGGAGCTTTCTGCAATTTGACGGCGCGGCGCATATCGCCGCCGTGTATGTGAACGGGCGGGCGCTGGCCGCCCACCGCTGCGGCTACACCGCCTTCCGGGTGGAGGCGACGGACGCGCTGACGCCCGGGGACAACCTGCTGGCGGTGCGGCTGGACACCACGGAAAACCCCGAGGTCCCACCCTTCGGCTATGTGATCGACTACCTGACCTTCGGCGGGCTTTACCGGGACGTATGGATGGACATTCGGCCCCGGAAGATGATCTCCGACCTCTTTGTGACCACGCCGGACCTGAGATCGGTAAAGATCTCCTGCGCGGCCGATTTGGGGCCTGGGGACGTTCTGCGCTTTGACATCATCGACCCGGAGGGCCGCGCCGTGGCGACGGCGGACGGCGGGCCGGAGACAACTATACGCATCGGCGGGCAAATTCGCCCCTGGAGCATGGACGATCCGGCGCTCTACCGCTGCCGGGCGGCCCTCTTAGAAAACGGCGTGGAGGGGGACGTTCAGGAGACCACCTTCGGCTTCCGCACGGCGGAATTTCGGGCGGACGGATTTTACCTGAACGGGGAAAAGCTCTTCCTCCGGGGCCTCAACCGGCACCAGTCCTATCCCTACATAGGCTACGCCGCGCCGGAGAGCCTCCAGCGGGAGGACGCCAGGATCCTGAAGCGGGAGCTGTGCTGTAACGCCGTCCGCACCAGCCACTACCCCCAGAGCCAGTATTTTATCGACGAGTGCGATCGGCAGGGCCTTCTGGTGTTCACCGAGCTCCCCGGCTGGCAGCATGTGGGCGGCGCCCGGTGGCAGGATCAGGCGGTGGAAAATCTGCGGGAGATGGTGGTCCAGTACCGCAATCACCCCAGCGTCATCCTGTGGGGCGTGCGCATCAACGAGAGCCTGGACTACGACGACTTCTATACCCGCACCAACGCCGAGGCCCACGCGCTGGATCCCGGCCGCGCCACCTCCGGCGTCCGGGACCGGGTGCGCAGCAGCTTTTTAGAGGACGTGTACGCCTACAACGACTTCTCCCACAACGGCTCCAACGCCTGGTGCCGGGAGAAGAAGGACGTGACGCCCGATATGGGGCGGGCCCTCCTGATCTCCGAGTCCGTGGGCCATATGTTCCCCACCAAGCCCTTCGACCCCTGGTCGAAGCGCCAGGAGCACGCCCTGCGCCACGCCAGGGTCATGGACGCCGCCATGGCGGACGGCGGGCACGCCGGCTTCTTCGGCTGGTGCATGTTTGATTACAACACCCACAGGGATTTCGGCTCCGGGGATCGGATCTGTTATCACGGCGTCCTGGACGCCTTCCGCAATCCCAAGCTGGCCGCCGCCGTCTATGCCGCCCAGGGGGACGAGGCGCCGGTGCTGGCGGTGGGCTCCTCCATGGACATCGGCGAGTACGACGCCTGCGATCCGGGGACGGTCTGGGTATTCTCCAACGCCGATGAGGTGCGGCTTTACCGGAACGGCTGTTTTGTCACCGTCCTGCAGCCCGGCGCGGCCTTTCACGCCCTGCCCCGGAAGCCCCTGGAGGTGACGGACACCGTGGGGAAGCTTTTGGAAACCGCCGAGGGCTATGACCGGGACAAGGCCGCCGCCGTCCGGGAGCTGTTGCTGTCGTGGAAGGGCCGGGGAATCGAGGGGCTTACCCCTCAGGAGCGGCAAACGGCCGGCGCGGCGCTGGATAAATACGGCCTCACCCTCCGGGACGCCGCCCTGCTCTATGGGAAATACATGTCCAACTGGGGCGGCCTGTCCACCGTCTGGCGGTTCGACGCCGTCAAGGACGGAAAGCTTGTCTCCTCCGTCACCAGGGGCGGCGCGTCCGCCGATCTCCGCCTGGAGGTGAAGGCCAGCAGCCTGGAGCTTCATGAGGGGGACGCCTACGATATGAGCGCCGTGCGGGTGCGGATTTTAGACGGCTATGGGAATCCGGCCTCCTACGCCCAGCTGCCGGTGTTCTTCAGCGTCCGGGGGGACGCCGAGCTGGTGGGGCCCGCCACAGCCGTCTTAGAGGGCGGCTCCACAGGCACGTACATCAAAACGGCAGGGCGCGCCGGGAGCGCCGTGCTCACCGTTTCAACGGCTCAGACCGAGCCGGTAGATGTGATCTTTACTATACGGGAGGAACGCAAATGAAGGTGACAACCTCGCAAAAGATCGCCTTCGGCGTCGGCGCCGTGGGCAAGGACATGGTATACGCCCTGTCGGCCACCTATGTCATGTACTACTATCAGGACATCCTGCATCTGTCCTCGGTCTTTGTGGGTACCATCCTCATGATCGCCCGCATCTTCGACGCCCTCAACGACCCCTTCATGGGCATCTTAGTGGCCAAGACAAAGACCCGCTGGGGCCGCTTCCGGCCCTGGCTCCTGTCCGGCTCCGTCCTCAACGCCTTCACCCTCTACGCCCTCTTTGCCGCGCCCCATGTGCAGGGCACGGCCATGATGGTCTATTTCACCGTCATCTACATCCTCTGGGGCACCACCTACACCATGATGGACATTCCCTACTGGTCCATGATCCCGGCCATAACCACCACCTCCGCCGACCGGGAGAACCTGTCGGTCATCGGCCGCACCTGCGCCGGCGTGGGCTCCGCCCTGATCCAGGTGGGAACGGTCATCGCCGTGGGATTTCTGGGCGGCGACAACGAGCGGCGGGGCTTCGCCCTGTTCGCCCTGATTGTGGCGGTCCTTTTCGTCCTGGCGGAGATCGTCTGCTCCCTGAAGGTGCGGGAGCACGATATCGGCCGCATGGAGACCTCCACCATCCCCCAGATGTTCAAGGCCCTGTTCCGCAACGACCAGGCCATGATCACGGTGCTGGCCATCCTCATGATCAACAGCGCCCTCTATCTCACCAGCAACCTGATCATCTACTTCTTCAAATACGACTTCGGCGGCTCCGGCTGGAAGGGCAGCTATACCATGTTCACCATGGTGGGCGGCGTATTCCAGATCTTAGGCATGATGGCGGTTTACCCCCTGCTCCGTAAAAAGTTCGGCAACACCCAGATCTTCAAGGGCGCGTTAGGCGCCGCCATGCTGGGCTACGCCCTCATCCTGGCCGTCTGCTTCGCGGGCTTCGCCTCCAACATGGCGCTCATCTGCGTGTGCGGTGCGCTGGTCTTCGCCGCCAACGGGATCCTCACGGTGCTGACCACCGTGTTCCTGTCCAGCTCCGTGGATTACGGGGAGCTGAAGACCGGCAAGCGGGAGGAGTCCGTCATCTTCTCCATGCAGACCTTCGTGGTAAAGGCCGCCTCGGGTCTGGCCGTCTTTATCACCGGCATCGGCCTCGATCTCATCGGTCTGGAGGGCGACGCGGAGGAGACGGGCGAGATCATCGCCCAGTCCGCCTCCACCATCACGGGTCTTCGCCTGCTCATGACCATTCTGCCCATCATCGGGCTTGTGACGGCGTTCCTCTTCTTCGTAAAGAAATTCACCCTGACGGACAAGCGGGTGGAGGAGATCGGCGAGACGCTGAAAACAAGAAAGGGCGTTGAATAATGCTGATCGTCTGGAAAGCGCTGGTGGACACGGCGGAGGGGCGCGAGACCCTCTCCGGCCAGGTCCCCTTTGACTGGAACAGCTCTGTCCATATCTCCGCCCCGCTCCCCGAGGGCGTCATCGTCTCCGTCACCGCCCGGATCCCCCTGGCGGCGCTGGAGTACGATAGGATCTTCATGAACGGCTACCAGACCTGGACCTCCTGCCCGGAGTACGGCGTCCGTGACCGGATCTGGGATCTGCGGCGCGTGCCCGCCGCCACTGTCCGGAAGTACGCCTTTGACCGGTACGGGGATTACCACTTTGTCCCCTACCCCTGCCGGGAGGGGGTCACCCACGGCTTCTCCTGGTGCTATTTCCGGCGGCGTCAGGACTTCCGGCTCCTGGCGTCTCTGGACGAAGCCCCCGGCTACACCCTGTTCACCTACGACGCCGGGCTCTCCAGCCTCCGCCTGGAGCGGGACTGCAAAGGGATCCGGTGCGGCGGGGAATATCCCCTCTTTGACCTGTACGCCGCCTGGGGCGGTGAGGAGCAGGTCTTTGACGGCTGGTTTGCCGCCCTGGGCGTGAAGCCCCTGCCCGCCCCGCCGCTGCGGGGGTACACCAGCTGGTATAACCGCTATGAGAACATCAACGAGGGGACGATCCGGGCCGATCTGGAGGGCTGTAAGTCCCTCCTCTCCCCCGGCGATCTCTTCCAGATCGACGACGGCTGGGAACCGGCGGTGGGCGACTGGCTGGAGACGGATCCCGCCAAATTCCCCAACGGCCTCAAGCCCCTGTCAGACGAGATCCACGCCGCCGGCTTTAAGGCCGGCCTGTGGCTGGCCCCCTTTGTGGCCAGACGCGATTCCCGCCTCGTCCGGGAGCACCCGGACTGGCTTTTGCGCGTCGACGGCCAGCCCTGGCTCCTGGGCTCCAACTGGGGCGGCTTCGTGTCCCTGGACATTGACAACCCCGCCGTCACCGACTATCTGCGGCGGGTCTTTGACCGGGTCGTCCGGGAGTGGGGCTTCGACCTTCTGAAGCTGGATTTTCTCTACGGCGCGGCCCCCTTCGGCACGGAGCGGGAGACCCGGGCCGGCCGGATGATCCGGGCTATGGGGCTTCTGCGCAAGCTGTGCGGCTCCGCCGTCCTCTTGGGGTGCGGCGTCCCCGTGATGCCCGCCTTCGGCCGGGTGGAATACTGCCGCGTCAGCTGCGACGTGGGCCTTAACTGGGACGACAAGCCCTTTATGCGGCTGTGTCACCGGGAGCGCGTCAGCACAAAGCAGGCCATCCTCAACACCCTGTTTCGCCGGGAGCTCAACGGGCGGGCCTATCTCAGCGACCCGGACGTGTTCTTTCTCCGCCGGGACAACATTGAGCTCAGGGACGACCAGAAGCTCCTGCTGGCCCGGATCAACGCCCTCTTCGGCGGCATCCTGCTCCTGTCCGACGACTCGGGCGGCTATACGGAAAAGGAGCGCGGCCTTTACCGGGAGCTCCTGGCCCTCACCCGGGCGCAAAACGTCCGTTTCGACGCAGACAATTTTATGATAAGCTTTGTACTGGACGGCGAGGCGTACTCCCTGCCCGTGCCGAAAGAACTGTTTGAGTGAGGTTTCACCATGATCAAAATCTACGCCGACAGCACCAACGACCTGACCCCGGAGCTCTGGGAAAAGCACCACATCAAGATCATCCCCCTCTACGTGAACATGGGGGACAAGACCTACATCGACTGGCAAAACATCACCCCCGACGAGCTTTACGCCTGGTCGGACGAGCACAACACCACCCCCGTCACCGCCGCCTTCTCCGTGGGCGACGCGGAAAACGCCCTCCGTCAGGCTATTGAGGCCGGTGACGACGTGCTCTTTTTCGGCATCTCCACGGGCCTGTCCGCCTCCTGCAACACCTTCCGCATCGCGGCGGAGAATCTGGATTACGCCGACCACGTGGCGGTCATCGACTCCAGGAACCTGTGCACCGGCATCGGTCTCCTCATTCTGAAGGCCGCCGCCCTCATCGAGGCCGGGGAGACGGATCTGCGGAAGGTGGAGAGTTATGTAAACTCCTTCATCCCAAAGGTGCGCACCACCTCGGTCATCGAGCAGCTCACCTATATTCACCGGGGCGGCCGCTGTTCGGCGGCCACGGCGCTGGTGGGCGGCGCGCTGAAAATCAAGCCCAAGATCCTGGTGAAGGACGGGGGCCTGGGGGTGGCGAAGAAGTACCGGGGCCGTCAGCCCGACGTGATCCGCAAATACTACGAGGATCTGGAGCCGCTTTTGAAGGAGGCCGACCCCGACAACGTGTTTATCTCCCACACGGGCCGCCTCCCCCAGGAGATCATCGACGAGATCGCGGACCGGGTGCGCTCGCTCCACCGCTTCAAAAACGTCTATGTGACCCGCGCCGGCAGCGTGGTCACCATCCACTGCGGCCCCGGGACCCTGGGCGTCTTCTACATCGCCTCCACCGCCGACGCCGGGTGGTAAACGAAAAGCCTATTTTAAAGACGGGGTGGGACAATTTCCCGCCCTGTCTTACTGCTTCGATAAAGTCAAATTATACAAAATTGTTGTTGATTTTTGCCTCCTTTCCTGTTATTATGATCGTAAAGGAAAAAGGAGGAAGACCCATGGAAAAGGAAAAACTGAAGCTCAACAACAAGCGCACCATCTTAGTGGGCCTGGCGTTTTTGTCCATCAGCGCCTTCTGGCAGATGTACGACAACGTGGTGCCCAAGATCCTGACGCTGACCTTCCACATGCCCGAGTCCCTGGCCGGCGTCATCATGGCCGCGGACAACATTCTGGCGCTGTTCCTGCTGCCTCTTTTCGGCGGCCTGTCCGACAGGACGAACACCAAGCTGGGCCGCCGTATGCCCTACATCTTAGGAGGCACCGCCGGGGCGGTGATCCTCATGAACCTTCTGCCGATCCTGGACAACAGCTACGCCGCCGAGGCCGCGCCCTTTAAATTCGCCTCCTTTGTGGTGGTTCTGGGGCTGCTGCTCATCGCCATGGGTACCTACCGCTCCCCCGCCGTGGCGCTGATGCCCGACGTGACGCCCAAGCCCCTGCGCTCCAAGGGCAACGCCATCATCAACCTGATGGGGGCCGTGGGCGGCATCATCTACCTGGGTGTGGCGGCCGTCCTCTATCCCAAGTCTAAGGTGGAGGGCCTGGCCCACGTGGACTATCAGCCCCTCTTCATCATCGTCTCCGCGCTGATGGCGGCGGCGGTGGTGATCCTGCTCCTCACCATCCGGGAGCCGAAGCTGGCCTCCGAAAACCAGGCTCTGGAGAAGAAGCACCCGGAGTGGGACCTGGCCCGGGACGACGGCTCCGGCAATGAGATCCTGCCGAAGCCGGTGAAGAAGTCTCTCGGCTTCCTCCTGGCCTCCATCGCCCTCTGGTTCATCGGCTACAACGGCGTCACCACCTGGTTCACCACCTATATCGACGTGGTCATGGGCGAGGGCCTGGGCGGCGCGTCCACCTGCCTCATGGTGGCCACCGGCGGCGCCATCGTCAGCTACATCCCCATCGGCGTCGTGGCCTCTAAGATCGGCCGGAAAAAGACCATTCTGGGCGGCGTCATCCTGCTGGCCGTCTGCTTCCTGCTGGGCGGGATCCTGACCAACGTTTTTGACTCCATCAACATCATCATGTACATCGCCTTCGCCCTGGTGGGCCTGGCCTGGGCGGCCATCAACGTCAACTCCCTGCCCATGGTGGTGGAGATGTGCAAGGGCTCCGACGTGGGCAAGTTCACCGGCTACTACTACACCGCCTCCATGGCCGCCCAGGTGATCACCCCCGTCATCGCCGGCTGGCTTCTGGAGCATGTGGGCTACTGGACCCTGTTCCCCTACGCCGCCCTCTTTGTGGGCCTGAGCTTTGTGACCATGCTGTTCGTGAAGCACGGCGACGTGAAGGCCGAGCCCAAGCGCGGCCTGAACGCCTTCGAGGACATGGACGACTAATAAACCAAACTCTTTGCTTCCAATGAAAGCCTGCAAATAAAAAGTCAACCCCAAACGCGAAAAAATACGAATAAAGAGTGGCGGTAAAAATGGGCAACACAAATAGGCCGCCTTGAAGGGGCAGCCAAAAGAAGGAAATATATGGGTGGCGCCGTCAGTCGGAGTTGACCGTATCCTCAGCAGGCTTGTCCCAGAGGCCCTTTTCCTTGAGGCAGTCGCGGACCCTGCCGTAGTAGATGCGCAGGAACTTTGTGCCGCCGGCGGTCATATAGACGTAGTACGGCTTTCCCTCGGAGCGCTTTTTGTCGAGGAACTGGTAGACAGGGTCATCGGCTGGCCGGAGCTGGATCAGGACCGACATGATGACAAACAGGGTCTTGCGCAGATACGGTGAACCGCGCTTGCTGGATCTGCCGGAGTTGGATTCTTTGGCGCCCGAATTATTCCTGCCTGGGTCCGTACCGGCAAAGGCCACCAGGGACTTCTGGTGCTCGAACCGGCGAAGGTCCCCGATCTCAGCCATGAGCTGAGGCCCCACAGACGGTCCGACGCCGGTCATGCCCATGACCGCCTCATACTCCGGGAGCTGGGAAGCCAGGCTGTTCATCTGGGCGCGAAAGACCTCGACAGCGCGGGAGACAGTATTGAGCTGGATCACGGCCTCCTTGACCATCAGCTTAGCGACGTCAGTCTTTGGGACCAGCGGGAACAGTGTTTTGGCTTTCCCATGGATCTCAGCGGCCTTTCCCTCGCTGAAATTATAGCCGTGCCGCTTGCACCACTTGCGGTAACGCTCCGTAAACGCCTTCAGACTCAGCTTCGCCACGCAGTCCACATGCCAAAAGGTATCCGCGAAGTCCACCCATTTTTGGCTGCCGTCCGCCCTGACAGGGCTGTCGAACAGGGAGCGCACACCCGGATAGGACTGCTCCATGAGGGCGACCAGATTGTTGGAGCAAGCCGTACGGTTCTTGCTGGCCAGTTGGAACTGGCGGTTGAGCGTTTTGAGCTCATAACGAATGTTGTCCATAGGAGTATATTGACGCAATTCGTCCCAGTTGTCAAGGGCATAGCGTGCGATCTTCTTCGCGTCGGCCTTGTCGGTCTTGATCTTGCGGAGATTATTGCCGCCGTACTCCTTGATGAGCAGGGGATTGACGGCGCTGACGTAGAACCCGGCGTTATGCAGGACGGCGGCGATGGACTCGTAGTAGCGGCCCGTGTGTTCCATGACGATCCTTACCTCTCCGTCCAGGGTGTTCAGCTTTTCGACCAGAGCGCCAAACCCGTCGGTGGTATGCGTGACATCAAACGTGGGCATGACGGCCTCGCGTTTTGATTTGAGCACAGTGACTGTGCTCTTCCCATTGGAAACATCGATTCCCACAGCGTACATCTGGAATCCTCCCGATACAAGAATTACAATGGCGAACCATCTTTCCCCATTGCCGATTCCATCTGTTTGCTGACGCGAGTGTACCGTGTGGGCACTCTACCTGCACAAATCGAACGCCGCGAATGGGAGGGATGGCTGACTGACTTTCTTTCGAGCGCGAAGCTCTTGGAGGTGAATGCCAGACCATTGCCTCTCCATTCTAACAGCTTGGGCAACGAGATGCCCCCGCCCGTGGCCGGCGGCCACGAAGTTGGGGTAAATTTATTGTAACAGGAGGAATCCCATGAGATCCCTTTCCAAAGCCGCCGCCGGACTGACCGCCGGCGCAGCGCTGACAGCGGGGGCGTACCTGGCCGCCCTGACGCCCCGGCGAAACATGCCCGGGTGGGAGGCCCTGCAAAAGGTCCGCTACGCCCACCGGGGCCTGCACGATCTGGACGCGGGCCGGCCGGAAAACTCCCTCTCCGCATTCCGGGCCGCCGTGGAGCACGGCTTCGGCGCGGAGCTGGACGTCCACCTGATGCGGGACGGCTCCCTGGCCGTGGTCCACGACAGCGATCTTGCCCGCGTCACCGGCAAGGCCGTCCGGGTGGAGGAGCTGGCGGCGCGGGACCTGACCGCCTGCCCCCTGAAGGGCTCCGGCGAGACGATCCCCCTCTTCGAGCAGGTGCTGGAGGTCTTTGCGGGGAAAACGCCGCTGATCGTGGAGCTGAAGACCGCCGGCGGCAACGCCGACGCCCTCACCGACGCCGTGATGCAGAGGCTCGAAAGCTACCAGGGCCTCTACTGCCTGGAGTCCTTCGATCCCTCGGTGCTGATGTGCCTGAAGAAAAAATACCCGGACGTGATCCGCGGCCAGCTCAGCGAGAATTTTCTGCGCTCCAAGCCCGCCAGCCTCAACGTCCCCCAGCGGGCCGTCATGACGTATCTGCTGACCACCTTCCTCACCGCGCCGGACTTCATCGCCTACAATTGGATCGACCGGTCCCAGCCCAGCTTAAAGCTCATGAAAAAGCTCTACGGCGTCCACGAGGTCAGCTGGACAGTCCGGGATCCCCAGCTGATGCGGGCCCTGGAGGCGGAGGGCGTGGTCCCCATCTTCGAGGGCTTTGTCCCCGATTAACCCGACACATTCCTTAAAAACTGTTTCGCCAAATTCTACAATCCAGTAAAATCCTGCCTATTGTCAAGGGCGGGATTTTGCTGTAATATAATAGGCAGGAAATAGTACACTGTGTCGATTTAATCGGATTTCTTCTCAAGGAGGTGTTCAGCTTGGCGTACAGGATCATTTCGGACGGCTCCTGCGATCTGCCGGAGGCTCTTTGCCAGGAAAAGGGCATCCATGTCGTCCCCTTCTATGTGACCACGGACGACAAAAACTACATCAAGGAAAACGTGGAGATCTCCAAGGCCGACTTCTACAAGTGGATGGTGGAGCATCAGGGCAGCTTCCCCAAGAGCTCCATGCCCCCCACCAGCGATTTTCTGGAGGCCTTCGAGGAGGCCGCCAGGGCCGGCGAGGACATCATCTGCATCACCATCACCCGCAAGTTCTCCTCCTGCTACGAGGTGGCGCTGGCCGCCAAGGAGCTTCTGGCCGACGACTACCCCGCTATCAAGGTGGAGGTCATCGACTCCACGGTGGATACCGTTCTCCAGGGGCTGGTGGTGCTGGAGCTTGTTAAGCTCCGCGACGCCGGATTTGATTTTGAGGAATCGGTCAAGCGCCTCCGGGCCATCCTTCCCACCGGGCGCATCTTCTTCACCGTGGGGAATCTGGACTATCTGCGGGCCGGGGGCCGCATCGGGAAGCTGGCCGGGATGGCCGGGTCGCTCCTGGGCATCCGCCCGCTGATCACCCTGAAGGAGGGCGAGATCTTCCCCTCCGGCATCACCCGCTCCCGGAAAAAATCCATGGATATGGTGGGCAAGCTGGCGGTGAAATACGTAAACGAGACGTTCGCCTCCACGGATGAGTATGTGGCCGATATCGGCTACGGGTACGACTACGAGGAGGGCCAGGTCTTCCGGGACGTGATCGCCGCGCATCTTCAGGAGGCCGGCCACCGGCCGGAGCTGCCCATCTATCACATCGGCGCGGCCATCTCCGTCCACACCGGCCCCTATCCCCTGGGCTTCAGCCTCATCCAAAAAGCGGACTTATCTAAAAATTGAATCAGTCTTTTTAACACGAAAAACCCCGGAGAAATCCGGGGTTTTTTAGTTAAAAAGGTTGCGGCTTCGCCGCTTATTAAAATTCGTGGGCCGTCTGGAGAGGCGGCCCCTACAGAAGCGTATCAATTAGATATTGCGAAATTCGATGGTCCCATGGGCCGCCGAGGGCGGCGGCCCGTACGGCGTTGTAACGGAAGGTTTATGGAAATTCGATGGACGGGCGGCCGGGGACGGCCGCCCCTACGGCGTTTGCGGGAAGATTGCCGGAAATTCGGCATTAATGGGGATTTGTTTCGTCAAAGGTCGTAGGGGCCGCCCTCCCGGGCGGCCCACAAATTCCCGCCGCATTTCGTATAACGCACCCGTACGGGCCGGACACCCGGCCGGCCCGACGCACCTTCGAATTTCTCACGCGCCGCCCCAAAAAAGGTTGCGGCTTCGCCGCCATTGAAATATCGGGCCGCCTTCGTCCTCGCGCGAGCCGCTTAACCTCGGGCTCCAAGTATTCGCCCTCAGGCGCTGGCTCGGCTCGTCCTTTCCCCATCGGGCAATAGCCCGATGGGGACCCCGATGCGGCCCCTACAGAAGCGTATTAATTAGATATTGCGAAATTCGATGGCACCTTATAAACGTGAAAAACCCCGGATTTCTCCGGGGTTTTTGTCGCCTCTATATTCAAAGCATTGAAATATTTTAGATTATTTTAAAATAACGCTTGACAAATACTTAGCTTTGTGGTATAATACACGTAATGGCAAAGCACTGTCAGCCGAGGACCAGGGCGTTCACCGCCTCGATGAGGTCCACGGCCAGGGAACGGGAGACGGTGCAGACCGGCTGGCCGTTGACGCTGGCCGAGCACAGGGAGCCGTCCAGGCGGTAGAGAGTCATGGTAAGCTCCGGGTGCGCCTCGTCGGCGAGATGGAGGGTGAGGGATATTTCCTCCTGCCCCGTGGGCTCCTGGTCGGTGAAGGAGGAGGCCGTAAGAGCCGTGAGAGCGGACCTGACGCCGCTGATCTCGATCTCCACGCCGCTGTAGGTCCAGACGCTGTCCCCCTCCTCGTTTTCCGTGAGGACAAAGGGGTAGGCAGCGCCCTCCAGCGTCACGTCGATGGCGGTGACGCTCTCAAATTCCGGCGTGAAAAGCTCCCGGTGTCTGAGATCATCGTAGGCCGCCTGGCTGATTACCGTGTAATCGCCGGGAGCGATGGAATATATGATCTGGCTGCCGTTAAACCGGATATACGCCTTTGTCTCCTCCTCGCTTTCAGCGTCCTCGGGGATGACCTCAGAGAGCTCAAAGGTCACGGGATCCCCCTCCTTGGGGGTGACGGTGACGGTCAGATCGGGCTCGTCCAAACCATAGGCGGCCAGCTCCTCGTCCGTGACGTTGTAGGTCACATAGTCTGTCAGGGACAGGGACTCAAACCGGTCGAGCCAATCCTCCACCCGGTCCGTATCCAGCGGCAGGCCGTCCGCGGTAAAGTACACGTCCTCGGCGCAATAGCTGTCGCCCTCCTCCGTATAGGCGGCGTCCAGCTCCACCGCGCCGGTCACCGTGAAGGACGCCGGGTCCAGGGCGGGGATCTTGTCGTGCTCTATCAGGTCCGCAAGCTCCACATCGTAGTCGTCCAGGGGGTCGTCCGCCACCAGGTACACCTTGCCGTCGCCGATGTCCACATAGCGCTGCTGGTCAAGACTGCTGTAGGCGCCCAGCTTGACGGTGGTTTTCGTCTCTCCGGCGGTCAGGTTGACGGTACACTCCGGCTCCGTCAGGCCGTACTGCTCATAGTCGGTCACATCGTCGATCACAAAGGCGGCGGCCATGCTTTCAAAGGGGGCCAGGAGCTTCGCTATCTCCTCCTGGTCCACCGGGAACGCCTCATCGTCGTCCCAAAGCCAGTTGTCCTCCTTGTGAAAGGCAAGGCTTGTATCGCCGTTTGTCCAGTCAAGGGCCGTCACGCTGTCGGCGGGGACGGTGAGGAACGTCTCGCCGGAGGTTTTGATGGCCTCTTTCCGCTCCCGCATATGGGAGACGGCGAAGGCGGCGGCCACCACGATCACCAGTACGCCCAGCAGGACGAAGACGCGTTTATACCGTTTCATTTGTCAGCCTCCTTCTGCGAATCACAACGGCGATCCCGATTCCCAGGAAGGCCAGGGGCACCAGGCCGATCATCACCGCTTTCAGGACGTTGGAGGTGGATTCGGAGATGGTCAGGTAGTTATAATTCAGGGACTTGGAACGGATGGCCAGGGCCTCCCGCTCCCCGATGAGCTGGGAGAGGGCGTTCATCACCAGGTCGCTGTTGGCCCCGGAGGAGTAGGCGTTGTACATATCCTCCAAAAACTGGCCGCTCCCGAACCAGATGAGCTCCCCGCCCCCGTCGTCCTCGATATCCACCGCCAGGGCAAAGGGGCCGTCGATGTCGCCCTCCTCCTTCTCATAGGTATTAAGGTCGAAGCCGGCCAGCTTGCTGAAGGCCGTATCGGAGGTGGTCAGGAGCTCCGTCACCGTGCCGTTCACATCGCCGCTGGTCACAAGGCCCTGGGCGATGGGCAGCATGGGGAAGTACCGATCCTCCGTCAGGGGCTGGGTGATCTGGCTGTCGCCCAGATCCGGGATCAGGATGAGGGGCTGTTGGAAGCCGTAGTGGGCCCGGTCGGCCTCCACCACGATGCCGTCCTTAGCTGTGACGCCGTAGTTTTCCAGCAGGGCGGTGAGATTTGTCAGCGCCCCGTCCTCCACGGGCCCGGCCAGCGCCAGGAGCTTACCGCCGTCCCGGATATACCCGGCCAGCATGGTCTTCTCCTCCTCGGAAATATCGCTTTGCGGCGCGTAGATCATCACCGCATCCGCGTCCTCGGGAATGGTGTCCACGGCGGCCAGGGAAAGGCTGTCCGTCTCGATATTTTCCTTTGTCAGCGTATCGGCAAAGCCCTGGGGCAGGTCGGCCTCGCCGTGACCCTCCAAGAGGTACACCTTGGGCAGATCGTCGCTGGTCACGTAGTCGATGGCCGAGGTGATGGCGCCCTCGCCGTCAAACTCGGTGGTGTAGGTGTAGGCGTACATGTCCATGTCCGTCACAAAAATGTCGTCATAGGCGATATACCGGCTCCGGTCCCCGCACTCCACCACCAGGGAGTTGTTCTGCGCCTGCTCGTCGGTATACTTCTCCACGAAGGTGGGGTACACGTCCGGGTTTCGCTTCACCACCGTCAGGTGGTCGGAGAGGCTCTCGTATTTCTCCAAAAGCCGCTCCAAGACGGTGTTCTCCTGATCCGCCTGGACGATCCAGTAGATGGTCACATCGTCCTTCAGGCCGTTGACGACCACCTTTGTGTTGCTGGTGATGGAGTAGAGCTTGGACGAGGAAATATCCGGTTTTGTGTAGGTGGCGGGCAGGCTCTCGGCAAACACATTCACCGCGATCAGAACGGCCAGCACCACGACGGTGATGATCAGGGAGTACACCCCGCCCCGGAGGGCCAGGGCGCTCCGCCTCTTGTTTTCGTTTTCCTTTTTCATCAGTTGTACCTCCGCTTCTCCAGGGACTGGACGGATAAAAAGAGGAAAAAGACGATGGCGGTCAGGTAGAAGACCACGCTGGTCAGGTCAAAGACCCCGTCCACAAAGGTATAGAACCGCTCAAAGAAGGAGAGCTTTTCCATGATCTCCGGCAGCAGTCCCTCCAACAGCTCCGGCTTGAACCAGAGCACCCCGGAGAGGGCCAGGATCAGCACCACCGCCGCGCCGTAGGCCAGATTGGTATTTTTCGTCATGTACCGGATCAGCAGGCACAGGAGCACGGCCAGCACCGCCAGGGCGATGCCGGAACCCACGGTGGTGCGGGAGACGTACTCCGACAGGCTGACGCTGTAGTAGTTGAAGAGCATCACCGCCACGCCCAGCCCGGCGGCGAAGCCCTGATTTTCGGTGAGGGAAGAAATAAACACCCCCAGGGCGATCAGCGCCGCGCCCATCAGGAAGAAGGCCCCGATGGCGCCGTAGGCGGTGGGCAGGTAGACGTCGCCGTACTGGGCGAAAATCAGCGGGTAGAGGCACACGATCAACAGCGGGATGGCAAAGAGGACCAGCAGCGCCAGGTACTTCCCCAGCACCACCTGGGTGGTGGTGACGGGCAGGGAGTAGAGAAGCTGATCCGTTTTCTGCTTCCGCTCCTCGGCGATGGTCCGCATGGTCAGAAGGGGCACGATGATGGCCAGGATGATGGCGCAGTAGCCCAGCACGTACTCAAAGTTGCTGACAGCCGCCTTCAGATTGTACTGGAGCGCCCCGATCCCCACAAAGCACAGCAGAAACGCGCCGAAGACCCAGGCGGTGAGGGAGTGGAAATGGGCCCTCAGTTCATGCTTCAGGATCGCCGTCATGGCCGGTCGCCTCGCTTTCCTTAAAATCGTCCGCCGCGCCGTCCTCCGGCGTGTCATTTTCCGCCGCGCCGTCCTCCGGCGTGGGGAGGTCGGAGCCGTCCTTTTCCGTGAGCTCCAGGAAGACGTCCTCCAGGGTGGCCTTTTTGACGCCCATCTCCAGGATGGCCGTATCCGCCTTGGCAAAAGCGCCGAAGAGGGCCCGGGTCATGGCGTGGGGGTCGCCGTCCCCGGCGGCCAGCCGGAAGGTGGAGACGCTCCCCTCCCCCGTGACCTCCAGGGCGTGAAGGCCCTCCACGGAGGCCACGATCTTCGCCGCTGTCAGGTCGTCCGCGTCCACGGTGAGCTGGATCTCGGTCTCCCCAGCCAGCTCCCGCTCCAGTTCCTCCGGCTCGCCCTGGGCCACAAGTTTGCCGTGGGCGATGATGAGGATCCGGTCGCAGACGGTCTGGACCTCGGAGAGGATGTGGGAGGAGAAGATGACGGTGTGGGTGCGGCCCAGCCGGCGTATCAGATCCCGGATCTCCAGGATCTGCAGAGGATCCAGGCCCACCGTGGGTTCGTCCAGAATGATGACACGCGGGTCGCCCAGCAGGGCCTGGGCGATGCCCACCCGCTGGCGGAAGCCCTTGGAGAGGGCGCCGATGCGTTTATGGCGCACCGGCTCGATGCCCGTGGCCTCAATGGCGGCCTCCAGCTCCGCCCGCAGGCGCTCCCCCCGCAGGCCATTGGCCTGCCCTACGAAGTGAAGGTACTCCTCCGGCGTCTCGCTCAGATACAGGGGCGGCTGTTCGGGCAGGTACCCGATGAGCCTTTTGGCGGCCCGCGGCTCCTCGAAGATGTCGTGGCCGTCGATGCTCACCGACCCTTCCGTGGCGGAGAGGCACCCGGTCATGATGTTCATGGTGGTGGACTTCCCCGCCCCGTTGGGGCCCAGGAAGCCGTAGACGTGGCCCTCGCCGATCTCAAAGGACAGGTCGCTGACGGCCAGGTGACGGCCATAATATTTCGTCAGATGGCTTACAGTGATCACAGCTCCTCGCCCTCCGATCTGCCCCGGCCGGTATTGCCGCCAAAGGGCCAGAAGGCGTACTCCCGCTCCTCCGCCGGGGTCTCAACGGCGGCGGAGGTCTTCTCGTCCAGGGTGACGGTGAGGGTGACGCTCTCGCCCTGGCGGGTAAGGGTGACGTTCACCGTGTCCCCGGCGCGCTTGCTTTTCACCGCCGTGACCAGCTCATCACCGGAGGCGATCGTCTTGCCGTCAAAGGAAGTGATAACGTCGCCCACCTGGATGCCGGCCTTCTCGGCGCAGGAGCCGGATTCCACCGCCTCTACCGCCGCGCCGGCGGGGATGCCGTAACGGCGCAGGGCGCTGGATACGGTGCTGACGGTGACGCCCAGCTGGGGCTTGCCCGTCACATAGCCGTAGGTGATGATGTCGGACAGCATGGCCTTCACGTCGTCGATGGGGATGGCGAAGCCCAGGCCCTCGGCGCTGACGTTGTTGGAGGCGTTGGTGTACTTGGCGGTGACGATGCCCACCACCCGGCCCTGCTCGTCAAAGAGCGGGCCGCCGGAGTTGCCGGGGTTGATGGCGCAGTTGGTCTGGAGCATGTTCATGCTCTCCCCGTCCTCCGTGGCGATGACCCTGTCAAGAGCGGAGATACGCCCGTCGGAGAAGGAGAAGGTCAGCTCCCCCAGGGGGTTGCCCACGGTGCAGACCCACTGGGCCACCCGCAGGGAACCGCTGTCCCCCAGGGTGACGGGGGTCAGGCCCTGGGCGTCGATCTTGATAACGGCCGCGTCGGCCTCCTCCTCGCCGCCCACCAGCGTGGCGGTGTACCGGCTGCCGTCGGCGAAGGACACCTCGATGGCGGCGCTGCTCCGGGCGGCCTCCTCAATGACGTGGTAGTTGGTGGCAATGTAGCCGTCGGCGGTCAGCACGAAGCCGGAGCCGGAGGCGGCGGAGGTGGTGGTCTGGCCGAAGATGTTCACCGTGGTGGAGACGGTGATGCCCACGCAGGAGCCCAGAACCGCCTCATAGAGATCCTCGGCGGACAGCTCGCCCCCCGTGAGGGTAGACATATTCACCGGTGTGCTCGGGGTATCCTCGGACGCAGGGATTTCCGCGGGTGGGTTGAGTCTGGCGTAAAGAGCCGCGCCGCCAAGACCGGAGACGCCGCACAGAAGGGCCAGCGCCAGCAAAAGGGCGGTGCATTTCAAAAGCTTACCGTGACGGCGGGACTTTTTCCGGGGGACCAGGGCGGTCTCCTCGTTCCGGCTGTCCGCGCTCTCTATGGTGTATTCATATTTTTCTTCCATAATAGACACTCCTTTCGGGGCCTCGTCCCTTTTGGGGCTCTCCCCTTGATTGCCTCCACTATACCCCCCGAACCTGAAAGGACCCTGAAAAAACGTTGAACTCTTTTTGAACAAAACGTGGAAAATATATGAACACAGCCGGACGCGCCCGGCGTCCGGCTGTGAAAGAAAAAATCAATGTCAATGCCTGACCTTTATGGCGATGAGGATGCCCGCCAACAGCAACAGGGCGGAGACGCCCGTCAGCAGGAGCGTCTGGGGATCCACAGGCTCTGTCTGGAGCGCCGTTTGGCCGCCCGTCTGGGTCCCCTGACCGTTCATGTTGGGCCGCTGGGCGCCCATTCCGGGCCTTTGGAAGTTCGTCTGACCGTCCATATCGGGTATCTGGCCGCCCGTCTGGCCGCTCATATCGGGCATCTGGCCGTCTGTCTGGCCGCCCATGCCAGGACGCCGCATGTCAAATTGGGCGTCTGTTTGCCCGCTCCCGTCGGGGTTCTGGCTGTCCGTCTGTCCGCTCATATTCGGGCGCTGGCCTCTGCCGCCGCCAAAACCGCCCATGCCGCCGAAGCCTCCGAAGCCCGAGGCGGACTGGTTGGTGACGGTGATATCCGTCTCCGCGCCGTCCACGGACAGCTTCACGGCGTCCCCCACCGCCAGGCCGGGGGCGCTGAGGAGCAGGCTGGAGAAGGCACAGGGGACGCTCTCGCTCAGGAGCGTTTGTCCCTGGGCGTCGGTCAAAATCACCTGGGCCCCCGCCGCGCCACTGACGGTCTGGGACACAAAGCCCTGGGGGGAGGCGGCGTCGAAGCTCTCCGCCATCGCGGCCGAGCCGGCGGCCAGGACGGTGCCGCCGGAGATCAGGCACACGCCGCCCGTCTCGGTCCCGGCGTCCAGGGCCGCGTTCCCGCCGGTGTCGGACAGGCTGATGAACACGTCCCCGCCGGTGATATAGATACTGCCGTTGGAGTCCAGACCGTCCGCATCCCGGCCCGTCTCGTTGACGATACGGACGCTGCCGCCGGAGATGGTGAGCACGGAGCCCGTCTCCCTGGCGTTAAAGCCGTCGTCCTGGGGACGAATGTCGATGCTCCCGCCGGCCACGGTGATCTGCTGGGCCTCCACGCCCTCATAGCAGGCGGGGACGGTCAGCGTGCCGGACTCCATGTAGAAGAAGCCGGTCAGCGCGTCGTTGGAGACGGTGACGCCGTCATCCCCGGCGTTTACGGTGATCTCAGATGCCCGGATCCGCACGCTGTCGTTGGCGTGAAGGCCGTCCTGGGCGGCGGTGATATCAAGGCGCCCGCCGGCGATCACCAGATCGTCGTTGCCCACGATGCCGTGGCCGGCGCTCTCCACCGTCAGGGAACCGGAGCCGTTTACGGTCAGGTCGTCCCGGGAAAATACGGCCCCGTCCACGCCGGAGGCGGTGTCGGTGAAGCTCTCGGAGACGAGGCGGTTCTCCGTGCCCTCCGCCAGCGTCAGGAACACCTTCTCCGCCTGCTGGATCTCCAGGGCCGCGCCGTCCGGGTTCGTTACGGAGGCCCCGGCCAGGCGCAGCCAGATCTTATCGGAGCTCTGGGCGTCGATGAGGATCTGTCCGCCGTCCAGCGTCCCCGTGATCACATACCTGCCCGCCGAGACGATGTGGACAGCCCCATCCAGGAAATACGCCCCGCCAGAGATTTTCGCGCCGTCCCCCGTGAGAGTCACGGTATACGCGCCGGCGGCGTCCCAGTCGCCGTCCAGGTCGTTCTCCGTAAAGTACCCCTCCCCCGCGTCGCCGTCGCCGGCGGGGGTGAGGCCCAGGGCCGCGCCGTTCATGAAGAGGACGGTGATCACCAGGGTCAGGGCCGTGATGACGGCGCAGATCGCGTCGATTCGTTTGCTCGCGGCCATCCCGTCACCCCATGTACTCGCCGTTGTAGCTGACAAGCGCCGCGCTCCTGACGCCCGCAAGGGTGGAAAGGGCGTTCACAAAGCCGGTGTCGCCGTCCTTGAGGCGCACGTCGTAATTGACCTCGATCTGGCCGGGACGGACGGTCTTGCTCTTGACGCGGCACAGCTTCGTGGCGTTTTGCAACAGCTCCCCGGCCCGCCGCTCGCTGTCCTGCCCGTCGCAGGAGAGCACCAGGATATAGGGGTCGGCGTGGGATTTGCGGTTGACGAACACCAGCAGGATGACGCCGATGATGACGCTGCCGATGACCGCCAGGGGGATCATGCCCGCCGCCAGGACGATGCCGGCGGCAATGGCCCAAAAGAGAAAGGCGATGTCCAGCGGCTCCTTGATGGCCGTGCGGAACCGGACGATACTGAGCGCGCCCACCATGCCCAGGGACAGCACCACGTTGCTGGTCACCGCCAGGATGACCAGGGTGGTGATCATCGTCAGAGCGATGAGGGTCACGCCGAAGGAGCTGGAGTACATCACGCCCTGGTAGGTCTTTTTATAGACGAGAAAGATGAAGACGCCCAGGCCGAAGGACAGGACAAGCGCCAGGGCCATATCCAGGACGCTCACCGCCGTCACGTTCTCCAGAAAGCTGGATTTGAAGATGTCCGAAAAAGTCATTGCTGTTTCCTCCCGATAATTGTATCCGTATATATTAACCGTAAATTCTGCTTTGCGCGTATTTGGAGAAGGCCCCGGCCCGCCGGCCGGGAAGCTCCAGGATGTCCCGGACGATTTGGGGCAGAAAGCTGTCCCATTTGACCTCCAGGAGCGCCGGATCCCCCGGCACCGGGACGGTGACGAGGCCCGGATCCAGAAAATCCGTGGCGGACAGGCCCGTGCGGATACCGTAGTCCAGCGTCACCCGGACGCCGCCGGGGCCGTAGATATAGGGCTCCCGGGTGTAATCCACCACGGTCTTGGGGCGAAGGCCCTCCGTGGTCATCTTGACGCAGAGCTCCCGCACGAGCTCACGCCCGTCCTCCCGCATCCAGAGGGTGTCGCCGCCAAGAAGCCTTTCCGTCTCGGCGTATGTCAGCTCCGCCATTTGCTTATTGCCCAGGCCCGCAAGCTTCGACTTCTTCTCCAGGTGGATCAGGGACGTGTCGCCGTTATAAAAGCGCAGTCTGAACTTCTCCCGCCGGGAGACGCCGTCCAGCTTTTCCCGCAGGGCCCGATCCGTGGGCGTCTCAAAGTAGAGACTGCGGATCAGATACCGGCCGTTCACCGCGTGGGGATCCGGCTCCAGCACCGCCCGCAGGCGCTGGCGGAGGATCAGCCTGTCGGCGGCGTTGATCTCAAATTTCCATTCGTGTCTCAGCTCCGTGTTTTCCATGTTTTCACCTCCCCGCTGTTTGCGGTCATTATCCAAAATCTATTTAGTATGATACCGGGTCAAGCTGAAAGGAACCTGAAAAGGAAATGAACAATTTGTAAATACGCCCTCAGCCCGCCGTGGGCAGCTCCACGAAGAAGGTGTTGCGCCCCTCGGCGCTCTCCGCCCAGATCCGGCCCCGGTGCTCCGTGACGATCTCCCGGGCGATGGCCAGGCCCAGGCCGTAGCTGTCGTCCATGGCTCTGGCCTTATCGGCCCGGTAGAAGCGCTTGAAGATGTCGGAAAGCTCCTCCTTTGACAGCGCCGCCCCCGGCGTCGACACGGCGAGCAGGCACCGGCGGCCCTGCTTCCCCAGGCGCACCGTGACGGTGCCCGGCGCGTCGGCATACTTCAGGCCGTTGTCCAGCAGGATCTCCAGCGTCTGGCGCAGATGCGGCGAAGAGCCGTTCACCCGGATCCCCGGCGTGACCTCGCTCTCCAGCGTCAGTTCCCGCTCAAAGTAGAGGGGCTCAAAGGGCAGGAGGGCCTCCTCCGTGAGGGCGGACAGGTCGAGGCGCTCCATGGTCTTCTCCACCGCGCCGTTTTCCACCCGGGTCAGATCCAGTAAGCTCCCCACAAGCCCCCGCATCCGGTTGGACATGGTGAGGATGTCACCGGCGTACCGGGCCTTCTGCTCCTCCGTGGCCGTGGGGGAGCCGAGCAGCTCCGCGTCGGTGAGGATCACCGCCAGAGGCGTTTTCAGCTCGTGGGAGGCGTCGGCCACGAACTGCCGCTGCTGCTCCCAGGCCCGCTCCACGGGGCGGACGGCCCAGCGGGCCAGAAAGAGGCTGATGAGGAAGAAGGCCGCCAGCGCGATCACGCCGATAGCCAGGCACGTCCGCACCAGATTGGCCAGGGTGGCCCGCTCGCTGGAGATGTCCGCGAAGACCACGCACTCCCCCCAGACGCTCCTGCCGAAGCAGTAGCGGAAGCCGTAGGCCGGCAGATCGCCCATCTCCTGGCCGTCGGCCCTGGCGGCCGCCAGAAGCTCCGACAGCAGTGCCTGGTCGGTGAGGTCAAAATGGCCGCCCACCGCCGCCAGACTGCCGTCCTGGCTGAATTGGAGGACGAAATAGGGCAGCTGGATCCGGTCGTCCCGGTCCCCCGGCCGCCACATCCGCATGGGCTCCGCCGCCACGGATCGGAGCATCCGGACGCTCTCCTCCCGGAGATCCCGGCTGGTGATGCCGTACACCAGGCCGAACATGACAAGCAGGACCGTCAGCACCAGGCCCATGTTGATGACGATAAATTTGACTTTCAGCTTTCGGATCACGGCTTTTTCACCTCCAGATGGTACCCAAGCCGCCGCACGGAGACGATCTCCACGTCGGAGCCGATGGCCGCCAGCTTCTTGCGCAGAAAGCCGGCGTAGACCTCCACATGGTTCTCCACGGCGTTGGAATCAAAGCCCCAGACCCGTGCCAGGATCGTCTCCTTGCTGAGATTCCGCTCCCCCGCCTGCATCAGGGCGCGCATCACGTCAAATTCCCGGGCCGAAAGCCTGACCTCCCGCTCCCCGCAGATCAGCGTGGAGGTGGACAGATCCAGGGATGTGTTGCCATAGCGCAGCTCGTCCACCTCGTTGCCCTGACGCCGCAGAAGGGCGTTGACGCAGGCCAACAGCTCCCGGGAGTCGAAGGGCTTCGTCAGATAGTAGTCCGCCCCGGCGTTGAGGCCGGCGATCCTGTCCTCGATGGCGCTCCGGGCCGTCAGCATCAGGATCGGCGTGGCGTTCCGTTTGGCCCGCACGGCCCGCGCCACCTCCAGCCCGTTCATACCGGGCATCATCACGTCCAATATCAGCAGATCGTAGACGCCGGTGAGGGCGTAGTCCGCGCCGGATTCCCCGTCGTAGACCGCCTCGGCCTCAAAGCCCTTGTCCCGCAGCAGATCCGCCAGGGAGTTGGCCAGCATTTTTTCATCCTCAATGATCAAAATTTTCACGGTATTCCCCTCCCCTGTCCCTATCATAGTACTACATCAAGCTGAAATGAAGCTGAAAGTTGTAAACTTTTTCACAAAAAAATCCCACCGGAGACCGGTGGGAGGGATGTGTATGGGAGATTCGGCTTTTATTTGAAAAAAGCATAGGCGCGGGTGATGACGGCGGCGTACTCGGCCCGGGTGGTGACCCCCTCGGGGGCCAGGCGGCCGTCGCTGCCGTTGATGATACCCGTTTTGACAGCCCAGCTCATGGCGGTGACGTACTCGTCCCCCACGGCGGCCCAATCCGGGAACAGCTCCAGGGAATAGCCGTCGTCGGCGGGGCCTCCCGCGGCCTTCCAGATCATGTAGACAAGCTCCTGCCGCTCCAGGGTGTCCGCCGCGCCCTTTCCGAAGGTGAGTCCGGCCTTCTCCGCCCAGCTCATGCCGGCGGCGTACCAGGGGTCGCCGGTGGTATCGACGCCCAGGCGTCTGGCCAGGACGGTGGCGGCTGAACCCAGATCCATGGGCTTGTCCGGGGCGAACCGGCCTCCGCCCACGCCCGTCATGACGCCGTGGATGAACACGAAATCCACATAGGGCGCGGCCCAGTGGCGCAGGGGGACGTCGGTGAAATCGGAGACGGCGCAGTTGACGGCGATATCACCGGGCAGGCCAGCGCCGGCGCTGGCCCCCATAAGCTTTTTCCAGCCGCTGGCGCTTCCGGTGAAGGTGACGGAGGTGAGGGCGCACCCGGAAAAGGCGCCCTTGCCGATCTTCTCCAGGCTGGCCGGAAGGGTCAGGTGCCGCAGGGCCTCACAGCCGGCGAAGGCCCGCTCCCCCACGGTGCGGACGCCGTCGGGCAGGGTGACGCTCTCCAGCTGTACGCAGTTTTCAAAGGCGCCGTCGCCGATGGCCGTCACGCTCCTGCCGTTCACCTTCGCGGGGATATCCGCCGCCTGGATATAGCCGTCCGCGTCCTTGACGACGCCCTGAGCGGCGTCCAGGTAGATGTTTCCGCCGTCCATGGCCAGCGCGGCCTCGCCGTATCCGGCCATGACCTGAGCGGAATCCTCCACGGAGGCGGCGTAGGGCAGGGCCTCGGGATCCTTGGAGCAGACCATCAGGAAGCTGCCGCTGAGGACCTCCTCCCCGTAGATGAGCCGAACGGTCTCGGCCCACTCGGTGTAGAGGGGCAGCTCGCCCGGCGCGTAGAGATACCAGACCTCGTCGGGGGCGGGCCCTACGGGCTCCACGTTATTGACCTCACCAAGGACCTCGTCCTTGCCCGCCGGCCCCACCTCCAGGGTGGAATCCATGCGCTCACAGGTCATCTTCCAGGCGCCGGCGCCCATCCGCTGGATGTCCCGGAACGCGCCCTCGTAGGCCCATTGGCTGTAGGAATCCTCATCCTCGTCATAGCCGCTCCCCTCAAAGGTCCCGTCGGCGTGCAGGATGAGCTGTCCCGCCCAGGCGCCCGCGCCGCTTAAGTAGTCGAAGGTGAGGCTTTCAAAGGGGAGGGACTCCCCCGCCGACGCGGTCACGGCAAGGCCGCAGAGAAGCGCCAGCGCCATCAAAAGGGAAAAGGCACGTTTTTTCATGAAAATTCCTCCTTGTTCCCGCGAAAAGGTCGAAAATAAACAGCTTCTGATCCTACTATACAGGATTTTCCTCACTTTGTCAAGTTAAGGCGTCAAATCCGGCGGGTTTTCGCCCTCCGGGACAGTCACCTCAAAGCGGAGGGGCGTTTTGCCTGTGAGGGCGGCGGTGCGCTTATCCGGCTGGCCGGTGCCCAGGAAGATCCGGAATTTCCCGCCATAGTGGCGGTTCCCCTCCCCGTCCACCACGGTGAAGGCCCGGGCGGGCAGAGGGATGGACACCGTGTCGTGGCCCCACACGGGCAAAAAGACGCGTTTCATGGCGCACAGGACGGGATTGGGCGGGGCGTCGGGGGAATCCAGGCGCTTACAGTAGACCTGCAGGACCTCCCCGGTGTCCCGGGGACCGCGATTGCCGATGTCGGCCTCCAGGGTGAAGCCCTTTTGGGCGTCTCCCTTCAGGCGGGCGGAGCGGATGATCACATTGCCGTAGGTGAGGCCGTAGCCGAAGGGGTACTGGACGGGCTTTTGGAAATACCGGTACGTCCGGCCGGTCATGGCGTAGTCCTCAAAGGGAGGCAGGTCCTCCACCCGGCGGTAGAAGGTGACGGGCAGCTTGCCGGAGGGGGACTGTTCCCCGAACAGGATCTCCGCCGCCGCCCTTCCGCCCATGGAGCCGGGATACCAGAGATCCAGGATGGCCCCAAAGTGCTTTTCGGCGAAGGACAGATCCACGGCGCTCCCGGCCATCAGGCAAAGAACGGTGGGCTTGCCCGCCTTCGCCGCCAGCTCCATCAGCTCCCGCTGGACCTTTGGCAGCTCCAGGGTCTCCCTGTCGCCGGAGGCATAGCTGTTGCTGGCGTCCCCCTCCTCGCCCTCCAGGGTCTCGTCCAGGCCCAGGACCAGGATCACCGCGTCACTGGCCTCACACACCGCCGCCGCCTCGCTGAGGCGGTCTCCGCTTCTGGCAAGGCCCTCGGTCCTGTCCCGGACAAGTTCACAGCCCACGCTGGTCAGGATGCGGATGCCGCTGCCGTAGAGGTAATCCTGAAGCCCCTCCTGGACGGTGATATACCGGGAGGCGGAGCCGTGATAGTTGCCTAAAAGCGCCCGGCGGCTGTCGGCGTTGGGGCCGATGACGCCCAGCGTTTTGATCTTCTCCCGGTCAAGGGGCAGGACGCCGTCGTTTTTCAGCAGGACGGCGCTCTCCAAGGCCGCCTTCCGCGCCAGATCCAGATGCTCCGGGGACTCCACCTCGGTATAGGGGATGTTGTCCCAGCCGGTCTTGCCGAAAAGGCCCAGCATGTACCGGGTGGTGAAGAGGCGCACGCAGGCTTCCGTGATGGTCTCCTCGGAGACAAGGCCCCGCTCGTAAGCCTCTAAGATGAACTGGTATGTACTGCCGCAGTTTAAGTCGCACCCCCGGTTGACGGCCAGGGCCGCCGCGTCCACGGCGTTTTCCGAGACTCCGTGGCCGGTGAAGAAATCCCTGATGGCCCAGCAGTCGGAGAGGAAATGGCCCTCGAAGCCCCACTCGCCCCGCAGCTTCTCCTGCAAAAAGGCGCTGGCGCAGGCCGGCTCGCCGTTGACCCGGTTGTAGGCCCCCATGACCGCCTCCACCTTCGCCTCCCGCACCAGGGCCTCGAAGGCGGGCAGGTACGTCTCGGCCAGATCCTTTTTGGACACGCGCGCGTCGAAGCGGTGGCGCTCCCCCTCGGGACCTGAGTGGACGGCGAAGTGCTTGGCACAGGCGGCGGCCAGCATGGTGCCGCCCTGAGCGGGGTCCGTGCCCTGGAGGCCCCGGACAAAGCCCACGCCCAGGCGGGCGGTCAGGTACGGATCCTCCCCGTACGTCTCCTGCCCCCGGCCCCAGCGGGGGTCCCGGAAGATGTTCACGTTGGGCGACCAGAAGGTCAGGCCCTTGTAGATGTCCCGGTCGCCGAAGCGGGCCTGGACGTTGTATTTGGCCCGGGCCTCCCGGCCGATGGCCTCGCCGATTTTTCGCAAAAGGGCCTCGTCAAAGGTGGCCCCAAGGCCGATGGCCTGGGGGAACACCGTGGCGTTCCCGGCCCGGGCCACGCCGTGGAGGGCCTCGTTCCACCAGTTGTAGGCGGGGATCCGGAGGCGCTTAATGGCCGGGGCGTCGTAGCGCAGCTGACTTGCCCGCTCCTCCAGGGTCATGCGGGCCACAAGGCGTCGGGCGCGCTCGCGCGCCTCCTGGCGCTTCATGGCAGCTCCCTGGCGGCGACCACCGCCACGCCGGTGCCGCAGACGTCCTCGATCACCGTCTGGCCCACCTTCACCGGGGCCGTAAGGGTGACGCGTCCGATGGCGTCCATCACCTCAAAAACCTTCTCCTTGGGCACCGGGGCGGCTGTCTTGACGGGACAGCGGGGGTAGGGCGCGCCGGTGAGGCGCACGGTGCTGGTGACCACGCGGGTGGGGTGATTAAGCTCCGCCTTGGCGTAGGCGGCGCCCCGGGGGCAGAAGTTCCCGGTCACATTGAGGCTGTCGTCCACCTGCATGTGGCACCCTCTGGGACATACGATACAGATAAGCTCCCGCATCTCACACCTCCCGAATTTCTACGGTGATCTCCCCGGTCACATCCTCTAAGAGCTTCACGGGGACGGTTATATTCTCCATCTCGCCGGGGGCCAGCCTGTCCCGCTTGAAGTGGCAAAGCTCCCGCTCCCCGGCGCGGACGGCGATCTCGTTTTTGCCGAAGATCCGGTTGACCCGGAAAAACACGTTGACAGCTTTCTCCACATTCTGGGGCCTCACCCGCTGGGGGACGGTGTAGCTGACGCCAAAGCCGTTTTTCAGGGCGATACTCTCCCCCGCCGCCGGGCCCTGCAGGACAAATTTGGCCGCCGCCGCGCCGGCCCGCTGGCTCTCGGCGCTGACAAAGTCCACCAGGTCGTGGACGTGGGTCACGTTGCCGCAGGTGAAGATACCGGGGACGGAGGTCTCCATGTTCTCATAGACCAGGGCGCCCTTGGTGCGGGGATCCAGCGCCACGCCGGCCCGCTCGGTGAGCTCGTTTTCCGGGATGAGGCCCACGGACAGCAGGAGCGTGTCGCAGTCAAAGACCATCTCCGTGCCGGGGATGGGCCTTCTGCTCTCGTCCACTTGGCTCACCACCACCTGCTCCACCCGGTCCCTCCCCCGGATCTGGGTGACGGTATGGCTCAGGTAGAGGGGGATGTCGAAGTCCTGGAGGCACTGGACGATGTTGCGGGTGAGGCCGCCGGAATAGGGCATCACCTCCACGCAGGCCAGCACCTTCGCGCCCTCCAGGGTCATGCGGCGGGCCATGATGAGGCCGATATCGCCGCTCCCCAGGATGACCACCCGTTTGCCGGGAAGCCAGCCCTCCACGTTCACGTACCGCTGGGCCGCTCCGGCGGTGTAGACGCCGGCGGGGCGTGTGCCGGGGATGCCGATGGCCCCCCGGGTGCGCTCCCGGCAGCCCATGGCCAGGATGACGCTCTTGGCCCGCTCGATCCTGTACCCCGTGGCGGGGCCGGTCATGTGTACCTGAAGGTCGGGCGTCACGTCCAGCACCATGGTATCCGTGCGCACCTCCACCCCCGTCTGCGAAAGCATTTCGATGAACCGGTGGGCGTACTCGGGGCCGGTCAGCTCCTCCTTGAACCAGGTGAGGCCGAAGCCGTTGTGGATGCACTGGTTGAGGATGCCGCCCAGATCCCGGTCGCGCTCCACGATGAGGATGCTCCGCAGACCGTTCTCCCAGGCCGCGCAGGCGGCGGCGAGGCCCGCCGGCCCGCCGCCCACCACGATCAGTTCATACATGGGCCGCGCCCCCTTTCGTCTCCTCCGTGAGGATATTCATACCGGCTCTGTCCTTGACGATCTCACCGGGAGAGACCTTCAGCTCCCGGGAGAGGATCTCCACCACGCGCGGCGCGCAGAAGCCGCCCTGGCACCGGCCCATGCCGGCGTTGACGCGGCGCTTGACGCCGTCCACCGATACCGGCGGGATGGGGGCGCGCAGGCAGGCCAGGATCTCCCCCTCCGTCACCGTCTCGCACCGGCAGATCACCCACCCGTAGGCGGGATCGCGCGCCACCAGCGCCTGACGCTCCGCCTCGGAAAGCTCCTTGAAGCGGACGCGGCGGCGCTCAAAAATAAACTTCTCCTTCTTTCTGAGCGCCAGCCCCTCCCCCGCCAGAAGCTCCACGGCGTATTCGCCGATGGCCGGGGCCGAGGTGAGACCCGGAGAGCAGATGCCGGCCAAATCCACAAAGCCGGGGGCGGCCACGCCGATGAGAAAGTCGTCCCGGCCCGTATTGGCCCGGACGCCGGCAAAGTTGCGGATGGATTTGGAAAAATCCACGGACGGCACGGACAGCTTCGCCGTCTCCCGGACAAAATCCAGGCCCTGGGCCGTGGTGGCCAGGTCGTGCTTGTCCGACCCCTCGGCGTTGGGGCCCACGATCAGGTTCCCGTGGACGGTGGGCGACACCAGGACGCCCTTGCCGCGCTCGGAGGGGCACTGGAACACAACGGTGTTCACCCTTGTCCCCTCGGCCTTATCCAGCAGGTAATACTCCCCCCGGCTGGGCTTGATGTCAAAGCTGTGAGGGGCGGCCATATCGTGGACGGTGTCGGAGTCCACCCCGGCGGCGTTGACCACAAATCTTGTCTCCATATCCCCGGCGTTCGTGTGGACGAGCCAGCCGTTCTCCCGCCTCTCAAGGCCGGTGACGGCGGTATTGAGCCGGAGAGACGCGCCGTTTTTCACCGCCGTTTCGGCGAAGGCCAGACACAGCTCCCAGGGGGAGACGATGGCCGCCGTGGGCGCCCAGAGGGCCGCCAGGACGGTTTTCGCCAGCGCCGGCTCCCGGGCTCTTGCCTCGTCGCCGGAGAGGATCTGAAGGCCGGGGACGCCGTTTTTGACGCCCCGCTCCAGAAGCTCCCGGAGGGTATCGATCTCCCGCTCCGAAAAGGCCAGCACCATAGAGCCGCACTGCCGGTACGGCACGTCCAGGGCGGCGCAGTATTCCTTTGCCAGCGCCGAGCCGCGCACGTTGAGCCGCGCCATCAGGGTGCCGGGTTTAGGGTCGTATCCGGCGTGCAGGATGGCTGAATTGGCCTTGGTGGTGCCCACCGCCACGTCGTTTTCCCGCTCCAGGACGGTGATATCCAGGTCGTATCTTGAAAGCTCCATGGCCGCGGCGGCGCCGATCACGCCGCAGCCAATGATCACAACATCTGTCAAATCCACTGCCTCCTTCGTTAAAATACATAACAGTAGTATCTCTTTTTTGTGCCAATTTGTCAATAGTGAATTTCTAATATTGTCAAATACATATCCGTGTGTTATGATAATGGCATAATCTGTGTTCCGCTTTAAGGAGGGTTTGTATGGAAAAATTTGAACGGGAGCACCGGGAGCGGGTGCGGGAGCTGGCCGCCGGATGTGTGGTGCTGCTGCGTTCCGACGGCACCTTTCCCCTGGAGAGCGCCTGCGACGTGGCGCTCTACGGCGGCGGCGCGCGCAGGACGGTCCCCGGCGGCACGGGCTCCGGGGAGGTGAACACGCGCTTTAACGTGTCCGTGGAAAAGGGGCTGGAGAAGGCGGGCTTTCACATCACCACCAAGGATTGGCTCACCCGGTACGATCAGGAATACGCCGGGGCCCGGCGGCGGTTCGTCAACGACATCCGTAAAAAGGCGCGGGCGGCCCATGTGAACGCCGTCTCCTTCGGCATGGGCGCGGTGATGCCCGAGCCGGAATACCGCATCCCGCTGACAGGCGCGGGGGATACGGCCGTCTATGTGCTGGCGCGCAGCTCCGGCGAGGGGGCGGACAGGAGCCCCATTCCGGGGGACATCCTGCTCACCGAGACGGAGAAGCGGGATATCCTGTTCCTCCAGCACAAATATAAGCGCTTCCTGCTGGCGCTGAACGTGGGCGGCGTGGTGGATCTGTCCCCTTTGGCGGAGGTGAAAAATATCCTGCTGCTCTCACAGCTGGGCTCCGTCACCGGCGAGGTGCTGGCGGACATCCTGCTGGGCAAGGCCGCGCCCTCGGGCCGGCTGGCCGGCACCTGGAGCGCCTGGGAGGACTACTGCCGGGAGGGCGATTTCGGCGGCCGGGACGACACCCGATACCGGGAGGGCATCTATGTGGGCTACCGGTATTTTGACGCGGCGGGCAAGGAGCCCCTGTTCCCCTTCGGGTACGGCCTCTCCTACACCAGCTTTTCCACGCGGATCGTCAAAACAACCCTGGAACGGGACACGGTGACGGTGACGGCGGAGATCGAGAACACCGGCTCCCGGCCGGGGCGCGAGGTGCTGGAGGTCTATGTCTCTGTCCCCGCCGGCCGGCTGGATCAGCCGCCGAAGATGTTGGCGGCCTACGCCAAGACACGCGCGTTGAAGCCGGGACAGGCCCAGACGGTCGCCGCCTCCTTCCGGCTCTCGGAGCTCGCCTCTTATGACGAGGCACGCTCCGCCTGGGTGCTGGAGGCCGGGGATTACATCGTCCTGACGGGCCGGAACGCCCGGGAGGTATCCCCCGCCGCCGTGGTGAGGCTCCCCCGGGAGGCGGTGACGCTGAGGGTCAAGGGCGGCTTTGCCGGGGCCGATTTTACCGATTGGCGGCCCGCGCCGTCCGCGAGGCCGGAAATACCCGATAATATCCCCGTGCTGACGGCGGATTGCGCCGTCCTGACAGGCGGGCAGGTGAACTATCAGCGCATGGTGGAGATCGATCCGGCGGTAACGGCGCTGTCGGACGAGGAGCTGGTCTATCTGGGCATCGGCTCCTTTGACCCCAAGGGCGGGATCATGAGCGTCATCGGCAATCAGGCCTCCGCCGTGGCCGGGGCCGCCGGACAGACCACCACGGCCCTGACGGGCAAGGGCATCGGCTCTTTGGTGATGGCGGACGGCCCGGCGGGACTGCGGCTGACGCCGCGCTTCTACCGGGATGAAGCGGGTGCTCACGGCCTGGGCGGCGGTATGCCGGAGAGCTTTTTGGAGTTTCTCCCCGCCCCCGCCAGGGCGGCTTTGAAGCTCATGAGCAGGAGGCCGCCCAAGGGCGCGGTCATCGAAGAGCAGTACGCCGTGTCCCTGCCCATCGGCACCGCGCTGGCCCAGAGCTGGGACACGGGCCTTTGCGAAACGTGCGGCGACCTGGTGGGCAGTGAAATGGAGCGCTTCGGCGTCCATCTGTGGCTGGCCCCGGCGCTGAATCTGCACCGGGATATCCGCTGCGGGCGGAATTTTGAATATTACTCCGAGGATCCCCTGATCACCGGCCTGACAGCCGCCGCCGTCACACGCGGGGTACAGCGGCATCCGGGACGGGGCGTCACCGTCAAGCACTTCGCCGCCAACAATCAGGAGACGAACCGCTATAACTCCAACAGCCGGATCTCTGAGCGGGCTTTCCGGGAGATGTATCTCAGGGGGTTCGGTATCTGCGTGCGCAAGGCGCGGCCCAGGGCGGTGATGACCTCCTACAACCTGGTGAACGGCGTCCACACCTCGGAGAGCCGGGAGCTCATCGAGGACGTACTGCGGTGCGAATTCGGCTTTGACGGGATCGTTATGACCGACTGGGTCATCGCGGGGCAGTCGGACGGCGCGTCCGTTCACCCCGGAGCCGCCAGCCCCCGTGTGGCAAACGCCGGCGGCGAGCTTTTCATGCCCGGCTCCCCCGCCGATTACAAGGCCCTGCTGGACGCCGTCAAGGAGGGCAAGGTCCAGCGGGCACAGCTTCTGCGAAACGCCTCCAGCCTTGTGCGGATGATCGAGGAGCTGATGGGATAGGCCCTTTGGTCCGCATGGGCCGGCCCGCCCATCGTATTCCCGGCGTATTGCGTATATCGCACCCGTAGGGGCCGGACACTGGCCGGCCCGTGTATCGAATCCCCGGAAATCTATCGAACAACGCCATCGGGCCGCCTTGGGGCCCCCATCGGGCTGTCGCCCGATGGGGAAAGGAGGAGCAAACCTGGCGCCTGAGGGCGAATACTTGGAGCCCGAGGTTAAGCCGGTTCCGCGACGACGCCGTCCGGCCCGTACGGA
>CANRMY010000023.1 GCA_947631845.1 uncultured Oscillospiraceae bacterium | reverse complement strand
CTGGCGCCTGAGGGCGAATACTTGGAGCCCGAGGTTAAGCCGGTTCCGCGACGACGCTACCGCGCGGATATGAATGGGACCATGGGTATCAACTATTGCCGCGGCAGCCGTTCCGCCGTAACAAAGCTTGGGCCCGGTTCACCGCCAGGCCCAAAAGTTGTTTTTCTCCTCTTTGTTGCTTTCTCCTCTTTTGTCAACACAAAAGAGGAGAAAGCAAATCACTCCGCCCTATAAGGCGAAAACCTTATCCCCCCGCCGGGGCGAGGCGTACACCTTATTGCCCCACCGTCTCCGTCTCCCGGACACGCAGCTCATTCTCCGTGGGTTCCCCGGCGAAAAAGGCCCGGAGGTTCTCTACCGTCGTCTCCGCGATGGCCCGCAGGGCCTCCTTTGTCAAAAAGGCCTGGTGACCCGTCACCAGCACATTGGGCTGGCTCAGGAGCAGATTCAGCGTGTCGTCCCGCATGACCCGGGAGCTGACGTCCTCATAAAAGACGTCCGCCTCCTCCTCGTACACGTCCAGGCCGGCGGCCCCCACCTTGCCGGATTTCACGTTGTCCAGCAGGGCCTCGGAGTCGATGAGCGCCCCCCGGGAGGTGTTGATGAGGATGACGCCGTCGCGCATATTGTGGAAAACGGCGCGGCTTATGAGGTGGTAGGTGGCGGGCGTCAGCGGGCAGTGGAGGGAGATCACGTCGGAGCGCCGGATCAGCTCCTCCAGACGCACGTACTCGATCCCCGCGCCCCACCGGGGCTCCGGGTCGTAGGCCAGCACATGGGCGCCGAAGCCCCTGACCATGCCGGCAAAGCGGATCCCCACCTTGCCCGTACCCACCACGCCCACGGTCTTGTTCTCCAGACTCGTCCCCACCAGCCCCTCCAGGCTGAAATTCCGCTCCCGCGTCCTGGTGAATGCCCGGTGGGTCTGGCGGGTCAGCGTCAGCAGCAGCGCCGCGGCGTGCTCCGCCACGCTGGCCGGGGAGTAGGCCGGCACCCGGAAGACCCGGACGCCGTGCCGCTCCGCCGCCCTCAGATCCACATTGTTGAAGCCCGCGCACCGCAGGGAAACGCACCGCACGCCGTTTTCCGACAGGCCCGCCAGCGTCTCCTCCCCCAGATCGTCGTTGACAAAGGCGCACACCCCGGCGCACTCCCTGGCCAGCACCGCCGTTTCCGGCGTCAGCCGCGTCTCCAGATACCGGAGCTCCAGCCCCGCCCGGGGCGCCAGGGCGTCAAAATATGTCCTGTCATAGCTTTTGGCGTCAAAAAACGCGATCTTTTCCATAGAAATCCTCCCGAATAGGTTTATAAGGTAGTATATCCCTCCCGGCTCCCGTCCATACGGGGTAAAAAAATCGTGGAAAAATGTAAAAAGGTCTTGACATTTTTGCCGGGTCGATGTATCCTCAAAAATGTAAAGAGCTTTTTACATTACTGCGAAGGAGGTCAATCCCATGAAGAATATGAAAAAGATGGATGAGATGGAGCGGCATATCATGCTGCTCTCCCAGTCCTACGGCTATCGCGCGGCGGTCCTGACGCTTGCCTTGTGGACCATCTGCAAGAGCACCCTGGCTCTGGTCAAGAACACCGCCGCCGACCCGCTGCCCGTTGTGCTGATGTGGATCCCCATGGCCGTCCAGTGGATCTCTCAGGAGGTGCTGAAGCGGAGGATGACGGCGGGGGACGAGGAGTACCGTGCGCCCAACACCGCCCTGCGGGTCGCCATCGCCGCCGTGGTTCTGGGCGCGTTCCTCGCGGCGCTGGGGACGTATGTCTTTATCCTTCTGAGGTGACAAAGTGAGGAACATCGTCAAGCGCCTCCGGAAGGAGGCCGGCCTGCGGCAGGAGGACATGGCGGCCATGCTTGGCGTCAGCCGCCAGACCATTATCGCCATTGAGAACGACAAATACGACCCCACGCTGGAGCTGGCCATGAAGATCGCGAGGCTTCTGAACCTTCACGTGGACGAGGTCTTTTTTCTGGACTAAGAGCCGGATTTTGTGAAATTTACCGTAGAAATACAGGAATAAAAGGTATATAATACCCGTAATGCTCTCCGGGCAAAATCATTTTGACGCGGCAGCCAGCCGCGGGAAGGATCGAAACCATGAAAAATTCCGAAAAAACACTTGATATGATCGTCAACCTGTGCAAGAGCCGCGGCTTCATTTACGCCGGCAGCGAGATCTACGGCGGGCTTGCCAACTCCTGGGACTACGGCCCTCTGGGCGTGGAGTTCAAGAACAATGTGAAAAAGGCGTGGCTGAAGAAATTCGTCCAGGAGTCGCCCTACAATGTGGGCCTGGACGCCGCCATCCTCATGAACCCCCAGACCTGGGTCACCACTGGCCACGTGTCCAGCTTCTCCGACCCCTTACTCGACTGCCGCTCCTGCAAGTCCCGCCACCGGGCTGACAAGCTCATCGGCGACGAGCACCCGGAGGTCAACACCGACGCCATGAGCTTTGACGAGATGGACAAGTTCATCGCGGAGCACGAGGACGTGATCTGCCCCGTGTGCGGCAAGCACGACTTCACCCCCATCCGCAAATTCAACCTGATGTTCAAGACGGCCATCGGCGTGACGGAGGACTCCTCCTCCACCTGCTATCTGCGGCCCGAGACGGCCCAGGGCATCTTTGTCAACTTCCCCAACATCCAGCGCACCACCCGCCGGAAGCTGCCCTTCGGCGTCTGCCAGGTGGGCAAGGCCTTCCGCAACGAGATCACCCCCGGCAACTTCACCTTCCGCACCAGGGAGTTTGAGCAGATGGAGTGCGAGTTTTTCTGCAAGCCCGGCACGGACCTGGAGTGGTTCGCCTACTGGAAAAAGTTCTGCATCGACTGGCTCAAGTCCCTGGGGCTCAAGGAGGAGAACATGCGTTACCGGGACCACGAGCCGGCGGAGCTGGCTTTCTACTCCAAGGCCACCACGGATATCGAATACGCTTTCCCCTTCACCGACTGGGGCGAGCTGTGGGGCATCGCCGACCGCACGGACTACGACCTGGGCCGCCACCAGGAGGCCAGCGGAAAGGACCTGACCTACTACGACCAGGAGGCCAACGAGCACTACATCCCCTACGTCATCGAGCCCAGTCTGGGCTGTGACCGGGTGGCCCTGGCGTTCCTGTGCGAGGCATATGACGAGGAGCATCTGGTGGACGCCAAGGGCAAGGAGGACGTGCGCGTGGTGCTTCGTCTCCATCCCTTCCTGGCCCCCTTCAAATGCGCCGTCCTGCCCCTGAGCAAGAAGCTCTCCGACAAGGCCATGGAGATCCGCAATGAGCTTTCCAAGTCCTTCATGGTGGACTTCGATGACGCCGGCTCCATCGGCAAGCGCTATCGGAGGGAGGACGAGATCGGCACGCCCTTCTGCGTCACCTACGACTTCGACTCCGAGACCGACGGCTGTGTCACGGTCCGCGAGCGGGACACCATGGAGCAGGTGCGCATCCCCATCAGCGAGCTTGAGAGCTACATCGCCCAGCGCGTGCGCTTTTGAGCCCCATGTCCGGCGCAAAGAGAAAAGAGAGGATCGGCATGAACGGGAAAAAGCTCTATTACAGGAGAAAATTCCGGGCATTTAAAGAGAACGCCCGTCTGCGGGACTGGCTCAGCGCGGCGGTGTTTTTCCTCACCTTAGTGGGGCTGGACGCCGGACTGCGTTTCACCCACCGGGGCGGCTCCGTCACCGGTTTCCTGTCGCCCATCCCCTGGGTCTTCACGCTGGCCTGGGCCCTGATGCTGACGGCCCTGGTGAAGCTTCTGCCCCAGCTGGCCTCCCGGATTGCCATGGGGCTCATCGGCGTGTCGGCGGACGTGCTGTTTCTGACCCACGCCCTGCTTATGAAAGCCAAGGGGAATTTTTTCACCTTCTCCGTGCTGATTTTCGCCGAGGACGGCTTCCGGTACATTGACGCCTCCTATCTTAAGGTGCGCAAAATGATCTGGATCCTCTTCGCCGGCGGTCTTTTGGGCGTGGCGCTGGCTGTGGCCCTGGCGCCCAGGCTCCGCCGCCGGTGGTGGGAGCGGCTGGTCTGCGCCGCCCTGGTCCCCGTCTCGATCCTGGCCATCAATGTCAACAAGCAGGTCAATCTCACCGACCGGCTGGCCATCCACTTTGACATCATGCAGTCCAGCCTGCTCTATGAGCACTTCACCGACACCACCGAATGTGTGATGCTCACCGGCATGTACCAGCACGCCTTCCGGGATTTCAACCTGACCTACGGCGTATACGACGCGCTCAACCACGCCGAGCACCGCTCCGCCATAAGCCGTCTGGACGCCTGGTACGCCTCCAAGGCCCCCGACCCGGACAATGAGTGGACCGGGCGCTTCCGGGGCAAGAACCTGATCATGATCCAGCTGGAGGCCATCGACACCTGGCTCATCGACCCGGACATCACCCCCAACCTCTACGCCCTGCGCGAGAACGGTCTTGATTTCACCAACACCTTCACGCCCCTCTACTTCGACGCGGGCACCTTCAACACGGAGATGATCGTCAACACCGGTCTTGTGTCCCCCTTCACCGGGAGCAAGGCGTCCATGTACAGCCGCAACGCCTACCCGGAGTCCCTGGCCCATCTAATGACGGGACAGGGGTACACCGCCAACGTCTTTCACCGCTCCACCGGCGAGACCTACAACCGGGAGGAGGTCCACCGGAATCTGGGCTTTGCCAACTATATCTCCGGCCAGGACATGGGCATGGAGCGCCTGGATTTCGACTCGGACATGATGATCGCCTATGACCGGATGACGCCGGAGGAGCCGTTTTTCACCTTCATCATCACCTACTCCGCCCACGGCCCCTATGAGAGCAGCCCCGTCGCCGCCCAATGGTACGACACCGTGGCCGCGCTTCTGCCGGAGGACACCCCGGAGAACGTGATACGCGGGTACGCCGGCGCCCATGAGACGGACCTCTTTGTGGGCGCGCTGGTGGAGCGTCTGGAGGCGGAGGGGCTTTTGGACAACACGGTGCTGGTGTTTTACGCCGACCACTTTGACTATTATGCCTTGAGCAACGACTATATCATGGAGAAAAAAGGCGCGCAGGATATGAACATGATCACCCGGACGCCGTTTTTCATCTACAGCAAGGACGCCGGCCCCCTGAAGGTGGACAAGGTGCTGGGCTCCTACGACATTCTGCCCACGCTTGTGAACCTGTTCGGCCTGCCCTCCGACGGGCGGAGCTATGTGGGCAACGACGCCTTTTCCGCCAACGGCGGGTATGTGATCTTCTCCGACTACTCCTGGTACGACGGGGAGACCTACTGGTACGCCCTGGGCGGGACCGCGCCTACGCCGGAGATCGCCGCCCGCAACGAGGAGATCATGGAGCGCCTCAACGCCAGCTGGGACACCATGAAGCTCAACTATTTCAACAGGTAGGGATTCGTATGGAGACGGGTAAGCAGTTTGTCCAATGGCTCCGGCCCGCCGGGTGCGCGGCGGTGCTGATCCTCACCGTCCTGGCCACCGTCCTGCTCTTCACCGCCAAAGGTACGCCCGTGAAGGGCTATGAACCGGCGGAGAGCGCGGAATACTACGCCCAGGACCCGGAGGCGCTTTTGGCGGAGATAGAGGCGGAGCTTCTGCCGAAAATCGACGGCGCGGAGGGCGTGGAGCTGACCCTTTCCGATGGGGTCATCCGCGTCGCTGGGCCGGAGGGCCCCCTCCACACCGTCAGGCTGGCCCTCATCCACTATTTTGACGAGGATCTTTTTGAATTTACGGAGGTACCGGAATGAGGGACGGATTCATCAAGGTCGCGGCGGCTACGCCGAAGATACGGGTGGCCGACTGCGACTATAACGCCGGAGAGATCATCCGGCTCTGCCATGAGGCGGCGGGGCTGGGGGTCAAGATCCTGGTTTTCCCGGAGCTTTGTATCACGGGCTACACCTGCGGGGATCTCTTTTTGCAGGACACGCTCTTGGACGCGGCGAAGGCGGCGCTGGAGCGGATCCTGAAAGCCAACGACGGCCTTGACATGATTGTCGCCATAGGGCTGCCCGTGCGGTACGAGGACAAGCTCTATAACTGCGCGGCCGTGACGCATGGGCACGGGCTTATTGGACTCGTGCCGAAAATCTACCTTCCCAACTACGGCGAATTCTATGAAAAGCGCTGGTTCGATTCAGGCAAAAGGGAGGACTCCTGGCATGTGGATCTATGCGGCCAGGACAACGTCTGCTTCGGGGCGCTCCAGGTTGTTCGGGATCTGAACATGCCGGATCTCACCGTGGGCGTGGAGATCTGCGAGGATCTGTGGGCCTCGGACCCGCCCTCGACCCGGCTGGCGTCTATGGGGGCCACGGTGATTTTGAACCTGTCCGCCTCCAACGAGCTGGTGGGCAAGGCCGCCTACCGGCGGGAGCTGGTAAAGAACCAATCCGCCCGTCTCCACTGCGCCTATATCTACGCCGACGCCGGGGAGGGGGAGAGCTCCACCGACCTGGTCTTCGCCGGCCACAACATGATCGCCGAAAACGGCACGATCCTGGCGGAGAGCCGCTTCAAGACCGGCCTCACCGTCAGCGAGATCGACATCGCGCGCCTGGCCTTTGAGCGGCGCAGGAACACCACGTTCCACCCTTCGGACAGACGGTGGTGGCAGCCGGGATTCAGGTTCAACATTTCTCCCACGATGCTTGAGCAGGAGGAGACGGCCCTCACCCGGCCCGTGGTCCGGAACCCCTTCGTCCCCTCGGAGAAGGATCAGCGGGAGGAGCGGTGCCGGGAGATCTTCGCCATCCAGACCCAGGGCCTGAAAAAGCGGCTGGAGCACACGGGCTCCCAAAAATTAGTGGTGGGCGTGTCCGGCGGGCTGGATTCCACCCTGGCGATGCTTGTCTCCGCCATGGCCGCCCGGGAGCTGGGCCTTCCGCGCGAGGCCCTCGTGGCCGTCACCATGCCCTGCTTCGGCACCACACAGCGCACCAAGTCCAACGCCATGCTCCTGGCGGAGCGGCTGGGGGCGCAGCTGCGGGTGGTGGACATCACGGCCTCCGTCCGTCAGCACTTCGCGGACATTGGCCACGACGAGTCCGACCGCTCCGTCACCTACGAAAACGCCCAGGCCCGGGAGCGGACCCAGGTGCTGATGGATATCGCCAACAGCATAAACGGCCTGGTGGTGGGCACCGGGGATCTCAGCGAGCTGGCCCTGGGCTGGGCCACCTACAACGGCGACCACATGAGCATGTACGGCGTCAACGCCGGGGTACCCAAGACCCTGGTGCGCTATGTGGTGGGCTGGTACGCCGACACCTGTGGGGACGCCGCGCTTTCGGGCGTTCTGAACGACATCCTGGCCACCCCCGTGTCCCCGGAGCTCCTGCCGGCGGAGAACGGGGAGATCAGCCAGAAAACCGAGGATCTGGTGGGGCCCTACGAGCTTCACGACTTCTTCCTCTACTACTTTGTCCGCTGGGGCATGGGGCCGGCCAAGATCTTCCGTCTGGCCAAATACGCCTTCGCGGGGGCCTATGACGACGCGGCGATCTTGAAGTGGCTGCGCACCTTCGTCCGCCGCTTCTTCGCCCAGCAGTTCAAGCGCTCCTGCCTGCCCGACGGCCCCAAGGTGGGCTCTGTGGCCCTCAGCCCCCGGGGGGACTGGCGTATGCCCTCGGACGCGGCGGCCAGGGCGTGGCTTCAGGAGCTGGAGGAGATCCATGTCTGACCTGATCGCCGCCGTGGCCACCGGAAACGTCCGCTCCGCCATCGGTGTCATCCGCCTGTCCGGCGAGGGGGCAGTCGCGTGCGTTGACAGCGTTTTTCGGGCCGGATCCGGCCGGAAAATGGCGGATACGCCCTCCCGCAGGCTGGTTTACGGCGGGGTATACGGCCAGAACGGCGCGCTTTTGGATATGTGCCTGTGTACCGTCTCCCGGGCGCCCCACAGCTATACCGGCGAGGACACGGCGGAGCTGCAGTGCCACGGCTCCCCCGCCGCCCTGGGCGCGATCCTGACCGCGTTATTCCGCGCCGGTGCCCGGCAGGCATTGCCGGGTGAGTTCACCAGGCGGGCCTTTTTGGCCGGCAAGCTGGACTTGACGGAGGCGGAGGCGGTCATCGACCTCATCGACGCCGACACCGTGGCGGCGGTGGAGAACGCCGCCGGACAGCTGGGCGGGGCGGTCAAGCGCCGGGCGGAGCCCGTCTATTCCGCCCTGCTGGATATGACGGCCCACTTCCACGCGGTGGTGGACTGGCCCGACGAGGACATCGAGGACTTTGAGGCGGCAAAATATCTGGACACCCTGACCGGCGCGGAGAGCACCCTCGCCGCCCTGCTGGACACCTTCGACCGGGGCCGCGTTCTGCGGGAGGGTGTGCGCTGCGTCCTTGTGGGCAGGCCCAACGTGGGCAAGTCCTCCCTTCTGAATGCCCTTCTGGGGTTTGACCGGGCCATCGTCACCGACATCCCCGGCACCACCCGGGACACGGTGGAGGACACCTGCGTCCTGGGAAACAGAAAACTGCGGCTCATCGACACCGCCGGCATCCGGGGCGCCGCCGACGAGGTGGAGCGGATCGGCGTGGAGCGCAGCTTCGCCGCTATGGCGTCGGCCCAGGTGATCCTGGCGGTGCTGGACGGCTCCCGGCCTCTGTCGGAGGAGGACCGGGCGGTCATCCAAAAGGCCGCTGAAACCGCGCCCACGGTGCTGATCCTCAACAAAGCCGACCTGCCCCAACAGCTGGATCCCTCGGCCCTGCCGGAGGGGCTTCCGCGCCTCCCGGTCTGCGCCAAAACCGGCGCGGGCCTGCCGGCCCTCTCCCAAATCCTGGCTGAGCTCCTCCCCGACGCGCCGGACGCGCCCGCCGGGGAGCTTTTGACCAACGCCCGCCAGGCCGGGGAGGTGGCCGCCGCCCTGGACGGCGTCCGCGCGGCCAAAGCCGCCATCGAGACCGGCGTCACCCCCGACGCCGTCCTGACGGAGATTGAGGCGGCCCTGAACGCCCTGGGGCGGCTCACCGGCCGCACCCTCTCCGCCGACGTGACCGAGCGGATTTTTTCCCGCTTTTGCGTGGGGAAATAAGGTGTCCGCCTCACCCCGGCGGGGGGAATAAGGTTGTCCGCCTTATAGGCGGAGGGAACTTGCTTTCTTCTCTTTTGTGTTGACAAAAGAGAAGAAAGCAACAAAGAAGAGAAAAACAACTTTTGGGCCTGGTGGTAAACCGGGCCCAAGCTTTGTTACGGCGGGACGGCTGCCGCGGTGGTGGGTGGAGGCTATGGCCCCACTCATATCCGCGCGGGAGCGTCGTCGAATTGAGATGCGTCTAACCCGCTTAGCCGCTCACCGCTCTATCCACGAGGCGTGATGTCCTCTTTCACGCTGCGCTGGTGCGGCCGTGTTCGTGTGGTGTTCGAAGACGTCGTTTCTGTCCCCGTACGGGCCGCATTTCATTCAACGCACCCCGTACGGGCCGGACACCTGGCTGGCCCGTGTATCGACTTTCCGATGCATTAATCACAACGCCGTACGGGCCGCCGCCCTCGGCGGCCCACGAATTCCTGGAAATCTATTTTAGAAATTGTAGGGGCCGCCCTCCCGGGCGGCCCGTCGAATTTCCGGTGCATTTTGTAAAATGCGTCCGTACGGGCCGGACACCGGCCGGCCCGCGTGTCGATTTTCGTATTTTTATCGTACAACGCCGTAGGGGCGGCCGTCCCCGGCCGCCCGTCCACCGTTCACCATCGGTCTTTCGTTATACGCCGTAGGGGCCGCCTCTCTTGGCGGCCCGACGCACGACGAATTTCTTACGCGCCGTCGTTCAAAAAGGTTGCGGCTCCGCCGCCATTGGAAAAAGCGGGCCGCCTGGAGAGGCGGCCCCTACAAGGTTGAGGGAAAGCCATTCGGGAATTCGAAACGCGGGCCGGCCGACGTCGTCGCGGAACCGGCGATGGCTCGCCCTCCAAGTATTCGGGCTCACTCGCACGGTTCGCTCCTCCTTTCCCCATCGGGCACGGCCCGATGGGGGCCCCAATGCGGCCCGTACGGAAACAGAAACGACGTCTTCAAACACCACACGAACACAATCGCACCAGCGCGGCCCGAAAGAGGACTTCGCACCTCGTGGATAGAGCTGTGAGCGGCTAAGCGGGTTAGACGCATCTCAATTCGACGACGCCCCGCGCGAATATGAATGGGACCATGGGTATCGACTGTTGCCGCGGCAGCCGTTCCGCCGAAATAAAGCTTGGGCCCGGTTCACCACCGGGCCCAAAAGCTGCTTTTCTCTTCTTTGAAGCTTTCTTCTCTTTTGTCAGCACAAAAGAGAAGAAAGCGTATTTTCCCCGCCCGTTTAAGGGCGGAAACCCCCTGCCGCCCGGACCGGGCGGCGCCCCCCGTCGGGGCGCGGCCCCTACGCCGACAGAAACCGCTCCTGGTGGGGCTGAGGCCGGAGGGTATACCCCCGGGCGATGAGGATATCCGCCTTCAGCGCCGCCAGATTCACGTCTGTCTCCAGGGCGGCGGCCACGGTCTTCGTGTCCCACCCCCGCCGGGCGTACTCCAGAAAAGGCCCGTCCTCCAAAAGAAGCTGGGCGGCGAATAGGTTGGCCTCCCGCTCCAGCCGGTTGGCGTTCGCGTCGAAGAGGTCGAACTCCCGGAACCCGCCCCGCTCCTCGGCCCGGGTCCGGTGCAGGATGTGATGCCCCAGCTCGTGGGCCAGGACGATCCGCTCCATGGCCGGCTCCAGATCGTCCTTCAGGAAGATGAACGGCACCCGCATGATGACGGTGTAGGCCCCCTTCTGGGCGGCAAAAGGCCGGGACAGGATCTCCACCCCCAGCTCCCGGGCCAGCCGCCGGGGATCCCGCTCACCGGAAAAACGTACCAGCGCGTCGGCGCGCCTGGCGATCTCCACCTTGTCCGTCATATCATTTCCCCGTATACTTTCTGTTGCGCTCCTTGGCGATCCAGTACGCCTCCTGGATGGCCCGGAGCATCTCGTCCTTGTCCTCGTCCGCCAGCTCCCCGCCGGCAAAGAGCGCCGTGGCCTCGGAGACCAGCCGCTGGGCCTGGGCGCGCCCCCGGGGGCCGTACTTCTCCCCCGCCTGGGCGACAAAATCCTCGTCCTCGGTCAGAAGATAGTTGACGTCGCACTCAAAAAGCGCCGCCAGCCGCGCGTAGATCTCCCGGTTGCGGGGGTAGATCCCGTCCTGCTCGTAGGAGCCGTAGGCCCTGCGGGAGATGCCCGCCGCCCTGGCCGCCTGCTCCTGGGAGATCTTCTTCTGCGTCCGCAGGGCTCTTATTTTTTCTCCGAATTTCAAGTCACCGCCCCCTTTGGGCAATTTTACTTCTCAATTCTTTCACTTTACCCCTTGACAAGCGAAGTCAAAGCGCCTATAATGGGCTTGTGGTTGGGAAGTTCGTTTGCCATATTATACATCGTACTTCCCACTCTGTCAAGAGGGAATTTGCCCCGCCGCGCGTTCTTTTTTCGCGTGTCCGGCGGCGCTCCTCGGGGGGAAGGGACGGGCCGTGTTCATCTGCATCGATTTGAAATCCTTCTACGCCTCGGTGGAGTGCGCGGCCCGGGGGCTGGATCCCCTGACGGCGCGGCTGGTGGTGGCGGACGAGGAGCGGACGGACAAGACCATCTGTCTGGCGGTGTCCCCGGCGCTGAAGGCCCTGGGGGTCCCCGGCCGGCCCCGGCTTTTCGAGGTCTACGAGAAGCTCCGGGAGGTGAAGGCCCGCACGGGGCGGGACGTGGACTTTCTGGTGGCGCGGCCCCGGATGGGCCTCTACGTGGAGACATCGGCGAAGATCTACGGCATCTATCTGAAATACGTCTCCCCGGAGGATATTCACATCTATTCCATCGACGAGGTGTTTATCGACGCGTCCAGGTACACAAGGCCCCTGAAGCTGACGACCCGCCAGCTGGCCGTCACCATGATCCGGGACGTGCTGCGCCAGACGGGCATCACCGCCACGGCGGGGCTGGGGACAAACCTGTACCTGGCCAAGATCGCCATGGACATCGTGGCCAAGAGGGCGGAGCCCGACCGGGATGGGGTACGCCTCGCGGAGCTGGACGAGCAGAGCTACCGGCGGCTCTTGTGGGATCACCGGCCCATCACCGACTTCTGGCAGGTGGCCGGGGGCATCTCCGCCAGACTGGCGGCCCTGGGGGTCTTCACCATGGGCGATCTGGCCCGTCTGAGCCTCCGGGACGAGGCCGTTCTCTACCGCGTCTTCGGGGTGGACGCGGAGATCCTCATCGACCACGCCTGGGGCGAGGAGAGCTGTACCATGGCGGACATCAAGGCATACCGGCCCACGGACTGTTCCCGCAGTACCGGGCAGGTGCTCTCCCGGCCCTACCGGTTTGACGAGGCCCGGATCGTCCTCCGGGAGATGGCCGAGGAGCTGGCGTTGGATCTGACCGCCCGGGAGCTTGTGGCGGAGGCGGTGGTGCTCCATGTGGGCTACGACCGGGAAAATACCGGCTGGGACGGTGCCACAAGGGCCGACCATTACGGGCGGCGCGTCCCCGTCTCCGCCCACGGCACCCAGGCGCTGGGCGCGCCCACCGACGCGCTGTCCCGGGTGGCCGGGGCCGCGCTGACGCTTTTTGACCGGATCGTTAACCGGGAACTGACGGTACGGCGGCTGAATCTCACCGCCATACGCCTCTCCGACGGGGCCTGCCGGGCGGAGCAGACGGATCTGTTCTCCGACTGGGAGCGGGAGCGCCGGGAGAGCGCCCTCCAGCGGGCCGTGCTGGACGTACACCGGAAATACGGTAAAAACGCCCTTCTGAAGGGGCACGATTTTTTGGATGGGGCCACCGCCAGAGAGCGGAACGGCCAGATCGGAGGTCACAGAAAATGAACGGTTATCAGGACATCATCAACGCCCGGCGGGACAGCCGCTATCCCAAAATGGCCCGGGCCGACAGGGCCAAGATCTTCGCGCCCTTCTCCGCCCTCCGGGGCTTGGACGACTCCCTGGCGGCCAGAGAGCCGCGCTTCGTCCCCCGCCCGGAGATCCCCGCCGACAGGGCGGAGCTGCTGGACCGGCGGCTCCGCGCCCTCCGCCGGGGCGACAGCGTCACCGTCACCTGGTTCGACTGCCAGAAGACCGAGGACGGCACGGAGCTGGGCCGCTACCGGGTCACCCAGGGGGAGTATATCGCCAGCCACCCCGCCTCCGGCGTCCTGCTTTTGACAAATGCCAAAATCGCGACACGGGACATCCTGGACGTAGGGCGGCGTTAAGCTTATCCGCCCCTTTGCGTCTTGCGTTTTCCCCCGTCCCGTCGTATAATGGTTTCCGGAAAGGACGTGATGGGATGAAAGCCATAAAAAGCTTCTTCAAAAACCACAAGGGAGCCAGGATCGCGGGCCGGATAGTGCTGATCGTGGCGCTGGCGGCGGCCGCTCTGGCCCTTTTCATCGCCCTTTACCCGCCCTTCAGCGCGCATATCAGCCGTCCCGACAGGAACATCTATACCGCCCGCTCCATCAACTACGAGGGCAACCGGTTCTTCAACCAGGAGATCACCGCCCTGCGCACCCGGGAGGCCGACCCCTATGCCGGCCGCTCCACAGGCAAGAGAACCGCCCCGGCGGAGCCGCTTCCCACCGCCGCCCCCGCCCTCCTGGACGAACCGGGGGAGGACGACCTGACCGTCACCTGGCTGGGGCACTCCACCGTCCTTTTGCAGATGAGCGGCCTCAACATCCTCTTTGACCCGGTGCTGTCGGAGAGGGTCTCCCCGGTGTCCTTCGCCGGCCCGCGCCGCTTCGCGCCTCCCGCTCTGACGGCGGAGGAGCTGCCGGCCATCGACCTGGTAATCATCACCCACGACCACTACGACCACCTGGATATGGACACCATTCAGGCCATCGACGGCAAGGTGGAGCGCTACATCGTCCCCTTCGGCATCGAGAACGATCTGCGCCGCTGGGGCGTGGCCGGGGACAAGATCACAGCCCTGGGCTGGTGGGAGGAGACGGAGGCCGGCTCCCTCACCGTCACCTGTGCGCCCGCCCGCCACTACTCCGGGCGGAACATTACGGACAAGAACCGCACCCTCTGGGCCTCCTGGGTGCTGACAAACGATGCCCACAAGGTCTTTGTCAGCGGCGACACCGGCATGGGCAGCCACTTTGAGGAGATCCATAACCGCTTCGGCGATTTCGATCTGGCGCTTCTGGACTGCGGCCAGTACAGCACAGACTGGGCCCAGGTCCACATGTTTCCGGAGGAGGCCGTGGACGCCGCCCTGACCCTGGGCGCAAAGGCCGCTATCCCTATCCATTGGGGCGCTTTCGTCCTCTCCGGCCACAGCTGGGACGACCCCGTTCAGCGCTTCGTCCTCCGGGCCGAAGAGACGGGCCTCACCGCCCTGACCCCGCGCCCGGGCGAGACAGTCAACTGGCAAAACGCCCCCTTCTCCTTCTCCCGGTGGTGGCAGGAGATCGGATAACCGCGCGGGTGGGGAATAAGGTTGTCCGCCCTACCCCGGCGGGGGGTTGTAAGGATTTCGCCCTTCCAAGGGCGGAGAAAATACGCTTTCTTCTCTTTTGTGTTGACAAAAGAGAAGAAAGCTTCAAAGAAGAGAAAAACAACAGGGCAGGGATCGCAACCCCGCCCCACTCATATCCGCGCTGAGCATCAACGAATCGTCTCTGCGCCTAACCCGCTTAGCCGCTCACAGCTCTATTATTAAAGCCACAGCTCCTATTTCACCCGCGCTGCTGCGGTTATGATCTTGTGGTCCAGAAGATGTACCCGTAGGGGCCGATGACCACATCGGCCCACACGCCGCACCTCCGACTTCCCTTCCGTACGGGCCGTATTGGGGCCCCCATCGGGCCGTTGCCCGATGGGGAAAGGAGGAGCGAACCTGGCGAGTGAGCCCGAATACTTGGAGGGCGAGCCATCGCCGGTTCCGCGACGACGCCGGCCGGCCCGCGTTTCGAATTCCTGAATGGCTTTCCCTCAACCTTGTAGGGGCCGCCTGGAGGGACCGTTGCGATAGGGAAACAAAGTGAACCGGGGGTAAGACGGTACGGCATAGTAAAAAAGACGCAGTTGGATGGCCGGCTGCGCCTTTTTTGTGCCTTTATGACTATTGTATAGGAAGAAGCCTAAAAACGAATAAAAGGGGTTTTGACTGAGAGGTAAGTCGTATCGAATAGCATAATCCCCTTTTCCACGCCTTGAAATGAAACTTTTAAATATATCATTATATTTTTTGGATACATATTGACACCATGTCAGAATGGTGCTATACTAACTACGCTGACACGGCGTCAGAATATCTTTTTGGGTCAGGAGGCTTGCTTTATGAAGAAAAATGTTGGGTCGCTGCTGGCGCTTTATCCTACGCCGGTGACGGTGATCGGGGCGATGAATGGGGAGAAGCCCACGTGGACGTTGGTGGCGCATATTGGGATCATTGGTCATGACCGGGTACTGGTCAGTCTCGCCGCGCCGCACTTTATCAATGGGTGCATCAAGGCGACGGGAAAGCTGTCAATCAACCTTGTGGACGAGGCTATGCTGCCGGAAACAGATTATGTGGGGTCGGTCAGCGGGGCGAGGGCGGATAAGTCCGAAGTGTTTACCTATGATCTGGGGGATGCCGGTACGCCGGTTATCCGCAAATCTCCCCTAACGATGGAGTGCACAGTCCAGGATGTCTACAACACTCCGAATTTTGAGAGCTTCATCTGCACCATCGACAACACCTATGTGGCGGAGGAGCATCTAAATGAAAAAGGTAAGGTCGATTATGACAGCTTGAAGCCGGTTCTGTTTGAGTTCCCCACCTATCAGTATCTCAGAACCGGCGATGTGATTTGTAAGTGCCTTTCCCTCAAAGGGAAGAAGCCGGAGGAAAAATGAGAGAACCGAAAAGATCATTGGCCTGATACTCGTTCTCGCAATGACCGCCGCGCTTCTCGCCGGATGTGGACAGGCGTCTGACGACAAAGGAGAAAGCGAACCCGGGACGTGGAATCCCGGCTCCTCTGAAACGGAGGACAAAGCAGCGGAGGCGGACGGCGGCGGAACGGGCGAAGGCCAGGAGAATCCAACCCCGGTTGACCCATCGGAAGTCCCCGCGGTTTTTATGACAACGGACATTAGCGCGGAGGGGCTCATGGCGATTTATGAGGCGCTGGGGGCGTCGCCGGAGGGGAAGATTGCGGTGAAGCTCAGCACTGGCGAGCCGGGCAGCAACTACCTCCGCGCCGACTTGATCGGCGATCTGGTGCGGTCCCTGGCCGCCACCATCGTGGAATGCAATACGGCCTACGGCGGCTCCCGTTCCAACACGGCCATGCACTACGAGCTGGCCCGGGACCACGGCTACACGGATATTGCCGATGTGGACATCATGGATGAATCGGGCTCCATGACGCTCCCCGTGACAGGCGGCAAGAATCTCACGGAAAACTATGTGGGCGCGAGCTTCGCAAACTATGACTATTTTGTGGCCCTCTCCCATTTCAAGGGACACGCTATGGCGGGCTTCGGCGGCGCCATCAAAAACATCTCCATCGGCATCGCCTCCGCGAAGGGAAAGACAAACATCCACACGGCGGGACGGGGCGGCAGTATGTGAAGCGCCCCGCAGGACCCGTTCCTGGAATCCATGGCCGAGGCGGGAAAGTCGGTGGTGGACGCGCTGGACGGGAATGGCTCTATGAGGGCATGAGCATGGGGAGCGCGGCGTCCTTCATGCTCACCGGACCCGCCACGAAGATCACGAACCTGGGGGCCCTGAAAATCGTGCTGGGATTTAGAAGATTTTTGCTGTACCTGCTGTTCGTCATGGTGTTCTCGCTCATGTCCGGGATCATCGTGAACATCATTGTATAACTGAAAAGGGGGAAATCAAAATGCCAAAGGGATCGCCGGAGCTGACCCAGGCCCGCCGGGAGGAGATCATCAACGCCTGTGAGGAATTGTATAAGACGAAAAGTTTTAAAGAAATCACCCTGAAGGATATTGGAGAGGCCACCAGCTTTACCCGGACCTCGATTTACAACTACTTTCAGACGAAGGAAGAGATTTTCCTGGCGCTCCTGCAACGGGAAAACGAGCTGTGGATCGCGGATTTGAACCAAATCATGGCGGAGAACGCCGCGCTTACCAAGGACGGATTTGCGGACAAATTGGCACATTCCCTTGAAAAGCGCGCTCAGCTTCTCAAGATCATGTCCATGAACCATTACGATATGGAGACCGGCAGCCGCCCGGAGCGGCTTGTGGAATTCAAGGTCGCCTACGGCAACTCCTTAAAAACGGTCATGCGCTGTTTAGAGAAGTATTTCCCGGAGATGCCGATCGCGGAAAAGCAGCGGTTCCTCTACACCTTTTTCCCGTTCATGTTCGGGATCTATCCCTACACCTTCGTGACCGAAAAGCAGCGGGCGGCCATGGAGCAGGCAGGGGTCAACTACGTGTTTATGTCCATCTATGAGATCGTCTGCAACTGCGCGAGAACGCTGTTAGGAGAATAAAAGATGAAATACACGAAACTCGGAAAATCCGATCTGACCGTCTCCCGTATCTGCATGGGCTGTATGGGCTTCGGCAACGCCGCCACGGGCCAGCACAGCTGGACAGTGAGTGAAACGCAGACCCGCAAGATCATCAAGCACGGATTGGATTTAGGGATCAACTTCTACGATACCGCCATTGCCTACCAAAACGGCACCAGTGAGCAGTATGTGGGCAAGGCGCTTCGGGATTTCACCAAGCGGGACGATTTTGTCATCGCCACCAAGTTCACGCCCCGGACCCAGGAGGAGATCGACGCCGGCGTCAGCGGGCAGAAGCACATTGAAAATTACCTGAATCAAAGCCTACGCAACCTGGGCCTGGACTATGTGGATCTCTACATCTATCACATGTGGGACTACCACACGCCCATGGAGGAGATTATGGAGGGGCTGGATAACGCGGTGAAATCCGGCAAGGCCCGGTACATCGGCATCTCCAACTGCTTCGCGTGGCAGCTGGCAAAAGCCAATTTCTACGCCCGCGAACACGGCCTTACGGAGTTCGTGTCCATCCAGGGACATTATAACCTGATTGCCCGGGAGGAGGAGCGGGAAATGGCTCCCTTCTGTGCCGATCAGCACATCGCCATGACGCCGTACAGCGCCCTGGCGGGCGGGCGGCTCAGTAAGCGTCCCGGTGAGACCTCAAAACGGCTGGAAGAGGACGCCTACGCCAAATTCAAGTACGATGCCACCGCCGAAGCGGACGGCAGAATCATCTCTCGTGTGGCGGAGCTGGCCGACAAGCGCGGCGTCTCCATGACGGAAATCTCTCTGGCGTGGCTGCTCACGAAAGTGACCGCCCCCGTTGTCGGCGCGACGAAGCTCTCCCATGTGGACGGGGCGGCCAAAGCCGTGGATTTGGAGCTGACCCCGGAGGAAATCGACTATCTGGAAGAATTGTATGTGCCCCACACCCTCGTTGGCGTGATGGCGCAGAACGGCAAACAAAAAGCCGGAAATGTAGTCTAAAAATCATTTTTCTATAGGAGGAAGTTCAAAATGGAAAAAATCACACAAACCGCCGGAAGAAATCAGCTTGGCAATTTTGCGCCGGATTTCGCCCACTTCAACGACGACGTTCTCTTTGGCGAGAACTGGAACAACCGGGACATCGACCTCAAAACCCGGTGCGTCATCACCGTCGTTGCGCTGATGTCGTCGGGCATCACGGATTCGTCCCTCATCTACCACCTGGAAAACGCCAAGGCCCACGGCGTGACGAGGGCGGAGATCGCCGCCATTGTGACCCATGTGGGCTTCTACGTGGGCTGGCCCAAAGCGTGGGCGGTGTTCCGGCTTGCCAAAGACGTTTGGAACGAGCAGGAGCCGGAGCTGACGGAGAAGGACAGGTATCAAAACACCATCCTTTTCCCCATAGGCGCGCCCAACGACGGCTTCAAGCAGTATTTCAGCGGACAGAGCTGGCTTGCCCCGGTCTCCCGCGAGCAGGTGGGTATCTTCAACGTGACCTTTGAGCCGGGGTGCCGGAATAACTGGCACGTTCACAACGCCGATAAGGGCGGCGGGCAAATCCTCATCTGTGTCGGCGGACGTGGTTATTATCAGGAATGGGGCAAAGAAGCCGTGGAGATGCGCCCCGGCGACTGCGTAAACATTCCCGCCGGCGTCAAGCACTGGCACGGTGCCGCGCCGGACAGCTGGTTTTCCCACCTCGCTATTGAGGTTCCGGGAGAAAACGCCTCCAACGAGTGGCTGGAGCCGGTGGACGATGCGCAATACGGAGGCCTGAAATAAACATGAAAAAGCTCATGGCAATTCTGCTGGCGGCCATGATGGTCCTGTCCCTGGCGGCCTGTGGCAATGAAGCCAACTCGGCGGGCAGCGCCGAACCGCCCCAGAACGGCACGGAAGCTGAGGCCACCGCCGATACGAACAATGAAACTGACGCGCCCAGCGAGCCGACAGACAGCGCCCCCTCTGAGCCCAGCGAGGCCCCGGAGGGCGGCAAAAAGATTCTGGTTGCCTATTTCTCCGCCACCAACAACACCGAGGGCATCGCCCGGAAGCTGGCGGAGGGCCTGGGGGCGGGCCTCGGCATTTGGGGTGTCATCAACCTGCTTGAGGGCTACGGCAACGACAATCCCGGCGCGAATGCTCATATACGGTAAAGAAGCAGAACAGGTAAAACAAATACAGACAGTTGCCCGCGCTATTCCGAGCAAGGCAAACATAAAAGATTCGCTCCGTTGAGGGTAAATCGAAATTAGTGATTATGAATGGTATAGATTTTTATGGAAGAGTCAATCAAGAAACAGAAAGCCTTTGGTTTTTCGGGAAAACCTCTTGACATTCTATCTCCGCTCATGTTATAGTTTTTGCATCTCATGAAGGGAGGGTGCAACGATGCGGTGGTTGCAGAAAGGCTTAATCCTGCATTTTCTTGGCTACGATATGGCCATCCACAGGATCAGTGCGCCCTTTTTTAGGTGACTACGGGTCACAGTAATTGGTCGCGCCGATCCTTTTCTTAATTCTTATGATGAAAAAGAAAGGATGGCGCATTTTTTATGCTCAAAAATATAAAACAGTTTTCTATTTCCAAGCAAAAGCTGGTTCTTCTAATCTTGGAATGGTCAGTAGGCTTCCGTCCGGCAGGAAGCGTGTGGGTTCTGTTGCTGGCTCTGCGGGGGTTCTCCTTGGTGGAGATTGGTTTTGCGGAGGCAGTGTTCCACGTCGTAAGTCTGTGCTGTGAATTACCTTCGGGACTTCTGGCGGACGTTCTAGGGCGTAAGTGGACACTGACGGCAAGTCATGTGATGTTTGTACTCTCCACTCTGCTAATCGTGGTCTCTCAAGGAATGGTCGGCGTATGTCTGTCTCTGGCTATTTCCGCCCTTGGGTACAACTTGGAATCCGGTACACGGGAGGCTATTACCTATGAATCTATGTTACAAGCGGGACAAGGGGCAGACTATCTGAAATTTTCCTCACTGCAACACGGAGTTTACCGCTTTAGTAGTGGTGGTGCTATGCTGTTGGCGGGGGCTACGGTGTTCTTGGGTTGGCGGATGGCGTACCTGTTGGATACGGGAATCACCCTCATCGGTTTGGTGGCTGCGCTGACAATAACCGAACCGAAACGGGATGCCCCCGGAATAACGCTGCGGACGTTACCCGCTGCATTAGCGGAGACAGTCCGAGAAGCTTGGAATCTCCTTAGATCAGACGGCGTGGCTGTCCAAATCATGGTGCTCAACGCTCTGGTAGGGGTATGTGCAACATTGACGGGTTTTTACCTGCAAGAGAAGGTAGAAGCTGCGGTGACGATTCCCGCGCTGCTGGGGCCAGCACTGTTCGCCTTGGGTTTAGGTGGCGGTCTTGCTGGACTGCTAACTGGCAGGCTTGATCGCCTGTCCTATCCAAAAGCAGTGGTTTTTACCGGAGGTGGTGTTTTGCTCTGTGCCTTGGCGGCGCGGGGGACGTGTCTGCCGGTGCTAATGGTTTCCGGCCTGCTGGCAGGACTTCTGGACGATAGCCTTGAGTTGGTCAGCGACAAGAAACTGAATGACCGATTCCCATCCGCTCAGCGGGCCACTCTTATCTCCGTCTCATCCATGATTTTTTCGGTCTTTATGATACCACTGTCGCCGCTTTTTGGCTGGTGGTTCTCATAAGCAATCATCGAATTGGTTTGTGTTATAGAGAGAACGGAAACTATGATGGTCAACATTACTCCTATGAATAATTGATTGAAGAACAGAAATACAACTTAATATCAGCCACCTACCGGCATCATAAGGGAGCAGGAAATCACAAACGGTTTCCTGCTTTTCTTTTTTGACAGGGGAGCCTACAGCTCCCCTGCGCTGGCAGAGCCAGCTACCCCTCTGTGTACTTGCCGGAGAGAAACACCTCGCTGTGCGAGCTATTCCTCTCCGACAAGTCTGAAAAAGAGCGCCCCATATCATGAAGCAGTAAGTCTTTCAAAAAGATTTGCTGCTTTTTTTGTTTCTGCGGTAGCTAAAATCGTCCCGCCGGTGTTCCTTATGCGAAAGGAAAATTTCTCTCCCCGTTTGGCAAAACGCCCGCCGCATCCGTGTCAGAGGTAAAAGAAAAATTGCTGGGAGTTTGGCAATTTTTCATTTTTCAGTGGTGTAGGGAGCAAAGGGAAACGAGGACGGGGAAAGCGTCAGTTTCTTAGAGCAAGATTCTACCACGGTGCCAAAATTCGCTTCTGCGCTCATTTTGTCCCGTGGGAATCTTGTTGGGGAGTGCCTTCCCCAAACCCTGCTATTTTCCCCACCCTTTTAAGGGCACCCCCGCCGCGCGGCGCGACTGCCTTTTTCGACTCATCACATTGTCTTATCAAGCCCGGAGGACCGCGCCTGATGTCAGGCGGTCAGTCCTCCGGGCCGTTTTCATCGTCCGGGATAAATTTTATGATGTCGGAAATGTCGCACTTCAAAATATGGCACAGCGCGTTCAGCGTGTAGGTGGAAATCGACTCGTCGCGCATGAACCGCTGTATGGTTTTACTGTCCAGGTTATACCGTCCGCACTTGTTGCGCAGATAATAGGTGCTGATCCCCCGCGCGGCCAGAAGTTTTCTCAGTGGTTCAAAGCTGATCATGCCAGTTCCCTCTTGACTTTTTCTATAGCTGACGGGAGTCGAACCCGCGCCGGTTTTCGACGGCTGATTTGCGCCAGTACTTTGTCAAAAGCCTTGACAATACACAAGTATTCCCTGTGGCTTTTTCCGCGTCCTGACGCAAATCAGCTCGCCGAAAACTGCAAGGCACTCCACGCGGAGCAATTTTCGAGGGATTTTTGCCGCGAAGGAGGAAGCCTTGCTGACGCAAGGCGACGACGACAAGGTAAAAAACGCCGGAAAGGGTCCGCGTGGAGCGACGCGGGTTCGACTCCCGTCAGCTTTATTATCGCATAGAATTAGTTTAGCCAGTATGAGGAATATTCCTCATACTGCGTCACCATATAATATTATAATATAGAGAAGCGAGAGGGATCCCTATGAGGGTATGTTCCAACGGAACTTCGGCGGGTCAGGTATATAGATGTTTGCTTAAAAGAGTCCCAAATTTATCCGTTTTGATGCACTTTCCTGTCCGTTTCTATTCCCCCGCGCGGTACTATCGTGTCCAATGAAAGGAGAGAGGCGGATTGAAGATCGCGGAGGGAGCCGGGGATCTTGCCCGGGCGGAGGCGTTTTTGGAGGGCCTGCGGGGGGCGCCCTTTATGCAGTCGCCCCAATGGGCCCGGGTGAAGGGGGAGTGGAAAAACGAGACGGTCCTGGCGGAGGGCCCGGACGGCCGCGTCACCGGCGTCATGAGCCTGCTCATCCGGCGGGTACCCCTTTTCGGGAACGTCATCTACTGTCCCCGCGGGCCGGTCTGTGAAAGGCTCGACCGGGACACCCTGGCCCAGCTGACCGCCGGGGCTTGGGAGATCATCGGCAAATACCGGGCCGCCGGCCTCCACGCGGAGCCGGACATCCCGGAGGAGGACACGGCCGCGCTGTTTCTTTTCGACGCCCTGGGCTGGCGCCGCCGGCCCTGCCGGGACGTACACGACACCGTCCAGCCCCGCTCCCTGTTCCGCCTGGAGCTCAGGGGGAAGACGGAGGAGGAGCTGCTGGCCGGCTTTCACAAAAAGCTCCGCTACAACATCCGCCTGGCCCAGCGCCGGGGCGTGGTGATCGAGGAGGGGGGCCGGGGGGATCTGGCCGGTTTCTCCCGGCTCATGGCCGTCACCGCGCGGCGGGACGGCTTTCTGCCCAGGCCGGCGGAATATTTCACCCGGATCTGGGACACCTTGGGGCCTGAGCGCGTATCCCTGCTCCAGGCCAAGGTGGACGGGGAGATCGCGGCGGCGGGGCTTTTCGTCCACTACGGCGGACGGACGTGGTATCTCTACGGGGTCAGCGCCGACCGGCACCGGGAGGACATGCCCTGTCCCCTGCTCCACTGGGAGGCCATCCGGCGCGCCCTCGCCCGGGGGGACGACATCTACGATCTGCGGGGCTTTTTAGAGCGGGAGGACGACAGCTGCGGCCTCTACCGCTTCAAGCGCCAGTTCGGCGGAGATCTGGTGCATCTGGCCGGGGAGCTGTGCCTGACCGCCTCCCCCCTCCGATATAACCTCCTGCGCGCCGCGGAGCGAAGCTACCTGAAGCTGGCGCCGAAAATAAAAAAATAAGCGGAAGACCGGCGCGTCGGTGACGCGCCGGCCCTGTTTTTATTGACACGTCCGAGCCGGGGCGGTATATTTCCTGATGTGACCCTGTAAGATTTCCGCCCGTTTCACGCATGATAGAGTGAACCGGTTCAAGGGCACGGAGGACAGCATGACGGACGAAAAGCTCATCCAAAAACTTCATACCGACCCGGAGGACGGCATGGAGGCCGCGATCAGGCTCTACGGCGGGCTCGTGTATACGCTGATCCGGGGAAGGCTCGCCGCCGTCGGGCTGGGGGAGGCCGACGTCGAGGACTGCGCGGCGGAGACCTTTGCCGAGTTTTACACGGGCCTCGACTCCCTTGACCCCAATCGCGGCAGCGTCAAGGCGTACCTGTGCGCCACGGCGGCGCACAACGCCGCCGACCTGATCCGCGCCCGCCGGCCCACCGTGTCTATTGAGGATGTGGAGCTGGCCGACGCCGCATCCCTGGAGGGCGACTTTGAGGATCGGGAACGGCGGCGTGAGCTCATCGAGGCCGTGAAGGCCCTGAAGGACCCCGACCGGGAGATCATTGTCAGGAAATATTACCTGGCCCAGTCCTCGGCGGACATAGCGTCGGCCCTGGGGCTGACCGTCTCAAACGTGGACGTGCGCGCCCACCGGGCGATACAGAAGCTCAGAAAAAAATTTGGAGGCGATGATGTTGAATAGACTCACCGATATATTTGACAGGATGGACAGCTCCGAGATAGCCCAGCTCCTGGACGGCATCGAGGGCGAAAAGCCGGATCGGGGGCTGGTCAAACGGATGGCCAGCCGCGCTCTGCCCACGGACAGCGCCCAAAAATCGCGGCGCGTGAGGCTCCGGCGGCTCCCGGCTCTGGCCGCCGCGGCGGCGGTGATATGCGCGATGCTCATCTGTGGGACCGCCTACGCGGCGGATGTGAGGGAGTACAACAGGGCCGTGGATTTCTTTGACGAATACGATCTGGACACCGAGGGCCTGACCCGGGCGGAGATCAAGGCCGTCTACCGGGACATCACCACCGGCTCCTTCACCGACTTGAAAACGGCCCAGGTCATCGGGAAGAACAGCTTTGTGAACACCGTGGACGGCTACGCCATCTCCCAGGAGGTCCCCACCCCGGAGGAGACCCGTCTTATGTGGGAGCGGCTTCAGGCCGAGGGCAGGGATCTCTACAACAGCGGCATCCACTACGAGACACGCCACGAATACACCGACGGCACCTCGGAGCTCCCCCGCCTCGAGCACAGCTGGCTGGACAAGTACGACGGCGACACGCTTTTGTGGAGCGCCGGCGTCTCCCAGTTTGAGATCCACCGCTGGACGGAGGTCACCGGCGGCGTCATCGCCTACGGCCGCCGCAACGATGAGCAATCCTGCGGAGCGGCTCTCGCCATGATCGACAACGACGGCAATGTTCTCTGGACCCAGGTCCTATTCAGCGGCTTCAAGGACGAGTACATCGCCGCGGTGCTGGAGCGTGACGACGGCTCCCTCGCCGTCATAAGCCGGGGGGACCTCAAGTGCGTGTGCCTCAATCTCCTGACCGGCGGCGGCCAGGTCACCTACACCCACAGCGTCGAGGTGGGGAACTACGGCGTGGAGGACGCCGCCATACTGGGGGACGGATATCTGGTCCGGCTCTACAACGCCCTTGACGGCGCGTACGCAACGCTCCTGCGCCTTGACGCCTTGGGAGAACCCATGGGCGAGCTGACCTACGGCTCCGAGGAGGAGAACTACTACATCACTGGCCTGCGGGAGTACAACGGCCAGGTGTATATTTCCGCCTATGCCACCCCGGCGAATGGCAGTAAACACTTCAACAGGGGCGAGATCGATTCGGTGCTGGACTACATCTTTTACACCGTGGAAGACCCGATGGAAATTTCCAGCGAGGAGCTGACGCCGGTCCTCCGGGACAATTACACGGCCCTGCTGATGATCTGCGACCCCGACACGGGCCGGGTGCGAAGCTTCTACCAGGTCCCCGGCTCCCTGGGCGGCGCGCTGGGCGCCGGCCCCGGCGGAGAGCTCACCTGGGAGGTGGAGAGCATCGTCAGCTCCTTCTTCTCTCCCGCCACCAACGCCTTCTCCATCGGCGGCACCTGTACGGTATACCGCTACTCCTTCTCCCCCGACGGGGAGCTCATCTCCCGGCTCGACACCGGAAAGCTCACCTCTTACGCGCGCTGAACCGAAAGCTATCGCCGCCCTTTCGATAAAAGGGCGGCGATAATTCATTTTTGATCGCGCCGTCTCCGGCGTCCGGATCACACCTTCTCCAGCGCCTGGGCGATGTCGGCGATCAGATCGGCGGCGTCCTCCAGGCCGCAGGACATGCGCACAAGGTCCGGGGTAATGCCGGCGGCCGCCAGCTCCTGGTCGTTCATCTGCCGGTGGGTGGCGCTGGCCGGGTGGAGGCAGCAGGTGCGGGCGTCGGCCACATGGGTCTCGATAGCGCCCAGCCGCAGGTGCTTCATGAACGCCTCGGCGGCGCTCCTGCCGCCCGTAAAGCCGAAGCTGACCACGCCGCAGGTGCCGTTGGGCATGTATTTTTCCGCCAGATCGTGGTACTTGTCCCCCTCCAGGCCGGGGTAAATGACGAAGCTGATCTTGGGGTGGTCCTTCAGGAACTTCGCCACGGCCAGACCGTTTTCGCAGTGCCGGGGCATCCGGACGTGCAGGCTCTCCAGCCCCAGATTCAGGATGAAGGCGTTCTGGGGGGACTGGATGGAGCCGAAGTCCCGCATCAGCTGGGCGGTGCACTTGGTGATGAAGGCCCCGCCCAGGCCGAACTTCTCCGCGTAGGTGACGCCGTGGTAGCTGTCGTCGGGGGTGGTGAGGCCGGGGAACTTGTCCGCGTGGGCAAACCAGTCGAACCTGCCGCTGTCCACGATGGCGCCGCCCACCGCCGCCCCGTGGCCGTCCATGTACTTGGTGGTGGAGTGGGTGACGATATCCGCGCCCCACCGGATGGGCTGGCAGTTGACCGGCGTGGCGAAGGTGTTATCCACGATGAGGGGAACGCCGTGGGCATGGGCGGCCCGGGCGAATTTCTCGATATCCAGCACCGTCAGGGCCGGGTTGGCGATGGTCTCGCCGAATACGGCCTTGGTATTGGGCCGGAAGGCGGCGTCCAGCTCCTCCGGGGTGCAGTCCGGGGAGACAAAGGTGAAGTCTACGCCCATCTTCCGCATGGTGACGTGGAAGAGGTTATAGGTGCCGCCGTAGATGGTGGAGCTGGCCACCACGTGGTCGCCGCAGGTCGCGATGTTGAAGACGGCGTAGAAGTTGGCCGCCTGGCCGGAGGAGGTGAGCATGGCCGCCGTGCCGCCCTCCAGGGCCGCGATCTTGGCCGCCACCATGTCGTTGGTGGGGTTCTGGAGGCGGGTGTAGAAATAGCCGGACTCCTCCAGATCAAAGAGCTTGCCCATGTGCTCGCTGGTGTCATACTTGAAGGTGGTGGACTGGATGATGGGGATCTGCCGGGGCTCGCCGTTCCCCGGCGTGTAGCCCGCCTGGACGCATTTGGTGCCGATGCCCTGCTTACTCATGTGATATACCTCGCTTTTATCCCGAAGCTCGGGGTTTTTTCTTCCGCTCTATTGTACCCCATCCCTCCCCATTTTGCAAGAAAAACCGTGGCAAAGGCCCCTGCCCCGGCGGCGGGAGACATTTTTCTCCATTTTTCGCAAAAAGCTTGCCAAACGTCCTTTAAAAAGGTAAAATATACGGGAATTCTCCCACAAGGAGGTTTTCCCATGAAACGAAGACTTTTGCCTCTCCTCCTGGCGGCTCTCCTGCTCCTGGCGATACCCGCGCCAACGGCCGGGGCGTCCTACAACGGAGGCGTCGCCGCCGAGACGGCCATCGAGGCCCAGTTTGACGGTGCGGCCCCCTTCTCCGGCGGTCTGGCCGCCGTAAAGCGGGGCGGCAAATGGGGCTACATCGACGAGCGCGGCGGGACGGTCGTCCCCTTCGACTACGACTACGCCGGCCCCTTCTCCGACGGCTGCGCCCTGGCGGGGAAGATAGAGCGCTTCCCCGACCCCTCCGCCGCCCCCGGCGCGGCGGCGGAGGACATGCTGGTGTTCTACCTGCTGCGGGATACGGGCGCGGCCGCGCGTCTGACGTACCGGGACGCCGCCGGCCACGTCTATCCCGTCTTTGAACGGGCGGCCGGGTTTGTCCCCGGCGACTACGCCGCCTGCCGCTTCAACGACGGCGCCATTGTGGTGCGCGGACGCGTCTTTTCCGCCCAGGGCGTGGAGATCCGGCCCCGGGCCGACACCCTCCGGGCGTTGGCGGATACCGCGTCAGGACTCAATTTCTGGTGGCTCACCTCCTCCGTCCAGTGGATATCCCTGTCCCCCCTGTGTGTGGACGGGCAGGTGATGATGGAGCTTTACGGCGACATCCCCGGCGCGCCCGGCCTCTACTTCCAGATGGATCTGGAGGGCGCGCTGACCCGCGATTACGCCGCCCTCTCCTCGGACAACGCCCTGTTCGGCTCGGACGCCGCACGCGTCAACGTACTCTACCCGCCGGTGGACGGGCTTCTCTGCGCGGGGCGGCCGGACACGGCCCCCGACGGCTCCGTCCGGGAGCTCTACGGTATGCTGGACACCGCCGGCCGGTGGGTCATCGAGCCGCGTTACACCGATTTCCGCTGTCTCTCCCGGGGCGTGTTCTTCTCCAACGACCTGTGGGTGGTGAGGAACGCCCAGGGCCGGTTCGGGGCCGTGAACCGCGCCGGCTCCACGGTCATCCCCTTTGACTACGACGCCCTGACCGTCTTTGCCGACGGATTTGCCGGCGCGGAAAAGGACGGGGCCTTTTTCTACCTGGGCGTCAACAACGTCCGTTATGACGTGAGCCTCCCCGGCGGCGCCGTGGGGAAGGTCACCGGCGGCCATATGACCGGCGGCGTGGCCCTGGTTACGGATTCCGCCGGAAACGTCTGGTTCGTCCAGGCCGTCCCCGCGGGCGGCGTCCTCCCGGCCGTCAGCGGCCGGGGGCTGGCGGCCCCGGAGGTCTACTTCTCCGGCGGAGCCGTCAGCGGTGTCTCCCCCCTGATGGCGGTGAAAAACGGCGACGGAAAATACGGCTACGTGAGGCTCACCTTCGATCTGCCCACGCCGCCCCCCTTCTACGACATCAAGGCCGGCGAATTCTATTACGACGCGGTCCTCTGGGCCTTGGAGCAGGGGCTGGTGGAGACCGGTTCCGGCTTCTTTGCCCCCTCCGTCCCCTCCACCCGCGCCCAGGTGGTGGAGTATCTGTGGAAGGCCGCCGGCTCGCCCGCGCCCTCCGCCGGGGTGATCCCCTTCACCGACGTGCCCGCCGGCGTCCCCTACCGGGAGGCGGTAATCTGGGCCTATGAAAAGGGCATTACACGCGGCAACGGCAGTGCCGACCTCTTCTCCCCGGAGGAGCCCGTCACCCGCGGCCAGCTGGTCACCTTCCTCCACCGGGCCTCCGGCCTTCCCGCCGCCGGCACGCTCAACCCCTTCCGGGATGTGCCCGCCGGCCAGTTCTACACCGACGCCATCCTCTGGGCCTCGGAAAAGGGCATCACCCGCGGCACCACCCCGACCACCTTCTCCCCCTACAGCAACGTCACCAACGGCGAGCTGGTCACCTTCCTCCACCGCTGGGCGGGTACTAATACACCTCCAAGCAACGATTAACAACAATTTATAAAGATAGCCCCCGACGTCTCCGTTGGGGGCTATCTTCAGTTATTGCTCCTGGAGCACTTCTCCGCGTCGATGGCCAGCACCAGCATCAGCGCCTGAAGGGCGTCCCGGGGATCCCGGACGTCGATGACGTAGGTATCCGTCCAGTGCAGCAGCTCCTTGGACACCGCCGCCACGCACACGCCTCTCCCGTCCGTCACCGTGTAGTCCCACTCCAGGAAGTCCCCCTCCACCTGCCAGTCCCGGCAGTCGATGTTGTACCGGGGCCGGAAGAAGGAGAATTCCCGGTTGATGCACCCCACATAGGTTTCGCCGATGTACATCTCAAACTTGGGCAGCAGGGTAAAGATCCGCTCCTTCACCGTCCCCACCTCCGCGCCGTACTGGTCGAAGATCTTCAGGCAGTGGCCCCAGCTCAGCTGGCCCTTCACGGTGTAGAGCACCCCGCCGGCCTCGTCGTAGATGTCGTAGCTGTCGAACCAGGAGAAAAAGCGCTGTTTAAATAACATCCTCATAGGCCGCGCCCCGTCACATCTTCTCCGGCGCGCTGACCCCCAGCACCGCCAGGCCGTCCTCCAGAACGGCGCGCACGGTGTCGGCCAGCTTCAGCCGGGCGTCCAGCAGCTCCTCCTCCGCGCCCCGGATGCGGCAGGCGTTATAGAACCGGTGGAACCGGGCCGCCAGCTCCATCAGATACCGGTTCACGCGGCTGGGGTCGTAGTCCCTGGCCGCCAGCTTGATCTCCTCGGGGAAGGCGGACAGCTGCTTGATCAGCGCCTTTTCCGTCTCGTCCGTGAGAAGCTCGAACCGCAGCGCCCCCGCCGGCTTCACCGGATGGCCGTCCCCGGCCAGGAGACTCACCAACGTGCAGATACGGGCGTGGGCGTACTGGACGTAGTAGACGGGGTTCTCGCTGTCCTGCCGCACCGCCAGATCCAGGTCGAAGTCCAGGGGACTGGTGGCGGCCCGGTTGTTGAAATAGTACCGCGCCGCGTCCACGCTGATCTCGTCCAGCAGATCGTGGAGGGCGATGGCCTTGCCCGTCCGCTTGGACATGCGCACGGGCTGGCCGTCCTGTAAAAGATTCACCAATTGCATAAGGACGATGACGATGCGCTTCGATCCCTCCAGCCCCAGGCCGTCCACGGCGGCCTGCAGGCGGGCCACATGGCCGTGGTGATCCGCGCCCCAGACGTTGATGACCTTGGAAAAGCCCCGCTTTTCGATCTTATTGCGGTGGTAGGCGATGTCGGCGGCAAAGTAGGTGTAAAAGCCGTTGGCCCGCCGGAGGACGTCGTCCTTCAGGTCCAGCTTCTCCGCCTCCTCCGGCGTCTTGCCCTCGGAGACGTACTTTTTCCGCAGAAGCTGGGCGGTCCTGAGCCACAGGGCCCCCTCCTTCTCGTAGGTCCAGCCGTTCTTCGTCAGCAGCTCCACCGTCTCGGCCACATAGCCGGACTCGTGGAGGCCCGACTCCAAAAACCACTGGTCGTACTCGATGCCGTATTTCAAAAGGTCTGCCTTCATCCGGGGGATGTTCCGGGCAAGGCCGAAGGATGCCATCTCCTCCTGCCAGGCTTTCTCGTCCTTCCCCTCCGGGAAGGCGGGGTGCTCCGTAAGGAACCCCCGGGCCAGCTCCCGGATGTCCTCGCCGTGGTAGCCGTCCTCGGGGAACTGGAAATTGTCCTCCCCCAGCTTCTCCTGCATGGCCCTGGCGTAGATGGACACGGCGAACTTGTGGACCTGGTTGCCGGCGTCGTTGACGTAGAACTCCTTCCACACGTCAAACCCCGCCAGCTTCAGGACGTTGGCCAGGGTGTCCCCCAGCACGCCGCCCCGGGCGTTGCCCATGTGCATGGGGCCGGTGGGGTTGGCGGACACGAATTCCACCATGACCTTCTCGCCGCCGCCCACGTCGCACTGTCCGTAGCGCTTCCCCTCGGCCTCCACGGCGCGGATCACGTCGCCGTACCAGCGGCTGCCCAGGCGGAAGTTGATAAAGCCCGCCCCGGCGATGCTGACGCTCTCAAAAAACGTGTCCGTCAGGTCCAGCTCCGCGCACAGCGCCTCGGCGATCTTCCGGGGGGCCATGCGCATCTCTCTGGCCGCCGCCATGGCGGAGGAGCTGGCGTAGTCGCCAAAGACCACGTCCTTGGGGATCTCCACGGTCCCCCGGAGGACACAGCCGGCGGGGAGCGTCCCCTTCCGGGCGGCGCTCTCATAGGCCCCGTTCAGAAGCTCTTCGATCTGCTTTTTTGCCTCGTCTATCAGGTTCATCCTCAAAAATCCTTTCCCTCTTTGGTAACGGTATATTTGATCTCCAGCGTCTTTCTCACCGGCTCGCCGCCCAGGCGCTGGTAAAATTCCGCCCACAGGCGGCCCTTTGTCTCTCGGATCTCCAGCCTCAGCTTCCGGGTGTCCACCCGGATATCCGCCGCCCCGTGGGGCGTGGCGTAGGTGAACACCGTGGGGACCCCCGGCCGGAGCCGCTCCCTCATGGCGACGGCCCCCCGGCGCTCTATGACCAGCTCCCCGTCCCCGGCGGAGATCTCCACCTGGCCGTCCAGGCCGTTCTCCCCGGTCTCCTCATAGCGGAGCCTCAGGCGGCCCTCCGCCGTCTCCGCCGTGCCGTCAAAGCTCTGGCGGATCCGGTCGTCCCCGTCCCGCAGCTCCACCGTGATCCTGGCGGCGCTCACACCGCTTCCCCCAGGGTCACCCGTTTGACGGAGCCCTCCACGGGGACGCCCAGAAACAGCGACGCCGTCTGGGCGAAATCCTCGGCGCTGTCGGTGACAAAATAGCTGACGGCGCCCTTTTGCCGGTCCGCCAGGGCGTCCTCCCGCTCCAGGCGGCTTTTCACCAGGGCCGCGATCTCCGCGCCGGAGTCGATGAGGGCCACGTCCGGCCCCATGATGCGCCCGATGGTGCCGGCAATCAGCGGGTAGTGGGTACAGCCCAAAATCAGCGTGTCCACCCCGGCCTCCCGGAGGTCCGCCAGGTACTCCCCGGCCACCAGCTCCAGCACCGGATCCCCGTCCCCGATGCGCCCGTCCTCCACGATGGGGACGAACAGGGGGCAGGCCCGCTTGACGATCCGCGCTCCGGGCATCAGCGCTAAAATTTTCCGGTCGTAGGCGGTGCTGCGGATGGACGCCTTGGTGCCGATGAGGCCGATGCGCCCGTTCCGGGTCCTCCGCACCGCCGCCCCGGCGGCCGCGTCGGCCACGCCGCACACGGGGATGGGGTAGTCCCCGGCGATCTCCTCGATGCCGTTGGTGCTCACCGTCCCGCAGGCGGCCACCACCGCCTTGATATCGTAACGCCGCAAAAAGGCGATATCCTGTCTGGCGTAAGTCAGAATGGTCTCCCGGCTCTTGCCGCCGTAGGGCACCCGCCCGGTATCCCCCAGGTAGATGATATCCTCCCCCGGCATCAGCTCCCGGAGGCGCTTCACGCACGTAAGCCCCCCCAATCCCGAGTCGAACACCCCAATGGGTCTATGATCCATAGCCCGCTCCTCCAAATCACACGGATAATCAATAAACAGAAAGAGGTTCCCTACTACTATATTCTAAACGGAGAAATAAAACAAGTGTTTTCTTGTAGAATTCTTTCGCGGAGTTTGCTATAATAGGGGTGTAAGATTTAAGCGGCAAGCAGAGAGGGTTGCGATATGATCCATTTTGACCTTACAGGAAAGGACTTCCGGCGGCTTTTAGATCTGGTGTACATCGGCAACTGGGTGCTGAACTCCACCCGGGGCGACGACCGGATCCCCGACTACGACCGGGTGGAGAGCCTTGTCTTCGCCCAGTGCCTCCAGCAGGAGGGGACACAGGAGCTTTACGACATCGAGGACGGCGTCGTTTTGCCCTCCGTGGCCTTCTCCGAGGGCGGCATCCACGAGGCCATCATGGATTACGAGGACGCCGTCTTTTTCGACATTCTGGCCGAGGAGCTGGCCCGCCGGGATATGGAGCTGGCCAACGAGTCCGAGGAGGACTACCGGGAGCTGGAGCGGCGCATGGAGGAGTATCTGGACGAGTTTGACGAGAACGGTCTGGACGATCTTTTTCTTGACAAATAACGGATTTTGTCCTATGGTAATAGGATAGAGTAATTGGATGCTTTGGGCGCGGCGCGCGGCTGCGACGGCCCTGTACCAAGGAGCGGCTTATGGCTAAAAACAACAAAAACAACAGCTCCGGCCCAAACGGCTGGCTGATCTTTCTGGGCTTCATCATCCTTATAAATATTCCCTGGGCCTGGCCCCTGCTGCCCCTGGCGTTCATAGGGATCGCCCTGTGGAAGTCCGGCCTGTTTGGCGGCCGGACCACGGGGAAAAACATCTCCTCCGATTCCCGGCAGGCGGTGCGGATGGACAAATACCGCATCATGACCGAGGGGCGCAGCGTGGAGTCCATCGCCTACCTGGCCTCCGCCGTGGGCGTCAGCTTCGACACGGCCATGCGGGACCTGCAGAAGATGGTGGCCGAGGGCCGTTTCGGCCCCAGGGCCTACATCAACTATGTGGACAAGACCGTGGTGCTGGATCCCATCGCCCAGGCCCAGGCGCAGGCCCAGGAGCTGAAGCGGCAGGCCCAGGATCTGAAGAACCAGACCCAGAATCTGAACCGGCCCGCCGGCGGCAAGGAGGGCTCCAACATGGTCTCCCGGGCCGCCGAGAGCGACGCCAAAAAGAAGGCGTCCGCCCAAAAATCCGCCGGGAGCGCCGCCAGACCCGCTCCCAAGGCCCCGGACGCCGGCCCGTACACCGCCCTCAACAAGGTCCTGCTGGTGCTGGGCATCGTCCTGTGCGCCCTGGGCGGGGGCTATGCCCTGAGCATACTCTCCGGGCCGATCCCCAGCTTTCTTTATGATACGCTTCCGGCCCTCATCCCTCCCTTCTCCGTGACAGCCAGCGGCGCGGGATGCCTCATATACCGGGGCTTCCTCAAAAAGCGGGAGAACCGCTTTAAGGTCTACGAGGCCGTCTGCGGGGGCCGGGACTACGTGAAGATCGACGAGCTGGCCTCCAAGGCCGGCGTCTCCCCGCGCAAGTGCAAGCGGGATCTGGAGGCCATGCTGGAGAAAAAGCTGCTCCCCGGCAGCGCCTACATCGACCAGGGCGACGGCCTGCTGGTGCTGAAGCCCGGCGCGGCCCCCAAGGCCGAGCAGGAGCCCGTCACCCAGCCGGAGCAGGACAACGAGGACCGGTATAAGGCCATCCTCAAGGAGATCCGCAAGCTCAACGACGACATCCCCGACGAGGGCGTCTCCCGGCGCATCGACGAGATGGAAGACCTTACCAGCCGCATCTTCCGGGCCGTCCAGGAGAAGCCGGAGAAGGAGCCCCAGATCAAGTCTTTCATGAGCTACTACCTGCCCACCACCCTGAAGCTCCTGGGCGCCTACGCCGAGTTTGAGAAATCCGGCGCCGCCGGCGATAACATCCAGTCCACCAAGGCGGAGATCGAGCGCATCCTGGAGACGCTGGTGGACGGCTTCCGCAAACAGCTGGACAAGCTCTACGAGTCCGAGGCCATGGATATCTCCTCGGATATCGACGTGCTGGAGAACATGCTCCGCCGGGACGGCCTCACCGGCGACGGCAGCGCCTTCAACGTCCGGCAGTCCGGCAAATAGCCGCTCCCAAAGGGGTTCGCGGCGTCTCAGCGCTCGGGAACCGTCCCCCTTTTTTCAACGCAAGCCACAAGGACGCACCAATAGATCAGAACGGCGATCTCCGCAAGCGAATGATAGATTTTCACCTCCAAATATCCCGTTTGTGTACGCAGGAACAGTTCAACGCCGCCAAGTACAACAAAACCGATAGGGACGGCGAGATTCGCTTTTCTGATCGTCTTATCTTTGACAAGCGCGAGGATCATCAAGGAGAAGCCGATCATATCGGCTGTGCCTGACAGATCCTGAAGAACCGTTTTTCCGGCATTCAGAAGGGATTTGACCGTATAATCGTCGTACTCTATCATTTCGCGCAAAAACAACACGGTGATCCCGCTCCAGGCCTCCCCGATCAAAAACGTCAGGGTCTCGCTCAAAAGAACGGTGAGGCACGCGGCGGACAGCAGTTTGTTCCGCTTGACCTTTAGGTACTCATAACTGAAATACGTCAGGAAGATCAGCAGCGCAAAGTCGATACAAAACGCCAGCGAGGACGCGGCGGAAACGGCCTGTACGGCTTGCGCCTGTGAGCCCGCAAGCGCGTCTGCGGACACGGTTATAAGCGTGTAAACAGCATAGAGAAGCACCGTGATCCCCAGCGAGATCGCCGTTGCTCTTGACAGCCGCCGCGTGCTGGTATAGCTGGTTTTTTCCAAAAAGGAATACAGCAGATACAGGAGGGAAAGCTCCGGCAAGACGGTCATATAGTATCCGGCGATCTGAAGGAGCTGCCTGCTCAACAGGGCCCGGTCAGGCTCTTTTGTGACGGCAAACAGCGTGAACGAGATCGCGGAAACCGCAAAAAGGCACAGGATATAGAGGGCCAGCCTGCCGATATTTTTGAACACGCCCCTGTAATAGTGTTCGTCCTCCATAAGGGAATAATTGAAATAGATATCGTTCCGCCGAAATTCATATATGACATATATGCCCACCGCAAAGAAGAGGACAGGCAGGATCCTGTTAAATCCGCCGTCGGTATACCCGTTTGGAAGCCCCCTGTGCAAGACGATGGGCAGGAAAAACGCGAACACGAGCGTCACCGTTTTCAGGAGGACGGGCGCCGCTCTGTTGTAAAAACAGCTCTCCTCAAAAACCGTCCGTTCATCCCTGGGGCGCGTTTTGCCGCGGGCAAAACCGATCAGCAGGCATACCGATCCCCCCAAAATAATGACCGCTTCCAAAATCACAAGGCACAGATATTGACTTTGATCCGTATTCTTCAGGATATTTGTCAAACGGATCGCCCCAAGCGCGGCGGAAATCACGACGGACAGGATGATAGCGTTCCGGGAAATCCTGCCCTTTGCCTTTTCAATTCTTTCGTCGTAAAACATACGCTACTCCTTCCAAAACAGATCGTTCAGCGTTACGCCAAGCTCTCTACAGATTTTTATACACAGCTCGATCGTCGGATTATACGCGCTGTTTTCGATCATATTGATCGTTTGCCTTGATACGCCGATCCTTTTTGCCAGCTCGGTCTGCGAGAGATTTTTCGCCAGCCGGGCTTGTTTTAGTTCTTCATTCATCGCGGCTCTCCCTGTCAATTATATTTGACAATCCCATCATAGCACTACACGGACTGTTTGTCAATTATATTTGACGAATTGGTGTTATATTTTTTGACAAACTAAATCCCCCTCCCCGGTTTCGGGGAGGGGGATTTCAGTCTGTCAAAAAACCTTCCCTTTTCCCCTCAAACATGGTAAAATAGTCCGTGAGGTGAGAGCCATGGAGGAA
>CANRMY010000022.1 GCA_947631845.1 uncultured Oscillospiraceae bacterium | reverse complement strand
GCGTAGAACGCTGGGTGAGGCTCAAATTTGCCGCGATGAACCTGAAAAAGCTGGCGAATTGGAGTTGGAAGAACTCCGCCTCGCCAGCCAGCACTACCATATTTTCTCTTTTCAGCCACCCATACGCCCGCTTACGCTGGGCGTGAGGTGGTTTTTTGACAGACTGACGCCGCCCCCGGCTTGCCGGGGGCGGCGTTTTCAAGCGGAACGAGGGGGCCGGGATACCGGCCCCCTTGTTCATTTTCGGTTTTTCAGTCGCTCTCGATGAGGCCGTAGCCGCCGCTCTTGCGCTTGTAGACCACGGCGAACCGGTCCTCCTCGTCCTGATTCTTGAACACGAAGAACTCGTGCTCCAGAAGGTTCATCTGCAGGATCGCCTCGTCCACGGTCATGGGCTTGATGGAGAAGCGCTTGGTGCGCACCACCTGGAATTCGCCCTCCTCCTCGTCGTCCTCCGGGACGGCGGGGACGGCGATCTCCCGCTCAAAGGCGCCGTCGCGCAGGCGCTTGGCCAGGCGGGTCTTGTTCTTACGGATCTGCCGCTCGATGCTGGCGGCGGCGGAATCAATCGAGGCGTACATATCCCCCGTTGTCTCGGTGACACGGTAGATCATGCCGCCGGCCCGGATGGTGGCCTCAACGATGAAGCGGCCCCTCTCCATGGAGAAGGTAACGGAGGCGTCGGCCTCGCTCTTGAAAAGCCTGTCCAGCTTTCCCAGCTTCTTCTCGGCATACGCCCTCACATCCGCGGAGACCGGAAGCTTCTTCTCGGTAAAAGTAAACCTCATTGTCGTCAGCTCCTTTCTGTATGCGGGATTCCTCCCGTGGCAGTATTATATCATACCGTGTGGAAAAAATGAACAAGTTTTTTGAAAAAAGAATAAAAAATTTTGACCGAGTGACGAAACCCCATTTCATATTTCTTCTTTAATATTTTTTCCCAATTCCCTTTTGTGTTCCCGGAGCATCATAGTTGTGACCGCGGTAAGCCTTCGCTGACAAACGGTCTTAAAGGAAAGACTTTATCGCGGCCATCATAATAAGCGCAATGATAACAGCCAATGCCGCAGAACCTGCTGTTAAGAGAGCTTTTTGATACGGCCTTTTTCCTTCCTCTCTCGCTTTTTCGATCTCATTCAAGCTTTTCCCGTCAATAAACGCAAAGATCTCTTTATAAGTCTGAATATCATATTTCCTCTTATACTTTTCGACTCTGAGAGCATAATACATCCCGAACCCAAACAAGCATACATATAGCGCCAGCCCAAACCATTTCAATAGCATGATAAGCGGTACCGGCAGTATCAGCATGGCCATAAATAATACGGTAAAAACGGTACTGTCCTTTTGAAATCTCGCGTACTCCCGTGTGTCGATCTCTTTCTTCATTCTTTCTATATCTCCTTTGATCAAATTATCGAGAGATACTTGAAAGACTTCACTCATCAGCACTATGCTTTTGATGTCAGGATAATTTTTGTCGTTCTCCCAATTTGATATGGTTTGCCTTGAAACAAATATTCTATCTGCCAGTTCCTCTTGAGATAAGTTTGCTTTTGCCCGATATTTCTTTATCTGCTCACCGAGTTCCATCTTTGTCACCTCCCATAGCACATTTTAACCAAGGGAGAAAAAATTTGCTGTCAAAGCTCCTTGACATGGCCTCCTTTAGTTCCTGTCAAAAGTGTTTGACTGTGCATAAGCTCCCGATTTTTTCACCTTTTCCATTGTTAGTGTCAAGAGTTGAGAATGATCCACGGCTTTGACTGGGAACACAAAATCGAATTGGGACAATTTTTTCCGGCGACATGTACGTCGGACAAAGGCCCTCTGGCCTTTGCCCGTCAGTTACAGTATCTCCGTGGCGTGGCGGGTGACGTGGCATCCCACGTTGACCACGCAGGCGGTGCCGGCGATGTGGCTGGCGTAGGCGTCGATGTTCACGGCCAGGGCCGTGGTCCTGCCGCCGAAGCCCTGGGGGCCGATGCCCAGGGCGTTGACCTTCTCCAGCACGCGCGCCTCCATGGCGGCGTAAAATTCGTCCGGGTTGCGCCGGTCCACCGGCCGTGTCAGGGCCAGCTTGGCCATCATGGCGGCCTTCTCCACCGTGCCGCCGATGCCCACGCCCAGCACCACCGGCGGGCAGGGGTCGGCCCCGGCCAGCTCCACCGTCTCCACGATGAAGTCCTCAAACGCCCCGATCCCGGCGGAGGGCAGGAACATCTTCATCCGGCTCTTGTTCTCGCTCCCGAAGCCCTTGGGGGCCACGGTGAGGGTCAGCCGGTCGCCGGGGACGATCCGCGTCCAGAGGATGGGCGGGGTGTTGTCGTTGGTGTTCACCCGCCGGAAGGGGTCGGCCACCACGGATTTTCTCAGGTACCCGTTCACATACCCCCGCCGCACCCCCTCGGCGACGGCGGCCTCGAAGTCCCCGCCGGTGATGTGGACGTCCTGGCCCAGGTCGGCGAAGACCACCGCCATGCCCGTGTCCTGGCAGATGGGCAGGCCGCCGGAGGCGGCGCAGGTAAAGTTGTCCACCATATCCCGGAGAGCGGCGCTCCCGGCCTCCGACGGCTCGGCCCCGGCGGCCCTTTCGATGGCGGCCCGCAGATCCGGTGTCAGCACCGTGGCGGCGCGGATACAGAGCTTCTCAACAGTGTCGGTGATATGGGAACAGAGGATCTCTCTCATAGTCTGGCTCCTTTGCGGTCAATAAGTCAATATGTCGATAAAATAAGTATACCATATCCGGGCCCGGTGTGGTATAATGATTTTAAAATTTTTGGCGCACAGGGGGGACGGACCTTGCTGGAGGAAATGGCGTCGTTTTTTGAAAACCGGCTGGCGGGATACGATGAGCACATGAAAACGGAGATCGACGGAAGCGCGGCCTTTTACCCCTTTACCGCCTCGCTCCTGCCGTCGTTCCCCGGCTGTCGTGTCCTGGATCTGGGATGCGGCACGGGGCTGGAGCTGGAGGCATATTTCAGGCGCTGTCCCCGGGCCGCCGTCACCGGGATCGACCTCTCCCGGGGGATGCTGGCGGCGCTGGGGGAGAAATTCCCGGACAAGGACCTGACGCTCATCCGCGGCTCCTATTTTGACGTGGATCTGGGGGCGGGGTACGACGCGGCGGTGTCGGTGGAGTCCCTGCACCACTTCCCGGCGTACAGGAAACGGGCGCTCTACCGGAGGCTCCGAGCGGCGCTCAAGCCGGCGGGGTACTTCATCCTCACGGACTATTTTTCCGAGAGTCCGGCGCTGGAGGCGCGATATTTCGAGGAGCTTCGCCAATTAAGGCAGGCCCAGGGCCTGCCGGAGGGCCTTTATCACTACGATACGCCCCTGACGGCGGAGCACGAGGCGTCGGTTCTGCGGGAGGCGGGCTTTACACAGGTGACGGAGCTGGCCAGGTGGGGCGCCACGGCCACTCTCCAGGCTGACGTTTAGGGGGGATACCATGGCTAAGGAACTGACACGCACTCAGCAGATCGAGCGGAGCATCATCAAAAAATACCGCAAGGAGCTGTGGAACCCCTTCACCTACGCCATCAACCGGTACGAGCTCATCCGTGCCGGGGATGCCGTCGCCGTGTGCGTCTCCGGGGGCAAGGACTCCATGCTCCTGGCCAAGCTGATGCAGGAGCTGCACCGCCACACCACCGTTCCCTTCGACGTAAAATACATCGTCATGGATCCGGGGTACGCCCCGGAGAACCGGCGGCGGATCGAGGAGAACGCCGCGCTGCTCAATGTGCCGGTGGAGATCTTTGAGAGCGACGTCTTCGCGGTGGCCAACGCCCAGGAGAAGAACCCCTGCTATCTGTGCGCCCGGATGCGGCGGGGGAATCTCTACGCCAAAGCCCGGGCGCTGGGGTGCAACAAGATCGCCCTGGGCCACCACTTCAACGACGTCATCGAGACGACGCTGATGGCCCTCCTGTTCGGGGCCCAGCTCCAGGGGATGATGCCCAAGCTCCACAGCACCAACTTCCCCGGCATGGAGCTGATCCGGCCCCTGTACTGCGTCCACGAGGACCACATCATCGCCTGGGCCCGGTACAACAGTCTGGAATTCCTGCGCTGTGCCTGCCGCTTCACCGAGGGGCTGGCGGCGGGCGAGCTCCAGGGCAAGCGCCATCAGACAAAGGAGCTGATCCGAACGCTCAAGAAGACGGACCCCAACGTGGAAAAATCCATCTTCAACGCCATCCACGAGCTGGCGCTGGACACCTTTCCGGCCTACAAGACCAAGGGCGTGGAGCACTTCTTCCTGGAGACCTACGACAAGCGCTGAACGCCGCCGGATATTTCGGGGGCGCGGCGGAATTTTCGCGATTTCCCCTTGCAATTCTCCGCCCGGTGTGGTATCCTTAAATAGGAATCATTCCTGTTAGGAGGGAGCAGCATGAGCGCCGCAAGAAAGAGCGTAAAGCGTGACGCCATCCTGGCCCTTTTGCGGGATGTACACTGTCACCCCACGGCGGAGTGGGTACACAGCGAGCTTCGCAAGACCTACCCGGACCTGAGCCTGGGCACCGTCTACCGGAATCTCCGCGTCCTTGCCGAGGCGGGCCTCATCCGGAGCGTGGGCGTGGTGGACGGGCAGGAGCGGTTTGACGGGGATCTCTCCGCCCACGGCCACTTTGTCTGCAAAAGCTGCGGCGCCGTGCTGGACGTGGCGCTGCCCGAAATGGACCTGGAGCGTCTCGCCGACGGCCCCCACGGCCATGTGACGGGCGTGGAGGTGCGCATGACCGGCCTGTGCCGGGACTGCATGGATAAGGATATACAGCCTTAAACTGTGTATATATTTTTACTTTACAAATGGAGGTAAATGTTATGAAGAAGTGGGTTTGCCCCGTATGCGGTTACGTCTACGAGGGGGAGAATCCCCCCGAGTCCTGCCCCGTCTGCAAGGTGCCCGGCAGTAAGTTCACCGAGATGAAGAGCGACGCCAAGCTGGCCGCCGAGCACGAGTTCGGCGTCTACGCCAAGACCGTGAAGAACAACCCCGACATCTCCGACGGCGACAAGAAGTACATCCACGAGCAGCTGATGGCCAACTTCCAGGGCGAGTGCAGTGAGGTGGGCATGTATCTGTGCATGGCCCGCATCGCCCACCGGGAGGGCTATCCCGAGGTGGGCCTCTACTGGGAGAAGGCCGCCTTTGAGGAGGCCGAGCACGCCGCCAAGTTCGCCGAGCTCCTGGGCAGCGACCTGGAGCCCAACATGACCGACAGCACCAAGAAGAATCTGGCCTGGCGCGTGGATTGCGAGTTCGGCGCCACCCAGGGCAAGTTCGACCTGGCCGCCTGCGCCAAGCGCAACGGCCTGGACGCCATTCACGACACCGTCCATGAGATGGCCCGGGACGAGGCCCGACATGGCAAAGCCCTGAAGGGACTTTTAGAGCGGTATTTTAAATAATCTCTGTTTCCCATAAATCCTATAGGCCCTCCGCGCCGAGGGCCATTTTTGCAAGAGGTGGATCTATGAACACAAAATCCCTCTATAAGCTGAGCTACGGCGTCTACCTTCTCTCCGCGCGGGAGGGGGACCGGGACAACGCCTGTGTCATCAACACCGCCGTCCAGACGGCCTCCAACCCCACCCGTATCTCCGTCGCCTCCATCAAGGGCGGATGTACCCACGATATGATCGCCCGAACCGGCGAATTCAACGTGAGCTCCCTGACGGAGGAGGCCCCCATGGAGCTTTTCAGGCGCTTCGGGATGCAGTCGGGCCGGGATACGGACAAGCTGGCGGGCTTTGCGGACACGGCGAGGAGCGCCAACGGGCTCCTGTATCTGACAAAATATTGCAACGCCTTTCTGTCCGTGAAGGTCACGGAGAGCCACGACCTGGGCTCCCACACCCTCTTCATCGGGGAGATGACCGACGGCGAAGTGCTCTCCGACGCCCCCAGCGCCACCTACAACTACTATCAGACGGTCATCAAGGCCCGGGCGGCCAAGCCCGCGCCGGCGGCCGGCAAGCCCGTAAAGAAGTGGGTCTGTCCTGTGTGCGGCTATGTTTACGAGGGGCCGGAGCCGCCGGATCAGTGTCCGGTGTGCCATGTGCCCGGAAGCCGGTTCACGGAGAGGAAGCCGGACGCCTCTCTCGCCGCGGAGCACACCTTCGGCGTCTACGGCAAGACGGTGGCGGAAAACCCGGACATCAGCGGCCAGGATAAGAAGTATATTTTGGATCAGCTCAAGGCAAACTTTACCGGGGAGTGCTCCGAGGTAGGGCTTTATCTGTGCATGGCCCGCGTGGCCGACAGGGAGGGCGACGCGCAGATGGCGGACTACTGGCGCAAGGCCGCCCGTGAAGAGGCCGAGCACGCCGCCAAATTTGCGGAACTCCTGGGCAGCGACCTGGAGCCCAACATGACCGACAGCACCAAGAAGAATTTGGCCTGGCGCGTGGACTGCGAGTTCGGCGCCACCCAGGGCAAGTTCGACCTGGCCGCCTGCGCCAAGAAGAACGGTCTGGACGCCATTCACGACACCGTCCATGAGATGGCCCGCGACGAGGCCCGACATGGCAGGGCTTTGAAGGGACTGCTGGACAAATATTTTAAATAAGTAAGGAGGATCTCACTATGGGAGAGCTTACAGGAAAAACCGTGATCATCACCGGCGGCGGCAGGGCCACCCTCAAGGACGGCTCCGCCGGCTCCATCGGCTACGGCATCGCCATCGCCTTCGCCAAGGAGGGGGCCAATCTGGTCATCACCGGCCGCAATGTGAAAAAGCTGACGGACGCCCGGGAGGAGCTGGAGCGGCTCTACGGCATCCGCGTCCTGCCCGTCCAGGCGGACATCAACGCCGGAGCGGACAACGAGGCCGCCGTGAAGAAGGTGGTGGACGCCACCATCGCGGCGTTCGGCCGCATCGACGTGCTCATCAACAACGCCCAGGCCTCCGCCTCCGGGGTGACCCTGGCCGACCACACCACGGAGCAGTTCGACCTGGCCATCTACTCCGGCCTTTACAGCGCCTTCTACTACATGAAGGCCTGCTATCCCTACCTGAAGGAGGCCAGGGGCAGTGTCATCAACTTCGCCTCCGGCGCGGGCCTTTTCGGCAACTTCGGCCAGTGCGCCTATGCCGCCGCCAAGGAGGGCATCCGGGGCCTGACCCGCGTGGCCGCCACCGAGTGGGGCAAGGACGGCATCAACGTCAACGTGATCTGCCCCCTGGCCTGGACCGCCCAGCTGGAGAACTTCCAGGACGCCTACCCCGAGGCCTTCAAGGCCAACGTCCACATGCCCCCCATGGGCCACTACGGCAACCCGGAGACGGAGATCGGCCGGGTCTGCGTCCAGCTTGCAAGCTCAGACTTTAAATACCTCTCCGGCGAGACGCTGACCCTGGAGGGCGGCATGGGCCTGCGTCCGTAATCCGGTTTTCAAAAGCAAAGAAGCGGCTTGAGACTGTCGGAAAAAGCCCTGACGGGCTTTTTCCGACAAAGGGAACGTGCGGGAAAAATTACTGAATTTTGCGAAATTCAGTAAATTTTTCCCTGCCGTCGCGCTGCGCGCGCCGCAAAGCGGCACACTTGCGCGACAAAAGGGATTTTTTCCGACGCGCATGTCGCCGGAAAAAATAACGAATTTGAGTTTTTTGACAAGCTGAAGCGGCTGGAATCTCGTTCCAGCCGCTTCTTTGCGCATATGTTCGAGTGTTACGCGCCGAACACCTTGATCAGGAATCCGGCGGCGATGGCGGAGCCGATGACGCCGGCCACGTTGGGGCCCATGGCGTGCATCAGCAGGAAGTTGGAGGGGTTGGCCTTCTGGCCCTCCACCTGGGCGACCCGGGCGGCCATAGGCACGGCGGAGACGCCGGCGGCGCCGATGAGGGGGTTGATCTTCCCGCCGGAGAGCTTATACATGAGCTTGCCCACCAGCAAGCCGCCCACCGTGGAGAAGCAGAAGGCGATGAGGCCCAGCAGGACGATCTTCAGGGTGTTGACGGTGAGGAACCGGGCGGCCACGGTGGTAGCGCCCACGGAGATACCCAAAAACAGCGTGACGATGTTCATCAGAGCGTTCTGGGCCACGTCGGAAAGGCGCTCGGTGACGCCCGTCTCTCTGAGGAGGTTGCCGAACATCAGGCACCCGATCAGGGGCGCGGTGGAGGGCAGGAGCAGGATCACGAATCCGGCCACCAGGATGGGGAAGACGATCTTCTCGGTCTTGGAGACCTCCCGCAGCTGCTCCATCTTGACGCTTCGCTCCTTTTCCGTGGTCAGCGCCCGCATGATGGGCGGCTGGATCATGGGGATCAGGGCCATATAGGAGTAGGCGGCGATGGCGATGGGGCCCAGGAGCGCCGGGGCCAGGAGCATACACGTCAAAATCGCCGTTGGCCCGTCCGCGCCGCCGATGATACCGATGGAGGCGGCCTGGTTGCCGTTGAAGCCCAGGAGCACCGCCCCGAAGAAGGCGAAGAACACGCCGAACTGGGCCGCCGCCCCCAGGAAGAAGCTCTTGGGGTTGGCGATCAGGGGGCCGAAGTCGGTCATAGCGCCCACGCCGATGAAGATGAGGCAGGGGTAGATGCCGGCCTTGACGCCGATGTACAGGATATCCAGAAGCCCGCCGATATGGGCGATGTCGGTGAAGGAGAGCTTTTCAATGATCTCCGGCTCCTGGGCGTCCTCCGGGAGGGAGGCCATATACTCCTCCACGGAGAGGACGCGCTCCTCCTCCACATCGTAAAGGATGGCCTCGTTGGCCGCGTCGTAGGGGCACTCATAGACGTAGGCGTCCCACATCTCCATGTGGTACAGGCCCGCGCCCGGCAGATTGGTGAGCAGGGTGCCGAAGGCGATGCCCACCAGCAAAAGCGGCTCGAACTTCTTCTTGATGCCCAGGTACAGCAGCGCCAGGGCCACGATGATCATGATGAAGGACTTCCAGCCGCCGTTTTCAAAGAAGCCCATAAAGCCGGATTCCATCCACAGCTTTTTCAGGGTCTCCAGGATGTTGTTCACGGATCGCGCCCCCTTATGCCAGCACCACTAAGGGCGAGCCGGTCTCCACCTTGGCGCCCTTCTGGGTCACCACCTGGGCCACGGTGCCGTCCCGGGGCGCCATGATCTCGTTCTCCATCTTCATGGCCTCCAGCACCACCAGCACGTCCCCGGCCTTCACCGCGTCGCCGGCCTTCACGTTGATCTTCACGATGTCCCCCGGCATGGGGGCGTTGACGCTCTCGCCGCCGGCCACCACCGGGGCGGGCGCGGGCGCCGGAGCGGGCACGGGCGCGGGGGCCGCCGGAGCGGCGGGCGCGGCGGGGGTCTTCCCGGCCGGGGCGGCGGCGTCATATTCGTCCAGGAGCATGGCCTCGCCGTGCTCCACCTCCACCTCGTAGGTCTTTCCGTTGAGTGTGACTAAATATTTCATTTCTTATTGACCTCCCGAATTGAGATGAAGCGCAGTTCATTGAGGGGTATTTTCAGCTCGTCGGCCACGATGGCCATGATCATGGCGGCGTCCCGGTCGGGGGTGCCGTAGAGCTTCAGATCGCCCGCCGTACCGGGGGCCGTGGGGCCGGCGGGGACGGGGGCCGGGGCGGGGACGGGCTGCCGCTCCGCCGCCGGGGCGGCGGGGGCGGGCTTTTTGCGGCTCATGATCCGGCCCATCAGCACCACCACCAGCACTAAAAGGGCGATGCCCAGAAAGACGATGGCGTAGCCCATGACGGCGTCAATGGCCGCGTCGCCCAGATTCATTTTCAGATCCATCCGGCTCACTCCTCCACGATGGAGTAGCGGACGTGGTGCTCCTCCCGCTCCCGCCGCTCCTTCACGAACTTCATGGTCTGGTCGGGGTAGCAGATCCAGCTCATGTAGTCCTCCTCGCACTCCGCCAGATCCCCCAGGGCGGACTTGGCGTCGGCAAACTCCTTCCCGGTGCGCCTGGCGTCCTCGATCCGGCAGTCCACGGGCTCGTTGCCCGCGCCGATGATCCGATCCTGAAGCTCCTGGCTCACCGGGGCCGGGGCGATGCCGTACTCGCCCTTGAAGTAGTTTTTGATCTCGTTGGAGATCTGCTTGTACCGCTCGCCCATCAAAACGTTGACCACCGCCTGGTTGCCCACCATCTGGCTGAGGGGCGTCACCAGCGGGGGATAGCCCAGATCGCGGCGCACGTTGGGGATCTCCACCAGGGCCTCGTCAAACTTGTCCATGGCGTTCATGTCCTTCAGGTTGGCGATCATGTTGGAGAGCATCCCGCCGGGGACCTTGTAGACCAGCGCCTGGGCGTCGGTGCCCATGGACTTGGGATTGATGAGCCCGGAGTCGATGTATTTCTGCTTCACGGGCTTGAAGAAATCGTTGACCTTGTTGATCACCTTCTCGTCCAGGCCCGTCTCGATGCCCAGCTGGCTCAGGGCGTAGTAGAGCGTCTCGGTGGCGGCCTGGCTGGTGCCGCCCGAGAAGCAGGACGTGGCGGTGTCGATCACATCCACGCCGGATTCCACGGCCTTCAAAAGCGTCATGTACGCCATGCCCGTGGTGCAGTGGGTGTGGAGGATCAGGGGGATGTCGCCCACCTCGTCCTTGATCCCCTTGATGAGCCCCTCCGCCTCGGCGGGGGACATGGTGCCGGCCATATCCTTCAGGCAGATGGTGTCGAAGCCCATCTCCTTCAGCTCCCGGCACATCTCCACATACTTCTTGACCGTGTGGACGGGGCTCTGGGTGTAGCTGATGCACCCGGAAGCCACGGTGCGTTCGGTGCCGTACTTCTTGGTGGCCTCAAAGGCCGTTTTGATGTTGCGGAAGTCGTTGAGGGCGTCGAAAATGCGGATCACGTCGATGCCGTTCTTGATGGACAGCCGGACGAACTCCTCCACCACGTCGTCGTGGTAGTGCTTGTAGCCCAGGAGGTTCTGGCCCCGCAGGAGCATCTGGAGCCGGGTATTCGGCATCCGCTCCCGGATCTTCCGCAGCCGCTCCCAGGGGTCCTCCCCCAGATACCGAAGGCAGCTGTCGAAGGTGGCCCCGCCCCAGCACTCCACCGAGTAATACCCGGCCTTGTCCATGGTGGGCAGGATCGCCTCGTAATCGGCGTAGGGCAGGCGCGTAGCCATCAGGGATTGGTTGGCGTCCCGCAGCACCGTCTCTGTAAACTGAACCCTTTTCATGTACGTTTTACCTCCGTCAGGGATAAAATGGTTCCTTTCAACCGGGATTCTCCAATCCCGACCCAGTTTATAATATCACCAAAGCGCTCCCTTTGCAACTGTGAGAATCGCCAAATCGGGGCCCTCTTACACCACCTGAAAAATATAGAATTTCAAATACTCCGTCTCCGGCACGTTCCACAGGATGGGGTGATCCGGGGCCTGCTTGCGGACCTCCACCTCCCGGAGCTCCCGGCCGGCGTCCCGGGCGGCCTCCAGGAGCATCCTCTCAAACTGCGCCATAGGCATGAAGTGACTGCACGAGGCCGTGCACAAATACCCGCCCCGGGGCAGAAGCGCCATGGCGCGGTAGTTGATCTCCTTATACCCCCGGTAGGCGCTGCCGGCGGTGGCCCGCGACTTGGTAAAGGCCGGCGGATCCAGGATGATCAGGTCGTAGGCCCGCTTATTCTCCGCCGCCAGCCCCGGCAGCAGATCAAAAACGTCCGCGCAAAGAAAGTCCATCCTCTCCGCAAGCCCGTTCCGCGCGGCGTTCCTCCGGGCCATTTCAATGGCCGCCTCCGACACGTCCACCGCCGTCACATGCTCCGCCCCGCCCAGGGCGGCGTTCAGGGCGAAGGAGCCGGTGTGAGTGAAGCAGTCCAGCACCCGCCGCCCCCGTGAAAGGCGCGCCACGGCGGCCCGGTTATATTTCTGATCCAGGAAAAAGCCGGTCTTCTGCCCGTTCTCCACGTCCACCGCGTAGACGACGCCGTTCTCGCGGATCTCCGTCGCGGCGCTGTCCGGGTGGGCCTCGCCGGGGAGCTCATACCAGCCCTTCCGCCGGGGCAGACCCTCCAGGGCCCGGCCCGCCAGGTCGTCCCGCTCAAATAGCCCGTCCACCCGCGCTCCGTCCTCCCGCAATACCTTTACAATAAGGGGAAAGATCACGTCCTTCAACCGCTCTATCCCCACCGACATGGTCTGGGTCACCAGCAGATTTTCAAACCGGTCCACCGTCAGGCCGGGGAAGCCGTCGGCCTCGCCGAAGATCACCCGGCAGCAGCCCGTGTCCCCGCCCATGACCGCCTTGCGGTAGTCCCAGGCGTAGCGGACGCGCCGCTCCCAAAAGGCCGCGTCGAACCGGTCGTTGGCGTTGCGGGAGACGAGCCGCACCCGCAGCTTGCTCTCCCGGCTGAGAAAGCCGGTGCCCAGATACACGTCCCCCGGCCCCGTCACATCCACCAGAGCCCCGTTCTCACAGTCCTCCGGCTCTGAGGCCGCGTCCGAGGCGTAGATCCACATGTGCCCCGTGTCCGCCCAGCGCCGGCCCTTGGCCGTCACGACCACCTTTGGATACGCTCTCTCCGCTTTCACCCGGCCACCGCCCTTTCCGCGATCTCCCCGCTCTTTTTCAGTATCTTACCACGCGCGGCGGCAAAATGCAACAGTGCCTTCCCGAAACCGGAACATCTTGTGCGCCCTCCCGGCACGTTCACGCCACATTTTGTAATTCCAACCCAAAATTGTAAAAAATGTTCCCCCATCCCACAAAAAAAGTCAAACCGTCCGGTCAAACTGTGGATTATTACAAAATTTTCGCCCACGTCCGCGCCGTATTGGTTTAACATGACGGCAAATCAGGCAATTTTGGGCAATTAGACCTAAAAAACGGCCATCTTGCAAATATTTTTTAATTTTGGTTAAAAAATTTTTCTTGTATGTTTGGATTGCGTGTGTTATAATGCAGGTATTCGAAAAAAGGGAGTTATGCGGGAACCGTATCAATCGCGCGGATTTTGCAAGTTTCCTTTTTCGATTATTCAGTTTTTAAAGTGCACCCTTCGTTACATAACTTTCGGCGGTACATTTTAAAATAAAATTTTAACAGGAGGAAAAACCAAATGAAAAAGTCCAAGCTTCTTTGCCTGGTGCTTGCTTTGGTGATGGTCCTGAGCCTGGCTGCCTGCGGCGGCACCGGCGACGACACCACCAACAACGACACCGGCAAAGACACCAGCAGCAACGACACCAGCGGCAACGATACAAGCGGCAACGACACCTCCGATGAGTGGGTCGAGCCTGTTGACGACAGGCGCTTTATCCTGAGCCAGTCCGAGTACGGCGTCGACTACACCGACGTGTACGTGACCTACGGCAAGGGCTTCACCATCGACCAGGTCACCGAGGATCCCGAGACCGGCCTTGCTCACGCCACCTTTGACGGCGTGGACTATGAGTTGGGCATGAACTTCCTCTCCTACGCCATGGTGTACAACACCCAGGTCCCCGAGGGCGGCCGCTGGAAGACCGAGGACGACGTGTACGCCACCTGGTGGAAGTATTACGTCACCCGTTGGAACTACCTGATGCCCGAGGTTCCCCTGTACTCCAACGAGTACTATGACATTTACAACGCGCAGATCAAGGGCGTCAGCGAGCATCCCACCAACCCCTTCTGGAGCCCCATCAACGCTCTGGTCGAATGGACCAGCGAGAAGGCGGACAACGACATCATCGTTGGTAACTCCACCGAGCTCAACGGCCGTTTCCGTTATCCTACCTGGGGCGGCGGCAATCCTCCCGCCTCCGATTTGGATATTAACAGCCTGATCTCCGGCCTCGAGACCGTCTCCGTCACCAAGGAGGGCGGCTATACGGTGAACCCCACCGTTGTTGACAACCTCACCGAGACCGACAACGAGGACGGCTCCCACACCTACACCATCAAGATCAAGGACGACCTGAAGCTCTCCGACGGCAGCCCCATCACCGCCAAGAACTACCTGGTCACCCTGCTGATGAACTGCGGCCCCGTGTCCGTCCAGGCGGGCGGCAACGGCACCTCCGGCCTTTCTATTCAGGGCTATGCGGCGTATCACGCCTATGACGGCACCAACGCCGGCGCCGAGGGCGTGTCCCGGACCTTCTCCGGCGTCCGTCTTCTGGACGACTACACCTTCTCCGTCACCGTTACCTCCGACTACTATCCCTACTTCTACGGCATCACCTACGCCGGCTTCTCCCCCGAGTCCATGGAGCTCTGGCTGGGCGACGATGTGGACATCAAGGATGACGGCGAGGGCTGCTACCTGACCGACGCCTGGTACGCCAAGAACGGCGACACCTACACCCACGCCGCTCAGATCACCGCCGCTGTCGACAACAACGACCAGACCTACCCCGTTTCCGGCCCCTACATGATCGACAACTTCGACCAGGCCTCCAAGGTCGCCACCCTGGTGGTCAACCCCTACTTCAAGGGCAACTATGAGGGCGTCAAGCCTCAGATCGGCAAGGTCGTCTACAAGCGCATCATCTCCCAGACTCAGCTTCAGGACTTCCAGTCCGGCGGCGTTGACGTTCTCGCCGGCGTCACCGGCGGCACCGCCACCGACGAGGCCCTGGCTCTCGTGGCCGCCAACCCCGACAAGTACGTGGCCACCCACTACAGCCGCGCCGGCTACGGTAAGCTGGCCTTCCGCTGCGACCTGGGTCCCGCCCGCTTCACCGAGGTCCGTCAGGCCATCGCCTACTGCATGGACCGCGCCACCTTCGCCAAGGACTTCACCGGCGGCTACGGCGGCGTTGTTGACGGCCCCTACTACACCGGCTCCTGGATGTATCAGGCCGCTGTGGCTGACGGCATGGTTCTGAACACCTATCCCACCTCCGCCGACACCGCCATCGCGCTCCTGGAGGAGTACGGCTGGTGCTACAACGCCGACGGCACCCATTACACCGGCGACGGCGTCCGCTACAAGAAGCTCTCCGCCGAGCAGATCGACGAGGACGAGATCAACTGGGCCTCCAAGGACGGCGCCTACAAGGTTGAGAAGGTCGGCGACTACTACTACATGCCGCTGGTCATCAACTGGTACGGCACCACCGAGAACGAGTTCACCGACATGCTGGTCACCGGCTTCCAGGAGAGCGACAACATCAAGGCCATCGGCATGGTGGTGCAGAACACCTTCGGCGACTTCAACCCGATGATGGACGAGTACTATCAGGGCCTCTATGAAGCCGGCTACAGCGGCGTTCCCGTCTACAACGCCTTCAACCTCGCCACCGGCTTCACCAGCGCCGCCTACGACTACTCCTTCAACTGGGACAACGATCCCGAGCAGTATGACAACGGTTATCCCGCCGCCTACCTGAGGGATATGGCCGACGCCATCTGGGCCGACTAATTGACGGTCTGTCATCAATACCCCGGCAAAGCGTAACTCGCACCGCGGGACTGGGGACCTGCCCCGGTCCCGCGGTCTTTTTAAAGGGATACATTGACTATTTAGCGAAATAAATCCAGCGCATGGTTTATGACGCCGGTGTGCCACCGCCGTCGGGAGGGTCCGAAGGCGGTGTTATGCCGACGAATTAACCATATATAGAGCCACTTCCCGGGAACGGACTTCCCCATCCTTCAGGAAAGCGAGGAAAACAAATGGGCAAATATATCCTCAAGAGGTTCGGCTATCTGCTGATGGTCACGGTGATCCTCTCCTTCATTCTTTTCATGATCTACTCCCTGGTACCCGCCAACCGGGCGTACACCGACGCCCAGACGGAGTTCAAGGCCATGAAAAACTCCATCCCCAAGGGGGAAGCGGACAAGGTACTTGCCGATCTCTACCTCAAGTATCAGCGCATGTACGGCACGGACACCAACAACAGAGTGATCCGCTATCTGCGCTGGGTGGGGGTGTACCCCCTCTATAACGGCAAGTTTGACGGCCTGTTGGAGGGCAACTTCGGCTACTCCTACGACTACAAGGCGCCGGTGGTGCAGATGGTGAAAAATCCCATGCTCAACACCATCAAAATCAACATCTGGGCCACGGTGATCGCCTTGGCCATCACCATCCCCCTGGGTATCCACTGCGCCGTGAAGCGGGGCAGTAAGCGGGATCAGGCGGTGCAGGTGTTCACCATCATCGGCTACAGTCTGCCCACCTTCCTGATCGCCATTTTGTTTATCTGGTTCTTCTGCGGCAAGCTGCACCTGTTCCCCACCAACGGCATGGGCACGCCGGGCAATACATATACGGGGTTTCGGAAGTTTGCCGATGAGATGTACTACATGGCCCTGCCGCTGATCGTAACGACCTTCTGCTCCCTGGGCGGCATGACAAGGTACGTGCGCGCCTCCATGATCGACGCGCTGAGCCTGGACTGCATCAAGACCGCGCGGGCCAAGGGCCTGCGGGAGAAGGTGGTCATCTACTCCCACGCCTTCCGCAACGCCCTCATCCCCATCGTCTCCCTGGTGGTGGGCTGGTTCCTGGGTATCTTCGGAGGCTCCATCATGGTGGAGAACATCTTCGGCTGGAACGGCATGGGCCGCATCATGATCACGGCGCTGAGAAGCGCGGACTACGACGTGGTGATGCTGATGCAGATGTTTTACATCGTCATCTCCCTTCTGGGGACGCTGCTGATCGACATCATCTACGGCCTCGTGGACCCGCGTGTCCGCGTGAACAAATAAGGAAGGAGGACGTCAAAAATGAGCAATAAGACGGAAGAAAAGAAAAAGGCGGCCTCCAAGCCCGCCCGCCGAGGCTGGTTCGGACATCTGTTCCACTCTGCCTCCGCTGAGTTTGCCGACGAGATGGACGCGGCCAGAGCCGCCGACGTGGAGGCCATCGTCAGCCCCTCCCGGCAGATAGTGAACAATTTCTTCGAGCGCAAGCTGGCCGTGGGCGCGCTGGCGCTGCTGATCATCATGTTCATCGTCATGTTCGTGGGGCCCCTCTTCATGCCCAAGTACAAGGACAGCTACACCGACGTGACCCAGCAGAACATGGCCCCCAACATGAGCCTTATGAAGGTCCCCAAGGAGCTGAAAAACGACATCAAGACCATCGACGGCTACGGCACCTTCACCGTGGGCCTCTCCAACGCCGGCAAGGTGTACGTGTGGGGCTCCACCCAGCTGGGTACCACGGGCATCGACATCGGGGATATCCCCGAGGAGGTCCGGAACGCCAAGATCGCCATGGTGGCAGCCGGTTATGACCACATCATCGCCATCGGCGAGGACGGCAAGATCTACGGCTGGGGCGCGTGGCAGCTGGGCCAGTACGACACCGAGGCGGAGTATTTGGCCCGGGGCAAGGAGACCGACCCCAACATTGAATTTTTGAGCGAGGACCTGCGCCAGAACGGCGTGGACGTGAGCCACGTGAAGAAGCTCATCTGCGGCTATCAGATCAGCTGCATCCTGATGGACGACGGCAGCTTCCACCTGTGGGGCAACAAGAGGACCTACGCCAACATGGACCTCTTCCTGCGCACCCCGTCCCTGGACGATATCGCCTTCACCCTCAACTACATCGTGGGCCTCAACGGCCAGCACAAGACCATCTACACCGGCTCCCGCGACCTTTTCACCCTGGTCAAGGACAACGTGAACAGCCCCGCTGTGAAGACCAGTGAATTTTTGGGCGACCGGACCATCGAGGCCCTCACCGCCACCAACAAGAGCGTGGCCCTCACCCTGTCCGACGGCAGTGTGGCCTTCTCCGGCGACTTCAATTTGGACTGCACCCCCGCGCCCACCCTGGCCGAGGACGAGGACTATGTTCAGATCGTCGGCGGCGCGTACCACTACAGCGCCCTGACCAACAAGGGCAATGTCTACTCCTGGGGCCAGAACGAGCTTGACCAGACCGACCTGCCCAAATCCACCGCCGGGGTGACAAAGCTCTATCACGGCTCGAACCAGACCTACGGCGTCAACGACGCCGGACAGCTGGTCACCAGCTGGGGCCTGAAGGGTTACCTCTTCGGCACCGACACCCGGGGCGCCAACATCTTCCAGCGCATCATCCAGGGCGGCAAGATGACCATGACCGTAGGCGCTGTGGCCGTCATCATCTCCAGCGTCATCGGCATCATCATCGGGTGCGTCTCCGGCTACTTCGGAGGGAAGATTGACATCTTCCTCATGCGCGTGGCCGAGATCTTCTCCGCCATCCCGTTCCTGCCCTTCGCCATGATCCTCTCGGCGGTCATGGGCCACATGAACATTTCGGAGACCATGCGCATCTTCATCATCATGTGCATCCTGGGCGTTCTGACCTGGCCGGGTCTTGCCCGCCTTGTGCGCGGACAGGTACTGCTGGCCCGTGAGAGTGAGTACGTCACGGCGGCCAAGAGCATGGGCGTGAAGGAGAGCGTCATCGCCTTCAAGCACATCCTGCCCAACGTCATGAGCGTCATCCTGGTGTCGCTGATGCTGGACTTCGGCACGTGTATGCTGACCGAGTCGAGCCTCTCGTACCTGGGCTTCGGCGTCCAGTACCCGCGTCCCACCTGGGGCAACATGCTCAACGGCGCCAACAACGCCACGATCATCAACGCGTTCTGGTGGGAGTGGGTCTTCACCTCGCTGTTCCTGGCCGTGACCACCATCTGCATCAATATCGTCGGCGACGCGCTCCGCGACGTGATGGACCCCAAGTCCAGCGCTGAAAAGTAAGGAGGGAGACAGATATGGCACTTTTGGAAGTAAAGCATTTGCGCACCTTCTTCAAAACAAAAAAGGGAATCGTCAAGGCCGTCAACGACGTGACCTACTCCCTGGAGCCGGGACGTACCATCGGCATCGTGGGCGAGTCCGGTTCCGGCAAGTCCGTCTCCGCCATGAGCATCCTGCAGCTCCTTGACGACAACGGCTACATCGAGTCCGGCGAGGTGCTTTTCGAGGGCAAGGACCTGACGAAGCTGTCCGCCGAGGAGATGTACCACATCCGAGGCAACGCGATCTCCGTCATATTCCAGGAGCCCATGACCAGCCTGAACCCCGTGTTTACCGTGGACAGGCAGCTCTCCGAGCCGCTGATGATCCACCAGGGCATGAACAAGAAGCAGGCCCATCAGGAAGCGCTGAAGATGCTCTATGACGTGCAGATCCCCAACCCGGAGGCCGTCATCAGGCAATATCCTCACCAGCTCTCCGGCGGTATGCGCCAGCGCGTCATGATCGCCATGGCCCTGGCGTGCAAGCCCAAGATCCTCATCGCCGACGAGCCCACCACGGCCCTGGACGTGACCATTCAGGCCCAGATCCTCAAGCTCATGAATGAGCTCCAGAAGGAGAAGGGAACCGCCATCATCTTCATCACCCATGATCTGGGCGTCATCAACGAAATGGCCGACGACGTGGCCGTCATGTACTGCGGCCAGGTGGTGGAGCAGGCCCCCGCCCGGGTGATCTTCACCAACAACACCGTCTCCCACCCCTATACCGAGGGCCTGATGAAGTCCATCCCGCGCTTAGACAGCAAGGGCGAGAAGCTGGAGCCCATTCAGGGCGTGGTCCCTCACCCGCTGGCCCTGCCAAAGGGCTGTAAATTCGCGCCCCGCTGCCCCTACGCCACGAAGAAATGCCTGGAGCAGGAGCCGGAGCTTCAAAAGTTCGGCAACGATCAGTATATCAGATGCTTCTATCCGGAAAAGGAGGTGAGGACGAGTGAACAGCACAAAAAAATTACTGTCAATAAGTAATCTGAAAAAATATTTTCCTGTGGCAAAGACCTCTATCTTCCAGAAGGAGCAGCTTTACGTCCGCGCGAATGAGGATATTTCCCTGGACATCTACGAGGGCGAGACGCTGGGCGTCGTGGGCGAGTCCGGCTGCGGCAAGTCCACCTTCGGGCGCGTGCTGTTGCAGCTCTATCCTCAGACCGCCGGCACCACCATGTACTACGGCTCCACTCTCGCCGACGCGGCCCCGGAATATGTGCGCAGTACCATAAAGAATCTGCACAAATATAAATCCGCCCTCCACAAGGCCAGCCAGAAGGCGGCTGAAAAGGCGAAAAAGGTGGAGGAAGCCGGCGGCGAAGACAAGGCTGACTTTTACACGCTCCAGGAGCAGACGCTGGCCAAATGCGACGAGGAGACCTGCCTTAACCACATCGTCAAGATCCTGGGCGGCTTCTTCGCCGTGGACGAGCAGAAGGGCTGCGAGCTCCTCCTGCGGGAGTACGAGGCCAATCTCAAGCGCAAGTCCGCCCGTGAGAAGTACAACACCGTGAAGCTTGAGTACGACGCCGCCGTGGACAGCGCCGCCGGGGACGCCAAGGCCAAAAAGAAGGCCGCCGCCCTGAAGCCCTCCCTGGACGCCGCCAAGGCTGAAGTCGACGCCTGCCAGAAGGTGTGCGACCAGATCACCGGGGAGCTCAACACCCTGCGCGCCTCCCATAAGGGCGATCCGGAGTTTGACAAATACGAGGCCATGCGTGACGAGGGTATCGATCTGAGCCGCCTCAAATACAACGAGATGCGGCTCTTCCGTAAGGACCTGCAGATCATCTTCCAGGACCCCTACTCCTCCCTGAACCCCCGTATGACCATCGGGCAGATCATCGAGGAGGGCCTGCTGACCCACAAGTTCTATAAGCACGGCTCGGACAAGATGCGCGCGCATATCATCAAGACCATGGAGGAATGCGGACTTCAGGAGTATATGCTCCACCGCTATCCCCACCAGTTCTCCGGCGGCCAGCGCCAGCGCGTGGCCATCGCCAGGGCCCTGGCCGTCCAGCCCAAGTTCATCGTCTGCGACGAGTGCGTCTCCGCCCTTGACGTGTCCATTCAGTCCCAGATCATCAATCTTCTGCAGGAGCTGAAGGAGAAGCAGAACCTGACCTACATGTTCATCTCCCACGACCTGAGCGTGGTCAAGTACATCTCCGACCGCATCTGCGTCATGTACCTGGGCAACGTGGTGGAGCTGGGCGACAGCGAGACCATCTTCCGCGATCCCCGCCACCCCTACACCGTGGCGTTGCTGTCCGCCATTCCCACCACCGATCCGGACTCCGCCTCCAAGGAGCGCATCACCCTTGAGGGCAACATCCCCAGTCCCATCAAGCCCCCCACGGGCTGCAAGTTCCATACCAGGTGCTACATGGCCACCGAGAAGTGCTCCCGCGTGTGCCCGGAGCTGAAGGAGATCGAGCCCGGCCACTTCTGCGCCTGCCACTACGACGGGCCGAAGCTCGCCCCTGACGGGTCGTATCTCGGCGACATCAAGACCACCGCGGGGCAGGCCCGCGGCTGAACGCCCGGGCGCCCGCGCGGGCACGCGTTACCGAAAGGAGCGGGATCGTGTCATTTTTCAGCCACTGGAAGCATCTTCGGGATGTAAAGCCCACAGCCGAGGAGGAGCGGGTGAAGCTGGAAAAGGGGGATCTCCCCGCCATGCTGATCGCCGCGCTCTTTACGCTGATTTTACCTGCCGTTCTGGTGCTTGGCGGTTTTGTCCTTTTGATGATGCTCCTCTTCAACCTCTTTTAACCGCGATTCTTATCGCAGCAAGGCGCCGTGGGACACCCTCCCACGGCGCCGTTTTATTGCGGGTCATCCCCGCGCGTCAGGGGTTCGTCAACGCTATGGAACATCCTTATACTAATATCTAATTAAAACAAGACATTCTCGGCGGTCTTTTTACGTCCTCGCGCGAGCCGCTTTGCCTCGCCCTCCAAGTATTCGGGCTCAGGCGCTGGCTCGGCTCGTCCTTCCCCCATCGGGCAGCGGCCCGATGGGGGCCCCGGATGCTTTGTCAGCCGCCTTGGAAATACCAAAGGGTATTCCCTGCGGCGTCTTCCTCGCCTGACACGAAAAATCCTCGCCGCTCGGTGTCTACTTTTAAATAGATATTAGTATTATCATCTTTTCCAGCAATTTTCGCCTATTGACAGCGGGGATTTACTATGATAAACTGATAGGTAACCGATACAGGTCGGCGCACGCCCGCATAAGCGGGAGGGAACTCTCACGCAAAGCGCAACACTGGCAATACAAGCTGCCGGCTCGCCCGCACAAGGGTCAGCCGGCGCTTTTTATCGGAATCAAAAGAGACAGGAGCGGCTTGCAATGACAGTGCTTGTGATAGACGGACAGGGCGGAAAGCTGGGCAGAACACTGGTGGAGGCCATCAAAAAGGCCTTTCCTGACGTGTTCGTGTGGGCCGTGGGCACCAACTCCCAGGCCTCCGGAGCCATGCTCCGGGGCGGGGCGGACCGGGTCGCCACAGGTGAAAACCCGGTGCTGGTGGCCTGCCGCAAAGCGGACATCATCACCGGCCCCATCGGCATCGCGATGGCCGACGCGCTCATGGGTGAGATTTCCCCGGCTATGGCCAACGCCGTGGCCCAAAGTCCGGCCCAGCGGGTGCTGATCCCCATGAATCTGTGCGATACCTACGTGGCCGGCGTGGCCGGCGGCTCGGGGCAGATCCTGGAGGACGCCGTCGCCCGCCTGGGTACATTGCTGTCCGACAGGAGGAATTAACGTGTCCACCCAACCCCCCGTGAAAGAAAAACCCGCCAGCTCTCTGTTTGTCCGCCGTCTGGTGTTCTCCGCCATGTTTCTGGCCCTGTGCATGGTCCTGCCGTATCTGACCGGCCAGATCCCGGAGATCGGCGCGGCCCTCAGCCCCATGCACATCCCCGTTTTCCTGTGCGGCTTCGTCTGCGGCTGGCCCTGGGCCCTGGCCGTGGGCGCCATCGCGCCCCTGCTGAAGCACTTCGCCTTCGGCCCCATGCCCCCCCTCCTCACCGCCGTGGCCATGACCTTCGAGCTGGCCGCCTACGGCGCCGTCTCGGGCCTGCTGTACAAGCTCCTGCCCAAGAAGAAATGGGCCATCTACGCGTCCCTGGTGACGGCCATGGTGGCCGGCCGCCTTGTCTGGGGCTGTGCCCGGTTCGTCATCGCCGGCCTTCAGAACACCTCCTTCCCCCTCTCCGCCTTCTGGGCGGGGGCCGTGGCCGACGCCGTCCCCGGCATCATCCTGCACATCGTCCTGATCCCCGTGCTGGTGATGGCCATGGAAAAGGCCCGTCTGACGCTGAAGGATTGAAGCTGTTCCGCTCATCCCCCGCTCCGCCCGCCGGCATCCCGCCGCGGGCGGTTTTCCTTTTTAGTAAAGTGTCAAGAAAACGCGCCGGCGCGGGCCCAGATTCGGCCCTCTGCCACTTGACTTCCCTCCCCGCCTGTGGTAAAGTTTATTGTGAGTTTGTTTAACTAAAACGTTGAAGCGAGGGAGATCCCATGAAATTGAGGCCCACCCTATCCGAATTCAGGGAGCTGGCGAAAAGCGGCGAGTACCGGGTCGCGCCGGTGTCGGCGGAGTTCATGAGCGACGCGATCACGCCCATCGAGGCATTGCGCCGGTTCCGGGACAGGCCGTGCTTTCTGCTGGAATCGGCCCAGGCCCAGGAGCGCTGGGGCCGCTTCACCTTCATCGGCATCGACCCGGAGCTGTGCGTCACCGCCCGGGACGGGGTGGTGCTGACGGAGCGGGACGGCGAGACCGTCTCCCGGGACGCGGATCCCCGGGCCGTTTTGCGCCAGCTGCTCCGGGAGCGCCGCGCCCCGCGCCTTCCCTATCTGCCGCCCTTTACCGGGGGGCTGGTGGGCTATTTCGGCTACGACTACATCCAATACGCCGAGCCCACGCTTCATCTGAAGGCGAAGGACACCGAGGGCTTTCAGGATCTGGACCTGATGCTTTTCAACAAGGTCATCGCCTTTGACAACTTCCGGCAGAAGCTGACCGTCCTGGTGACCGTCCCCCTGGATGACCCGGAGGCCGGCTACGCCAGGGCGGAGCGGGAGATCGCCGCCATTGCCGCCGCTCTGCGGGGGCCCGTGGGCCCGGAGCCGCCCGCCGGCCGCATGACCAGCCAGATCCGCACCCTCTTTGACGAACATCGCTTCTGCTCCATGGTGGAGCGGGCCAAGGAGCACATCTACGAGGGCGACATCTTCCAGGTGGTGTTGTCCAACCGCCTGGAGGCGGACTTCGAGGGCAGTCTCTTCGACGCCTACCGGGTCCTGCGCACCGTCAACCCCTCCCCCTACATGTTCTACTTCTCCGGCAATGAGCTGGAGATCGCCGGGGCCTCCCCGGAGACGCTGGTAAAGCTGGAGGACGGCATTCTCCACACCTTCCCCCTGGCCGGGACGCGCCCCCGGGGCGCCACGGACGAGGAGGACAGGCGGCTGGAGGCGGAGCTCCTGGCGGACGAGAAGGAGCGGGCCGAGCACAACATGCTGGTGGATCTGGGGCGGAACGACATCGGTAAAATTTCCGAGTTCGGCTCCGTGGAGGTGGAGCAGTACATGGGCATCCACCGCTTCTCCCACGTGATGCACATCGGCTCCACCGTCCGGGGCCGGATACGGTCCGACCGCGATGCTCTGGACGCCGTGGAGGCCATTCTTCCCGCCGGCACCCTGTCCGGCGCGCCCAAGCTCCGGGCGTGTCAGATCATCGACGAGCTGGAGGACTGCCGCCGGGGCATCTACGGCGGAGCCATCGGCTACATCGATCTTTCGGGCAACCTGGACACCTGCATCGCCATCCGCATCGCCTACAAGCGGGAGGGCAAGGTCTACGTCCGCTCCGGGGCCGGCATTGTGGCCGACTCCGTGCCGGAAAACGAGTACCGGGAGTGCGTCAACAAGGCCAAGGCCGTGGTGCGCGCCCTGGAGATCGCCCAGGAGGGGATAGAATGACGCTTCTCATTGACAATTACGACAGCTTCTCCTACAACCTCTACCAGTATGTGGGGGAGCTTGACCCGGATATCCGGGTCGTCCGCAACGACGCCATGACCGTGGAGGAGATCGCCGCGCTGGGTCCCTCCCACATCATCCTCTCCCCCGGCCCCGGCTATCCCAGGGACGCCGGCATCTGCGTGGAGGCGGCGAGAATCCTGGGCCGGACCGTCCCCACCCTGGGCGTCTGCCTGGGCCATCAGGCCATCTGCGAGGCCTACGGGGCCACGGTGGGCCACGCCCGGCGCCTCATGCACGGCAAGCAGTCGGAGGTGACGCTGGATCCCGCCTGTCCCCTGTTCCGGGGCCTGCCCGAACGGATCCAGGTGGCCCGTTACCACTCCCTGGCCGCCCTGCCGGAGACGATGCCCGCCTGTCTTCGGGTCACCGCCCGCACCGGCGACGGGGAGATCATGGCGGTACAGCACACCGCCTACCCCCTGTTCGGCGTCCAGTTCCACCCGGAGTCCATTCTGACGCCGGAGGGAAAAGCCATTTTGAAGAATTTTTTATCTCTGTAAGGAGTGTGGATCATGATCAAGGAAGCCATCGCAAAAATCGTCACCAAGCAGGATCTCACCTATGACGAGGCCTACGCCGTCATGAACGAGATCATGAGCGGCGAGACAAGCCAGACCCAGAACGCGGCGTTTCTGGCGGCCCTGTCCACCAAGAGCGCCAAGGCCGAGACGTCGGACGAGATCGCCGGCTGTGCCGCCGCCATGCGCGACCACGCCACAAAAGTCCACGTGGACATGCCCCTCTTTGAGATCGTGGGTACCGGCGGGGACGGAGCCGGCAGCTTCAACATCTCCACCACCAGCGCCCTGGTGGCCGCCGCCGGCGGCATGAAGGTGGCCAAGCACGGCAACCGGGCCGCCTCCTCCAAGTGCGGCACCGCCGACTGTCTGGAGGCCCTGGGCGTCAACATCGACCAGAGCCCGGAAAAATGCGCGGAGCTCCTTCAGGAGGCCGGCATGTGCTTCTTCTTCGCCCAGAAGTACCACACCAGCATGAAATACGTGGGCGCTATCCGCCGGGAGCTGGGCTTCCGCACGGTGTTCAACATCCTGGGCCCCCTCACCAACCCCGGCAGTCCCAAAATGCAGCTTCTGGGCGTCTACGACGAATATCTGGTGGAGCCTCTGGCCCAGGTGCTGATCAGCCTGGGCGTGGAGCGGGGCATGGTGGTCTACGGCCAGGATAAGCTGGACGAGATCTCCGCCTCCGCCCCCACCCGCGTCTGCGAGTTCAAGGACGGCTGGTTTAAATCCTACACCGTGGCCCCGGAGGACTTCGGCCTTACCCGCTGTCAAAAATCCGACCTGGTGGGCGGCACCCCGGTGGAGAACGCCGCCATCACCCGGGCTATCCTGGCCGGGGAGAAGGGTCCCAAGCGGGACGCGGTGCTGCTGAACGCCGGCGCGGCCCTCTATATCGGCGGCAAGGCGGCCTCCTGGCGGGAGGGCCTCTCCCTGGCCGCCTCCCTCATCGACTCCGGCGCGGCCGCCAAAACGTTGGAGAAGCTCATCGAAGTCTCCAACCGCGCGGACGCCTGACATGACCATCTTAGACAAGCTGGCCGCCCACGCCCGGGAGCGCGTGGAGGCGGACACAGAAGCGTGCGATCTGGAGGTCATGCGGGAGCTGGCCCTGCGGGGCGGGGCCGCCGGCGGCGCGGCCTTTGAAAACGCCCTCCGGAGACCGGGTCTGAGCTTCATCTGCGAGGTGAAGCGGGCTTCCCCCTCCAAGGGGCTGATCGCCCCGGATTTCCCCTATTTGGACATCGCCCGGGCCTATGAGGCCGCCGGAGCCGACGCGGTGAGCTGCCTCACCGAGCCCAAGTGGTTTTTGGGCTCCGATCAGATCTTCCGGGACATCCGCGCCGCCATCAAGACGCCCATGCTCCGCAAGGACTTCACCGTGGACGCGTACCAGATCTACCAGGCGAAAACCATGGGGGCCGACGCCGTCCTGCTGATCTGCGCCCTGCTGGACACGAAAACCATCGAAAACTATTTGCAGATCTGCTCCTCCCTGGGCCTGGCCGCCCTGGTGGAGGCCCACGACGGCGCGGAGATCCGCTCCGCCGTCAGCGCCGGGGCAAAGATCATCGGCGTGAACAACAGAAATCTCAAGGACTTCTCCGTGGACTTTGAAAACGCCGCCCGTCTCCGGGATCTGATCCCGCCCACGTGCCTCTATGTGGCCGAGAGCGGCGTCAAGACCCCGGCGGACGCCGCCGCCCTGCGGGCCATCGGCGCGGACGCGGCCCTGGTGGGCGAATCCCTGATGCGGGCCAAAGACAAAGCCGCCTTGCTGGCGCATATGCGGGAGGCCGCCCAATGACAAAAATCAAGATCTGCGGCCTTAAGAGGCCCGAAGATATCCAATACGCGAACGAGGCGAAGCCCGATTTTGCCGGCTTTGTCATCGACTTCCCCAAAAGTCACCGGAGCGTCACGCCCCGCCGCGCCCACGAGCTGCGGCAAAGGCTCTCCCGGGAGATCGCCCCGGTGGGCGTTTTCGTGGACAGCTCCGTGGACACGGTGGCCGATCTCTTCTTCTCCGGCGTCATCCGGATCGCCCAGCTCCACGGCGGCGAGGACGAGGACTACATCGCCGCCCTCCGGCGGGCCGCCCCCGGCCTCACGGTCTGGAAGGCCTTCCAGATCGGCGGCCCCGCCGACCTTGCCGCGGCGGAGAAGTCCTCCGCGGATCTGGTGCTTCTGGACAACGGCCAGGGCACCGGCGCGGCCTTTGACTGGTCGCTCATACGGTCCGCCCGGCGGGACTACATTCTGGCCGGCGGCCTGATGCCCGAAACTATCCCCGCCGCCGTGGAGGCCCTGCACCCCTGGTGCGTGGACATCTCCTCCGGCGTGGAGACAGATAGGATCAAGGACAGATCCAAAATCCTGGCGGCCGTGGCGGCCGCGCGAAAGGACGGAGACATATGACAAACGGACGCTTCGGCATCCACGGCGGCCAGTACATCCCCGAGACGCTGATGAACGCCGTCATTGAGCTGGAAGAGGCGTATAACCGCTTCAAGGACGACCCCGAGTTTAACCGGGAGCTCACGACCCTCTTCAACGAGTACGCGGGCCGGCCCTCCCGGCTCTACTACGCCGAGAAGATGACAAAGGATCTGGGCGGCGCGAAGATCTATTTAAAGCGGGAGGATCTGAACCACACCGGCGCCCACAAGATCAACAACGTACTGGGCCAGGCGCTCTTAGCCAAAAAGATGGGCAAGACCCGGCTCATCGCCGAGACGGGCGCGGGCCAGCACGGCGTGGCCACCGCCACGGCGGCGGCGCTTTTCGGCATGGAGTGCGTGGTTTTCATGGGCGAGGAGGACACAAAGCGCCAGGCGCTGAACGTCTACCGTATGCGCCTGCTGGGCGCCGACGTGATCCCCGTCACCACCGGCACCGCCACCCTGAAGGACGCCGTTTCCGAGGCCATGCGGGAGTGGACCCGGCGCGTTTCCGACACCCACTACTGCTTAGGCTCCGTCATGGGCCCCCACCCCTTCCCCACCATCGTCCGGGACTTCCAGGCGGTGATCTCCAAAGAGATCCGCCAGCAGCTTCTGGAGCGCGAGGGCCGTCTCCCCGACGCCGTCCTGGCCTGTGTGGGCGGCGGCAGCAACGCCATCGGGAGCTTCTACCATTTCCTGGGCGATCCCTCCGTCCGGCTCATCGGCTGTGAGGCGGCGGGCCGGGGGGTGGACACCTTCGAGACGGCGGCCACCGTGGCCACGGGCCGCTTAGGCATCTTCCACGGCATGAAGTCCTACTTCTGCCAGGACAAATACGGCCAGATCGCGCCGGTGTACTCCATCTCCGCCGGTCTCGACTACCCCGGCATCGGCCCGGAGCACGCCTGGCTCCACGACACGGGCCGCGCGGAGTATGTGCCCGTCACCGACGAGGAGGCCGTGGAGGCCTTTGAGTATCTGGCCCGCACCGAGGGCATCATCCCCGCCATCGAGTCGGCCCACGCCGTGGCCTACGCCCGGAAGCTGGCCCCCACCATGGATCGGGACAAGCTCCTGGTCATCACCATCTCCGGCCGGGGCGACAAGGACTGCGCCGCCATCGCCCGCTACAGAGGGGAGGATCTTCATGAGTAATATCCACAGCGCCTTTGAAAATGGCAAGGCCTTCATCCCCTTTTTGACCTGCGGCGACCCGGATCTGGCAACTACCGCCGCCTGCGCGCGGGAATGCGTGAAAAACGGCGCCACCCTCATTGAGCTGGGCATCCCCTTCTCCGATCCCACCGCCGAGGGGCCTGTGATTCAGGGCGCGTCCCTCCGGGCGCTCCGGGGCGGCGTCACTACCGACAAAATCTTTGACCTGGTGCGGGAGCTGCGCCGGGATGTGACGATCCCCCTGGTCTTCATGACCTACGCCAACGTGATCTTCTCCTACGGCGCGGAGAAATTCATCTCCACCTGCCAGAAGATCGGCATCGACGGCCTGATCCTCCCGGATATCCCCTTCGAGGAGAAGGGGGAGTTCTCCGCCCTGTGCGAAAAATACGGCGTGGATCTCATCTCCATGATCGCCCCCACCTCGGAAAACCGGGTGGCCATGATCGCCCGGGAGGCCCGTGGCTTCATCTATCTTGTCTCCAGCCTGGGCGTCACCGGCGTCCGACAGGAAATCACCACCGACGTGGGGGCCATCGTCCGGGTCATCCGGGAAAATTCCCGCCTGCCCGTGGCCGTGGGCTTCGGTATCTCCACCCCGGAGCAGGCCCACAAAATGGCCGCTCTCTCCGACGGGGCCATCGTCGGCTCCGCCATCGTACGGCTCATCGAGCGCTATAAGCAGGACGCCCCCCGGTACGTGGGCGAGTACGTCCACAGCATGACCGAAACGCTGAATTGACGCGGTATTTTTGAACGCGGCGGGATTCTCCGGGATCCCGCCCGCTTTTTTCTTTACAAAACCGGCCCCGTCCTGTAAAATCAAGATAGATTCTCTTCATGCGGGAGGATACGTTATGGATTTTATCGATCTTTCCGGCCTCTGGGCCTGTGAGATACCCGGACAGCGGGGCCAGGTCCGCCTCCCCGGCACCCTGGACGAGGCCGGCATCGGCTTCCCCGACGCCGTCAAAGCGCCCTGGCACCCGGACGAGCGGGTCAACGCGGCCCTGGCGGGCGCGGACGTCATCGCCACCCGGTTTACCCGGCGTGTGACCTACGAGGGCCCCGCCGTCCTCACCCGCCGGGTAAAGGCCGGCCTTCCGGCGGGAAAGCGGGCCTTTTTCGTCTGCGGCCGGGCCAGGGCGCTGAAGCTCTACGTCAACGGCGTCCCGGCCCCGGAGGCCGATCCCCCCACCCTCTCCACGCCCCGGCGCTTTGAGGTAACGGGTCTTCTCACCGGGGACGACGAATTTTTGCTTATTTCGGACAACTCCTACCCCGGCTGGCCCCGGCGCGCCCTTCTGGCCTCCTCCGCCGCCACCGACGAGACGCAGACCAACTGGAACGGCGTCCTGGGCCGCGTGGGCCTTGTCCTCCATGACAGCGCCTTTTTCGCCTCCCTGCGGGTCTACCCCCGGGGGGACAAGCTGGAGCTCCGCTGGGAGGTGGACGGGGAGACAAGCGAGCCGGTGCGGTTTTCGTGCGACGCCCTGGAGGCACCCGCCGCTGTGGACAGCGCCGCGGGGATCTGCCTCCTGCCGTTGCGCCGGGACGTGCGCCGCTGGGACGAGGAGGAGGGGAACCTCTACACCCTCACCGCCGCCCTGGGCGCGGAGCGCCTGAGCGTCCGCTTCGGCGTCCGCTCCTTCACCGCCCTGGAGGGGATGTTCGCCCTCAACGGTCGGAAGCTCTTTCTGCGGAGCGAGGCCAACTGCGCCGTCTTCCCCGAGACGGGCTATGAGCCCATGGACACGGGCAGCTGGCGGAAAATTTTGCGGACCTACAGCGCCTACGGCGTCAACCATCTGCGCTTCCACTCCCACTGCCCCCCGGAGGCCGTCTTTGAGGCCGCCGACGAGCTGGGCCTGCTCCTCCAGCCGGAGCTGTCCCTCTGGGACCCGCGCGACGCCTTCGGGGACGAGGTGAGCCGTAACTACTACCGGACGGAGCTGCGCGAAATTCTGAAAACCTACGCCAACCACCCCTCCTTCGTGATGCTCTCCCTGGGCAACGAGCTCCAGGCCGGGGAGGCCGGCCGCGCCTTTATGGAGGAGCTTCTGGCCCTGGCTCATGCCCTGGACGACACCCGCCTCTACGCCCCCGGCTCCAACAACGACTACGGCCAGCGGAAGCCCGACGCCGGCGCGGATTACTACACCTCCTGCGCCTGGCTGGGCCGCCCGCTCCGGGCCGCCAACGCCGGTATGACCGGCTGGCTCAACGAGGGCAAGCCCCTGGATACGGACTACACGGAGGCGATGGCCGCCGCCCGCGCGGATTTTTCCGGCCCGGTGATGTCCTTTGAGGTGGGCCAGTATGAGGTCCTGCCGGATTTTGCGGAGCTGGACGCCTTTCGCGGTGTCACGGATCCGGCCAATCTGCGGCTCATCCGGGAGCGCGTGGAGCGCCGGGGCCTCCTGCCCCGCTGGGGGGACTACGTCGCCGCCTCCGGGGAGCTCTCCCGGCTGTGCTACCGGGCGGAGGTAGAGGCCGCCCTGGCCACCCCTGGCCTCGGGGGGATTGGCCTGCTGGGCCTCCAGGACTTCCCCGGCCAGGGCACGGCTCTGGTGGGGATGCTGAACGCGCACCTGGAGCCCAAGCCCTGCGCCTTCGCCCGCCCGGAGCGGTTCCGGTCGTTTTTCACCGGCGTCCTGCCCCTGATCCGCCTGAAGACCCGCACCTTCGCCGCCGGGGGGACCCTGACGGCCCGGTGCCTGATGGCCAATTACGGCAAGAACGCCCTGACGGACACGCCCCGCTGGCGTCTCGCCGGCCCCGGCGCGGAAAGAGGCGGCGCCCTGCCGCCCGTGACGGCGGGCCCCGGCGGCCTCACGGAGCTGGGGACGCTGACGGTCCCCTTAACAAGCCTTCCCGCCCCCGCCGCGTACACCCTGACCCTCGCCCTGGCCGGGGCCCAAAACGCCTATGACATCTGGGTCTATCCCAACGAGACAGCCCTGCGTCCCGCCGGCGTCCATGAGTGCCGGACGCTGGACGCGGCGGCCCTGGGGGTCTTAAGCCGGGGCGGCGCGGTGCTCCTGGCACCGGATTTCGATGAGGACACCCCGCCGGGGGCGGTCAAGGGGCAGTTCTCCACGGATTTCTGGTCCGTGGGCACCTTCCCCCAGCAGTCCGGGGCCATGGGCCTGCTGATCGATGACCGGCACCCGGTTTTCAAGGGCTTCCCCACCGGATCCCATACCGATTACCAATGGCGCGGTCTCGCCGGCGCTTACGCCCTCCGGGTCCCGGAGGGGACGGAGAGCATCGTCACGCTGATGGACTCCTACGCCTATCTCCGGGCCCTGTCCTGCCTCTTCGAGTGCCGGTGCCTGGCCGGACGGCTCCTGGTCAGCACCTTCGGCCTTCACCGCCTCGACGCCCCCGAGGCCCGGGCGCTCCAAAACGCCCTCTACGCCTACATGGCCTCCCCGGACTTCGCGCCCCGGCAGGTCATGACCCCGGAGACGATCCGGAAAATCATGGAAGGAGCGATCTGACATGGACTACCGCTTTCAGCGCTATACGCCCGCGCCGCTTCTGCGGGGCCATCTGCGCCTGGGCGGGGCCAATCCCCGGGGGGAGCGGATCGACGTCACCTCCCGGTACCTTGAGCGGGGCGGGGCGCCCTGGCTGCCGGTGATGGGCGAATACCACTTCGTCCGGGACAGCCGGGAAAACTGGCCCCGGGAGCTTCAAAAGATTCGCGCCGGCGGCGTTGGCATCGTCTCCACCTACCTCTTCTGGATCTACCACGAGGGGACGGAGGGGGTCTTTGACTTCACCGGCGACCGGGATATCCGGGCCTTTGTGGAGGAATGTGCCCGGCAGGGCCTGGAGGTCTTCTTGCGCATCGGCCCCTGGTGCCACGGGGAGGTGCGCAACGGCGGCCTGCCCGACTGGCTCCTCCAAAAGCCCTTCAAGGCGCGGGACAACAACCCCGGCTACCTGGAGAAGGCCGGTCGCTGGTATCAGCACATCTACGACCAGGTGGAGGGGCTTTTTTACAGGGACGGCGGCCCCATCGTGGGTATCCAGATCGAAAACGAGCTGGTGGACGCCCCGGAGCACCTGCTGGCGCTGAAAAATCTGGCGCGGGAGATCGGCTTTGAAGCGCCCCTCTGGACGGTCACCGGCTGGAACAGCCGCTTTGGGGCCAGGATCCCCGTAGACGAGTTCCTCCCCGTGTTTGGCGGCTACGCCGACGCCCCCTGGGCGCGGACTATAGAGGAGCTGCCCCTGTGTACCCACCACGCCTTCGATCCCCAGCGTAACGACTCCGCCGTGGGGATGGATCTTCTGGGCGGCACGGCCCCCGACGGCTGGCGCCTCCCCTACGAGCGCTACCCCTTCGCCACCTGCGAGCTGGGCGGCGGTATCCAGCCCACCCTCCACCGGCGGCCCGCCGTCAGCCCCATGGACGTGTACGCCATGAGCCTGGTGAAGCTGGGGTGCGGCAACAACCTGGCGGGGTATTACATGTACCACGGCGGCGTCAACAAGATCGGCAAAACCACCCTCCAGGAGTCAACCGCCACCGGCTATCCCAACGACCTGCCTATCCTGGACTACGACTTTCAGGCCCCCCTCTCCGCCTATGGCGAGGAGCGGCCCCACTACGGGCTTCTGAATCTCCTGCACCTGTTTATACAGGATTTCGGGGCCGTCCTGGCCCCCATGGAGCACGTCCCGGCGGCGGAATTCGTGCCGGAGACGGACTGTACGCGCCTGAGGTACGCCATGCGCACCGACGGGCACGGCGGCTTCGTCTTCGTGAACCACCACCAGCGCCATCTGAGGCTCCGGGACGTGGAAAACGCGGTGCTCCTGCCCCCGGGTACGCGGTTCCCGCCCATCAACGTCCGGGGCGACACCGCCTTTATCCTGCCCTTCGGGCTTACCCTGGGCGGAGAGACGCTCCAATGGGCCACGGCGCAGCTTACCTTGCGGGAGGGGGATGTCTTTGTCTTTGCCGCCGTCCCCGGCATCCCACCGCGATACGCCTTTTCCGGGCGGGGGACAATCACGGCATCCGGGGATAAGATCTCGGATTTGGCCGTGGGTGGTATCACCGTCCGTACCCTCCCCTGGGAGCGGGCCCTGCGGCTCCGGCGGGTGGACGGAAAAACGCGCTTTGACGACAGCCCCGCCCCGCCGGAGGCGCCCTTCACCCTCACCCCCTGTGCCGCCCCCGACCCCCTGCCGCGTTGGGCGGAGGAGCTGGCGCTGGCCGGGCCCAGGGAGACGGTCTGGCGCCGCCTGGAGGTGACGGGGGATCGGGGCTTTGTCACGCTGGCGTTCCCCTTCGACATCGCCCAGCTCTATGTGGACGGCGTTCTGGCCGCCGATAAGTTCTACGACACCCTCCCCTGGCGGCTCCCGGCCGCCCGGCTCTTTGGGCACCGGTGCCTGCTGGCCTGCACCGCCCCCCGCCAGGACGTATATCTGGAGCCCTGAGCTTCGGTTACAGGCATATTATACCACAAGCCAAAGTATTTGTCAAGCATATTTTTATAATATTTTTAATTATTTCTACTTTCTGCAAAAAAGCCGGACGGGAATTCTCTCCCGTCCGGCTTTTTTATAATTTGCTTTTGATGTTAAAGCAATGTTTATCAGGGCATCTGCTCGAAATTTTTGTAATTGAACAGGGTGGGCTTCACCTCCGGCGTCAGGGGCGCGAAGGTATAGCCGCGCTGGCGCAGGGCGGCGATGAGATCGGGCAGGGCCTCCACGGTGGTGGCGCGGGGCTTGGAGTCGTGCATCAGCACCACGCCGCGGGCCACGTTCCCGGCGCTGAGGACGTTGGCCACGATCTGCTCCGGGGGCAGGGGCGTCTTGGTGGCGTCCTGGGCCGACATATTCCAGTCGCAGGGCACGAAGCCCCGGCGGAGCATCTCGGCGGTGATGTCCTGATAGATGCCGTAGTCGTAGCTGTTGGTACTGCCGCCGGGGAACCGGAAGTAGGTGGGGGTGACGCCCGTCTCGTCCCGGATCAGCGTGAACACCTTGTACATATCCGCCAAAAACGCCTCCACACTGGCATAGATGGTCTTGTACTCGTGGGACCAGGAGTGCATCCCCACGGTGTGGCCGGCCTTCACCATGGCCCGCAGGGTATCGGGGCTGGCCGCCCCACTGCGCCCCACGATGAAGAAGGTGGCCTTGATGTTCTCTCGGGCCAAAATCTCCAGCACCTTGCCCGTCTGGACGGAGGGGCCGTCGTCGAAGGTCAGGTAGATGACCTGGGCGGGGGCCTGGGAGGCGTCCAGGGGCTGGGGCGCGTAAAAGTCCGGGTAGAGCTGCTGATACGCCGGCCCGTCGGGGTCAAAGCGCGGCGTTTGGCTGAGCTCCCGGATTTTCGCCTGGGCCTCCTCCAGCTGAGCGGCCAGCCCGTCCCGCTCCGACGCGGCGCTGTCCAGCTCCCCCTTCGCCGCGTCAAGCGCCGCCCCCTGGCTGTCCAGCTGTTCCCGGGCGTCGGAAAGCTCCCGGGTCAGCCCGTCCCGCGCCGCTTCCGCGCTGTCGGCCTCCGCCCGCAGGCTCTCCGCCCTGGCGGTCATCTCCCCCAAGGCTCTGTGCTCCCGGAGGGCGAAAAACGCCGGCACCCCCGCCAGCACGCACGCCGCCAGCACCGCCGCCACAAGCTTCCACACATTTTTCATATCTCTCCCTCTTTCTCTCTGTGGGATCTGAATCTTATTCTACCATACCCGCCGCGCGGGGATGGTAGAATGTGCCATGTTTTTCGGTTCCCGGCGTCAGCCGGGGAGAAAAACGGCTTAAATCATATAGAATATCCGCCTTGCGGATATTCTACCACATGATTGTATCATCCATGCATCACAGTGGTCAAGGCCGAAAAAATGCATACACACAAAAACCGTCGCCCGGAGGCAACGGTTTTTGTGTTTTATAGGGAATTCGCGCCCTCGGACTGGTCGTAACGGAGGACGCCCGCCAGGAAGGCCAGCGCCAGGCCCTGTCCCCAGCCCTGGATCCAATCACGGCTGATGTTCCGGTAGCCGTCCCGGTCCCGCATGACGGCGGTGCCGCCGGAGACGTTCAGCACCCGGCCGTCCGGGGAGATATTTTGGAGGATGCCGGGGATGGCCCGGTTGATGTACTTGATGTGCAGGGGGTTGCCCTTGCAGACCATGGCGGCGGCGATGCCGGCGGAGGCGGACACCTCCTCGTAGCTGTCCGGGTCGTCCAGGATGGTGCGCCAGAGGCCGTTCTCCGTCTGGCAGAGCTTCAGGGCCGCCAGCTGGTCGTTTAAAGAGCCGGTCACGTCCAGAAACTTGGGGTAGAGGTAGGCCTGGGGCAGGCGGGCGCCCACCTGGGACATGGTGTAGGCCGCCCAAGCGTTGGCCCGGCCCCAATAGAAGCCGGACATGTGATCCCCGGTTATGTTGTTGTACCCGTGGTAATAGAGACCCGTGGCCGGATCCTGCAAATATTTGATGTGCCAGTACCACTGGTTCAGGGCGTCGTCAATGAGCTCCTCGTCTTTGAGCTCCACGCCCACCCTCAGCATGAAGAAGGCCGCCATAAAGAGGGTGTCGGCCCACGCCTGCTCGGGGAAGTCGTTGTTGGCAGAGACGGTGTGCTGGAGGACATGGTCGCCGAAGCGAAGAGCGGAATGTTTGAGGTAGTCGATCTTGCTCATGACCACGTCCAGGTACTTCTTCTCCCCGGTGTGCTGGTAGAGGCTCAAGCAGCAATGGCCCATGGAGCAGGTGTTCACCGTCCAGGTGGGCAGGCCGATCTCCAGGAATTCATCCACGCGGGCCCGCACGGCGTCCAGATATTCCCGCTTTCCCGTGGCCTCAAAGGCCTCGCAGATGCCGTAGTAGGCCACGCCGCAGGGCCAGTCCCAGGTCATATCCATGCGCATGGTGCGCTCCACCACCGCGTCCATGGCCTTCAGCACCTGCTCCTTGTCAAAATCAAGCTTCATGTTCACCCTCCTCAGTCAAGGCGGAACACCGGCTCCAGCTTGGGCTGCGCGCCGGTGACCGGATCCATCTCCAGCTCCAGGATATCCTTCATGTACTCGTTCCACCGGTCCACCACGGCGCTCTGGGCCTGGGTGCGCTCGGCAAATTCGATGCCCTTCTCGCACTCGTAGTAGCCGAAAAGCTCCTCGCCGTTGGCGAAAATGGTGTAATTGCAGATCCCGGCGGCTTTCAGCACCTCCACCATCTCCGGCCAGATCTCGTTGTGCCGGCGCACATACTCGGCCTTGCATCCAGGCTTGATGCGCCCCTTCCATGCCATACGTTCCATAGGGAAATACCTCCTTTTTATGTTTCCGTCCTTAAAAGGGCGGAGGAAATCAGCTTTTTCTCTTTTCCCAAAATGGAAAAGAGAAAAAGCTTGCAAAAAGAGAAAAGAAAGTTGTATAGTAAAAGTGGACAACCGAAAGAGGGAATGATAAAATTCTCTGAAAGGGGTGTCTACCATGAGGA
>CANRMY010000021.1 GCA_947631845.1 uncultured Oscillospiraceae bacterium | reverse complement strand
TAGAACTCCTGGGTAGAGGGTTCCTTCATCGTGTAGCCCGCGGCGGGCTCCAGCTCGGTGATCCTGTACCAGCCGTCTCTCAGCTCATCCAGGAAGAACTGACCGTTTTCATCGGTATAGAAGGTTCCGAGGTCGTTTACCTCCCCGGTGGTCGTACTATTGCTGCCGTACCACGCCTGGAACTTCGCGCCCTTGATGGGGCTGCCGGTGATGCTGTCGATCTTGTTGACCGTGATCGTGGGCCTCTTGTGGTTCTTAAAGTAGACCGTGTGCTCCCGATTGGGATAGAGCGTCACCAGCTGGCTCTCAGCGTCCATCAGGTAAGGCGCGGGGACATACTTTTCGGAGATCTCATAGACGCCGGGGAGCAGGAAGTCTATGGAGGCTTTGCCGTCAGCGTCGGTCCTGATCTCATTGACGCTGTGACCGTCAGCGGCTTTTACCTGGAAGACGGTTCCGGGTACGGGCTCTCCCGTGTCGGCGTCATGCTTGAAGACCGTGAGCTTGGGCCGCTGGGCGTCAGATACCACCAGCACCGCCTGCCTGCCGGGGACAAGCTCCACATGGTATTCAACGGGGTTCCTGACGTACCCGTTGGGAGCCGCCATCTCCTTGACGGAGTACACGCCGGGCTCAAGGTCGTAAATGACGATCTCACCGCTCATGTCGGTGACACGGTCGAGGTAGTGGGTGCCGTCCTCGATCTTGGCGATGCGGAAGGTGGCGTTGGGGAGCCGCTGGCCCGTGAGCTCGTCCAACTTTATGAGCTTGAAGCTGGGCTTCTTCGTATCCGTAAATACGAACTGCGCCTTTTCGCCGCCCTCGATCTTGATGATCCTTTGGGCGTCGTCAATGAGATACCCGTCCGGGGCGGCCAGCTCCTCCACGGTGTAGGTGCCGGGATTCAGGCCGGACAGGTCGATCTCACCATTGGCATCGGTAATGTACTCCTGAGAGAAGTCCCCGCCCACCTGGGTAATACGGAACCTGGCATTTGCCAGCGGCTCCATGGTCTGGCTGTCCAGCTTCACAAGGTAGATACCGGGCTTGAGGTAGTTGAGAAACACCAGCGTCCCGGTCTTTCCCGCCTCCAGCTCGATCTCCTGCGGGGTGCTGTTCAAGACATGACTATCCGGCGCGGAGACCTCCTTGACCAAATAGGTGCCGGGGTCCAGGTCATAAAGCAGAATTTCTCCGTTGGCATCGGTGGTGTAAGTGCCGATCAGCTCGGTATCCCTGTAGACCTCAAAGGTGGTGTCCGGCAGGGGCTTCTTCGTCTGAGCGTCATACTTGACGATCCGCAGGGCGGGACGCTTCTCGTTCTCAATAACGATGGTACTTGTTTCACCGGGCTTGAGCTTCACATGGTATTCCGTTGCGTTGAGGACATACCCCTCCGGGGCAGATACCTCCAGGACGGAGTACACCCCGGCGTCAAGCCCCTCCAGCGTGATACGCCCCTGGTCATCCGTGACCTTGTTCACGAAGCTGTCGGGGTCGTCGATGGGAGCAATCCGGAAGGTGGCGCCCGCGAGAGGCGTCCCGTCCTTGGCGCTCCTTTTCTCTACGATGAGCTTGGGCCGCTTGGTGTCGGTGAACACGAACTCCGCCGTGTCATTGGCATGGAGATGGATGATCCTCTGCGCGTCGTCAATGAGGTACCCGTCCGGGGCGGTGATCTCCGTCACCACATAGGAGCCTTCGGGCAGGTCGGAGAGGTCAATTTCGCCGCTGGCGTCCGTGGTATATTCATTGGGCCCAAAGGAGCCGTCCACGGCCTCGACACGGAACTTCGCCCCCGCCAGGGGCGTCATTGTCTCGCTGTCCACCTTGACCAAACGCATACCGGGCTTGGAATCGTTAAAGAAAATGAGCTCGCGCACACCGTCCCCGGCGGCAAGCTCGATCTGCTGGTATGTGCCGTCCAGGATATGGCTGCCATCCCCGGTATCCACCTCAACGGCGGCGTAGGTACCCGGTTCGACCTCCTCCAGAACGATCTCGCCGTTGCCGTCCGTCTCGTATCTGCCCAGGGAGAGGGCGTCATGAAATATTTCAAAGGTCACGCCCGCCATGGGGGTATGGGTCAGACGGTCATACTTGACGATCTTCAGACCGGGCTTTTCAAGCTCAGGCTCCGGTTCGGGGTCCGGCTCAGGATCAGGCTCGCCGCCGCCCTCCCCGTTGGTGAAGGTCACGGCGACGGAATCGCCTGTACCGGTGAACTTGCCGGAAGCAAGCTCCGCTGTACCGCCTGTGCCGGTGAGGGCGGTAAGCTCCGAGTAATCGTCCTCCTGGACTTCATACCGGAACTCTCCCTCCACCTCGAAAGCGATGCGGACAGTCTCGCCGCCACGAAGGGAGAATTGCAGGCCGGTGCCGTTATCTGTGATCTCATCGGTGCAGTCCTCGCCATTTCTGGTGGCGGTAAAGCCGGTGGGCTTACCGGCGGTGTAGGTGACAGTAAAGCTCCAGGGCGTGTCCGCAGACACGGAGCTGTTGGCCACCTTCTTGACCTCAAGCGTAGGCCGGCTGGGTGCATCGATCTCGACGCTCTCAAAGTTGAAGGGACTCAGGATATGGAGGCCGTAGGAACGGCGCTCAGAGAAGATGGTATTTCTGACCTTGGCGGGAGAGACGGAGCTAACGAAGCTGTCACATTCCCTGAAGCCGTTGGTGGAGTGAAGCTCCTCCCCGGTGGGGACACCGCTCTCATCCAGGGGATACTCCACGAACTGGTTATCTACGGACTGGCGCATCCACTGGGCCGCGTTGATGATCGTCGGGCCCTGATCCCAAATGAGCTTGTACTGCTCGTTCTTTTCATTGTTGTAGAGCGAATACGCCATCATCTCCCGGAGCGTATACGCCCTTCTGACCTTATCCGGGTCAGTCAGGACAGCGCCGGTCTCCACGATGACGCGGTATTTCGTCCGCAGATTGCCATCGTCGTCATAGGTCTTCTCGCCCCATTTGGCGATGGCGTTGTCCTCGTTCCAGCCGGCGTCCTGACCGAGACGCCCAAGAAGATAAATAAAGGCTTTATTGGCCGTGTAGACGTTATACTCATTCCCATCGGTCACGGGATGGGGGTCGTCGCCCCACATGGACGTGTAATCCCCATACAGCCAGCCGGAGGACCAGGACTTGGAGTTGAGATGGAACATCTGTTCCTTCTGCTCATGGGTGAGTCCTGCCGCGTCCGCGAACTCGCTGGCGGACATGACCTTGCGCTGGTTTACGCCCTCGGAGGCGTTATACGAGACAATGGCGCTGCCCATGAGCTGGGGAGCGTCATTTCCTCGACCGTTGAACTGCATGGCGTTGGAGTCATACCAGTTGATCTTCTGGCGGATCTCGTCGCCGCTCATGTTCGTGACGGTCTTCTCATCCCATACGACATTCAGTGTGCCGATGGCCTTCCAGATGCCGGGGTCGTTCGTATTGAGATCCTGCACAACGCCCTTGGGGAACTCAATGAGGGTAAAACGCAGGAACGTCCTCTCAGGGTCAGTCGTCCACGTAATATCTCCCTTTCCCGGTGTGGCGCCTCCAGGGCTTCCGGGGTTGCTGCCGCCGGTGTCTCCCGCTGCAAGTCCCGCAAGAGGAAAGACGCCTATGATCGCGATTACGGCCAGCAGGAGGCAAAGCGCCCTCCATGTGCGCGTTGTTTTCTTCATGATGGTTCCTCCTTAATTTGAAAAATGGGTATATAAAAGGACCGCACATTTCTGTGCGGCCCTGTAGATATGGGATCGGGGATCATCCCCACGCTTCTGCGCTCTCGCCGGTAAAGGGCACGTCCTCCGGATACCGTGTCCATGCCTCTATACGGTAGGTCTTTCCGTCCTCCCCGTAGCAGTCCAGGCATTCACGGCTGTACGGGCTCTGGCCGGACGGCCAGTAGACGGCCTCGCCGTTGTTCCCGTCCGTATAGTGGAGCGCGTTCTTTGCGTTTGGCGATTCCAGCGCCACTGTCACATGCCAGACCTTACCGGAGTCATTGCGGACGAGGATGAGTATATCTCCGGGACGGATCTGAGAGAGATCCTCTACCCGTCGCGCGGGATTCCCTTCATCGCCAAACAGCAGCGTGTTTACCATGGCGGCGTATCCGGAGCAGCCGTATGTCCTGCTGACGCGGTAACGATCCATGACCTCCCCGGCTTCTTTGCAGGGGATACTGTTCTTACCGGTCCCCGGTGTGGACTTGGTGCCCCAAACGGTTCCCGTAGGCCAGTCCTTCTCTATTTGGTGCAGGAGCGTCAGAACGTTTTCCTCCGTCACGGGCTGGCCGTTCGCAAGGAAGCTTGCTTTCGCGGGGGCCACGCCGGTGTAGGGCTTGTCCGACTCGATCTGTACCGTCCGATTCTCCTCGTCCCAATAGACATTGAAGCCGACGGCCTCGCCCACATCCCGAAGCTTGACGTAGTTATTGCCGTTGATGGCATAGGCCGGAAGCTCCACCTGCTCACCGTCAACGTAGAAGGCGTTAGTGCTGCGCTCCGCCATGACCCCGGCGGCGTAGGCAGCGGTCCCGCCACAAATGGCCGCGCCCAGGGCGAAGCAGACAGCGCCGTAAAGAATGGTCCCTTTTTTCATCGGTATGCCCTCCTCGTATATCTTTTATGGCTATATTATATAGCCCATCAGGAGGGCGGTCAAAGTTATGAAATCTCGATTGCAGTAATGCACCAGCGGTAGGGACGCTCGTTCATCACGCAGGTGTAGAGGGTAATTTGATTATTGGGCGTTGCCGCCGTTCCACTTGTATCTGTTTCCTGCACCTTTTCGATACTCACGACGGCGTAAGTCCTTGTACCCAGCTTGGTGGTGAGGGTGATGGTATCTCCGGCTGTCAATGTGTGAATCTTTCCGAAAATCGCGTTGGTGCCTCTGTTGTGCGCCGCCAAGCACACGTTGCCGTCCCAAATGCTCGTATCCGAGAAGTGGGCGGCCCCTTTTGCCATGGACGCCGTGCTGGTCCCTTCATAAATTTTCGTATTCACGCCAATGGCGGGGATGGTCAGCGTCCCCAGGGAGCCGTCCGAATACTTGAGGCTGCTCGTCACCTCCGTAAAACCGCCCCCGGTGTAAGAGCTGGTGTTTGAGGTGTTGCCGGAGGTCGCGCCTCCGCTTATGCCGGGAGGGACGACATTGGCGCTGCTCCCGTTGACCATCGCCCCGCTGTTGGTCATATATCCGGGGGCGAGATTCGGGGTCAGGAGATAACCCGTGTTCAGGGTGTACGCGCTGGCGCTCCCAAAGGCAGGAGGAACAAGAGCGGCATTCTTGCTCACGTCCACGTTCATATCCGGCTCGTTGGTGTAAACGACCTCAATGGACGTGTCCTCACCGTACTCGTAGCCGGGGCCGTCAATCTCATACTCCAGCGCAAAGGCGGGAACGGCCAGCGCCACGACCATGCAAAGAGTTGTAAGCATAGTGATTATCTTTTTCATCAGTTATACCTTCCTTTCTTCCATCTGATGAACAGGATGCCTCCAACTACCAGGATCACCACGACAATGATAATAATAGGCACCAGGGGGCTTTCTCCTTTAGCGTCCGGCTCGGACGGTGTGGTCGGTTCCGTTGCCCCGGAGGGCGTGGTGTCATCTGGAATATCCGGCACATCGGGAACATCCGGGTCCACCGTACCCACGGGTGTGCTTGAACTACCTGACCCATCAGGATCGTCAGGTTCATCGGAGACGTTCGGGTTGTTGGGGTGCATGGATTCCTCCGGTATCTCCGGCTTCACCGGCGTGATCTCCACGATCTGCTCACCGTGGAAGATAGCCACATAGCGGATACGGTGGAGGTTGGTTTTACCCACCGTACCGATGTAATCTGCCGTGACCGTGTAGCCCTTGACGGAGCTTGTGGTCTTGGAGCCGGTGTAGGTGGCCGTTGCGGTGAAATGCCCGGAGGCGTCCTCCGTCCAGTTGACCGAATTGAGCGTCAGGGTGCTGCCGTTATCCTCTATGGACTTGGGGATGTAGGAGAGGTCCTGGTCGGTAAGGCCCGGATAGCTCCGGGTGACGGACAGGGACTTCGAGGACTTGCTGTACCCGGCAACCTCCACGTTGATGGACTCAAGGCTCAGCTCCAAAACCCCGATAAAGCCGTCCTCCGTGATGAACTCCTTTGTCTGCGGGAGCAATCCGAGGACGGTGGCCATGTCCTTGCTTTTACTGTCCACGGTAACAGTTTCGGTGTGCTGGCGGCTCTCATTTTCGGGAAGCTCCTGCTTCAAAAGGTCCACCAGGGTGTAGGAGAAGCCGTCCTGCTCAAAGTCCGAACGCGGGATGCCGGCTGGGTCGTCCTCCGGGTCCAGGTCGTACATCTTTCTTATCTCCGTCTTATCCTCGCTGGTAGTGACGGCGGTGGGATAGAACACCTTGATTTTCGGCGTGTCAGGCGGTTCGTCCGGCGTATCCGGCCCCTCGGCGAAGGCCACTGTGGACAGGCTGATAACAAGGGTAAAGACGCACAACAGCATCACCGCCTTTTTTGCGGTTTTCCACTTCATTGTTTTTTCCTCCGTTCCTTTATTTTTGAGCATAAAAAAACCACGCTCCCGTGGGGTCAAACTCCGCTCCTGTTTGGTTTTCCGTGGTTACTTCATTCCGTTCACCTCCCGGAGTGTTACCCGCTGAGAAAAAGTCTTTCTTTTCAGCTGGTTTGTCCTGCCCTTTCAGCCGGTAACGGGGGGAGAGTGTGAGAGAGGGGCGAGGCAAGCGCCTTTTCTGCCGGTCGGCAAAAGGCCCACTTTCCCCCAGGCGTCGCTACCGCGCCTCGTTCTGCGCACGCTGACGTTCACGGACCCGCTTGTAGTAGTCCAGTGCTTTCACAACATAATCCTCCCTCTGCTGTGGTGTCAGGCCAACGGGGATGTACTGTCTCAGCCTGTCCGCCTGAAAACTGTACTTTTCCCGCTGGTTGGGCTTTTCCTCCGACATGATGGACAGTATAACGTCGGGGTTGAGACGGCCTTCCCTTGAGAAGTCCTTCATTTTGATTGCCTGTGCCAGTGAAGGCGTGGCCTCGTCGTAGGATATGTTTTCCGCCAGAGACGACTGCTCGCTCTCCGTGAGATAGGAAAGCTCCACGGCGGGACGGAAAGCGATTTTTCCCTCGTCCACAAGGTCAAGGAGCGGCGGGATAAGGTTGGTGAGGCGGATATATCGGCGTACCTGTGTCTGGCTGTCACCCGAACCTTTTCCAACTATTTCAGCAGATTCAACTCCGGCTGACTTCCAACCCACTGGGTCGGAAGTTAAATCCGTGCGTTGCCCCTGCCTTTTCATGGCCTCCAGCTTCATCTTGTAAGCGTGGGCGCGTTCTGACGGCAGTACCCTCTCCCTTTGAAGGTTGGAATCCACCATGAGAATGGTGGCCTCGTCATCGGTCAGCTCCCGCACGATACACGGGACAGTCTCAAGCCCCGCCAGCTCACTTGCCCGCTTTCTGCGGTGGCCGGACACCATCTGATAGGAGCCGTCCTCCAAAGGCCGTACAAGCACGGGACTGAGGACACCGCGCTCCTTGACACTCTCCACGAGGTTTTCCATGTCCTCGTCCATGCGCACCTTGAAAGGGTGGTCGGGGAAGTCCGAGATTTCCGCAACGGGAATATCCCGGAGGAATGTGCGTTTTGCATTGTCCCGGTCCTCCTGAGTGGAGAACAGGTCGTCAAATGCCTCTCTCAGTCCCAGGTCTATCCCGTTCTTTTTCAAGCTCCATCACCTCCTCCACCAGCGCGGTGTACGCCGCCGCAACCTTGCCCTTGCCGTCGTGGGCAAAGATGCTCTTGCCCTCCACACTGCACTCCGCCGCCCGGACAGAGAACGGTATCTCCGTGTCCAGCACCCGCAGGCCGCCGATCTCCCGCAGAGACGAGATGATGCTCTTGGCGTTGTTTGTTCTGTTATCCACCATCGTCAGCAGTATCCCGTCGATTTTCAAGCCGGGGTTTATGTTCCGGCGCACCTTGGCAACGGAGCCCATAAGCTGTTGCAGGCCCTTGGTGGAGAGGTAGCTTGCCTGACAGGGGATAATGACGCTGTTGGCGGCGGCGAGGGCGTTGACGGTGAGAACATTGAGGGACGGCATACAGTCAATGAGGACGTAATCATATTCGTACTTCCTCTTGACCGCGCCCAGCCAGCTTTTCATGGTGTACTCCCGGCAGAAGGCTGTCATAAGCCGCACCTCCAAGCCGGCAAGGTCGATGTTGGCTGGCATCAGGTCCACGCCCTCAAGATTTTTGATGATCCCCACGTCCAAGGACTTGAAATCTCCCACGTCCACAATCGTCTGCATCACGTCGGCGAGGGTTGTGTCCAACTCATCGGGACGTTTGATGCCCATGCTCACCGTGAGACTGGCCTGGGGATCGGCGTCCACCAGGAGGACCTTGTATCCCTTCTGTGCGAGGCCCACACCGAGATTGAGCGTGGTCGTCGTCTTGCCAACGCCGCCCTTTTGGTTGGTGACGGCAATGACTTTACACTTGTTGTCCATGATTTTTTCCTCCTTCCTCATAAAATACCGCCTTACGGCGAGGCGAATATGTATGTGGGCCGCCGGCCCACGGGTCAGCTCTGATCGTCGATCTCAAAATACAGTTCGGACGCGCCACGGTCATAGAGGTACTCGTTCGTCTCGGTCATAAACTCGTCCACGAACATCCTGAGAAGCGCGGGGCGGGCCTTGTATTCCTCGACTTTGCCGGGAACAGCCATGTCGCAGAGGGCGTAGAGGCCCCGAATCATACCAACGGCGTCGTCCACGTCGTCGCAGTCGCCACGGTCAAGGAGCCGCAGCAGCGCGCTCTCGAAGCACCGGGCGGTGCGGACATCCATCACGTCCAGCACGGCCTCCCAAAGCTCCTCCGCGCACTCGTAGGCCGTGTGCCGCACCTCGTCCGCGATCTTGCGTTGCTTCTTCTTGGATTCAGGGAATCTGACTTTGATTTTTACCATTTTAAAAACCTCCTTGAAATACAAAAAGCCGGCCCTGTTGGGACCGGCTGGATATGTCATATGCACTGTTGAAATTGTTTGTACTGGCATCATCCGCCTTGGGAATTAGCAGTTTTTTGAGGGTTCTAAACCTCAAATTAGCTGGAGGCCCCTTTTCGGGCCAAAAAATCTTCCATTCCTGCTAATTTGATTAGCAGAAAGTAAAATATTGGTTTCTCTTGGCACGGGTGACATACCTTGAACTTACGCAATCCTCATCTGAGGCGGACCACTTTTGCTAATTGAAGTGCCAATCGACATATGGTTCAGTGTACGAAGTTTGCCGTGTTTGCACAAAGGACGATTTTCGTCAGGGCAAACAAAAAAACACCGGTTTTTGTGTGCTTTCTGACGAAAACAGGGGCAAAAATCGGTGTTTTTCGGTGGCACCCTTGACGCGATTCGAACGCGTGGCCTTTCGCTTAGGAGGCGAACGCTCTATCCTGCTGAGCTACAAGGGCATATTGACTTAAGTTGAACAGCGGATTGTCCGCTTTAAAGGAAAAAGGCGATTGATGGTTCGTGTGCTTAGGAGGCGAACGCTCTATCCTGCTGAGCTACAAGGGCATATTGACTTAAGTTGAACAGCGGATTGTCCGCTTTTGAAGGAAAAGGCGATTGATGGTTCGTGTGCTTAGGAGGCGAACGCTCTATCCTGCTGAGCTACAAGGGCGTGTATGATGTATTTTACCCGGATTTCCCGCGCTTGTCAAGGGACAAAACGAAAATCCCGCCGACGGGCAATGCTAAATCAAAAAATAGTTTTTCACCTGGAAACGCCGCGTTCGCTCCCTGCCGTGGATTTTCCAAATCCGGCCAACTGAATATTGGCGGAAGAACGGCGGATACTAATTCCTGTCGAAACAAATAGAGACAGGAGGACTTCAAAATGAAGGCAACCGGAATAGTCAGACGTATTGACGACCTGGGCCGCGTGGTCATCCCCAAGGAGATCCGCCGCACCCTGCGCATCCGCGACGGCGACCCGTCGCTGACAGCATTGACACGGTGGGAGCGGTTTTGCCTTGCCATGATGGCGCTGAAGGAGAGAATCGAAGCGGAATAGTACATATTTGTACAGAACGGGCGGGTGAAATCCGACCAACAGGGAATATGACGTGTTGCAAAGAACATTTTTTGAGGATATAATCAGACTGATGTGATATTCATGCTTGCGGCGGTGTTTTTTGGAAGAAAAAGCGTCTCTGTGAGCAATATCGAAAACAGGATGAGCCGGTGACAAACGTGATTTCATTTAGAAAGCCTGATAATGTGAGGGCGGAGTATATCAAGATCCCGGCAGACCGGAAAAAGCTCAAGCTGCTCATTGTGAAGCCAGAGAAGCCGGACGGAAAGAGGCCCGGCGTGCTGTGGATCCATGGCGGAGGCTATGTTACGGGGATGCCGGAGATGGCGTATATGTCCCGCGCTGTCGATCTTGTGACTTCCGGAGGCGCGGTGGTGGTCTCCCCGGCCTATACGCTTTCGCTGAGAAGGCCGTATCCGGCCGCGCTGCTTGAATGTCACGAGGCGCTGCTCTACATGAGGGATCACGCGGAGGAGCTTGGCATCAGAACGGATCAGATCATGGTTGGCGGGGAAAGCGCGGGCGGCGGTCTTGCGGCGGCGCTGTGTATGTATGCCAAGGATCACCGTACGGTGAATATAGCGTTCCAGATGCCGCTCTACCCCATGCTCGATTGTTATGACACCGAGTCCTCCAGAGATAATCACGAAAAGATATGGAATACCCGGAGGAACCATCTGGCCTGGAGGCTGTATCTGCGCGGCCTGAAGAACAAGACTGCGGTTCCGGCTTACGCCTCTCCGTCGAGGAGGGAGGATCACAGCGGCCTGCCGCCGTGCTATACCTTCGTGGGGGATATTGAACCCTTCCGGGATGAGACGATTGCGTACGTAGAGCATCTCAGGGCCGCCGGCGTCCCGGCGGAGGTAGATGTGTATCCGGGCTTCTACCACGCCTATGACATGATGCGCCCGGAAACGGAGGACGCGAAGCTGGCGGCGGAGCGGTTTATCCGGCGGTTTAAATTGGCATGTGAGCGGTATAGGGCGGAGCAGAGAGGGTAACAGCGGGAGGAATCAATAAGTCAGGACGCGGAAGTAGTGACAACTTCCGCGCCTCGCATTTTAATTTCAATCGAATTTAAACAAAATAATAGTTACTCCATCCCCCGATACCCGTTTTTTTCAGCGTGGCCTAAGAGATACAGGAAAGCGAAGGCGGGGATGCGGATCAGGTCCTTCCCTGTTTTCGTATTGTGGACGCCGAAGTCGTTTGCGTTTTTTGTCACGACGATGGACGCCGCCGCATCGCCGCACAGCTCCGAGATGGTGTCGTCATCGGCAATCGGTGCGTTTTCACGATACTTGACCTCTATCAGGATATTCTTTGCGTTCGTGTACTCTACGACTATATCGACTTCTTTTCCATTCCTGCCGCCGCGATAATATCCCACGGCGGTCGCCTGCTGATAGTAAAATGCCGCTACGTGCTTATATATGGCGGTTTCTACGATCTTTCCCATCTCAACGGGGTCAGTCAGCAGTGAATCATCCATCAAAACGGCGTTTCTTATAGCGGCGTCCGCAATATAGATTTTGGGACTTGCTTTCAGGACCTTTTTCCCCGCCATGTTGACCGGCCAACTTTGGTATATCAGATTCGCACTCTCTAAATATTGGATATAGTTTTCTACGGTCGGCCTGGATACTCCGCTCAGCTCTCTCGCTATGGCGTCAACGGAAACGACCTCGGACGAGACATTGCAGAGATATAAAAAGATTCGCTCCAATTCCGTGGCGTTCCTGATGTTATAGAGGGACGGAAGGTCCCTTTTCAGCACCTTATCCACCACGTCCTCCCGCATGATCTGCTGTGCCATCACGTCGTTGTCAGCTAACGCGAGCTCCGGGAAGCCGCCTACCTGCAAATAGCGATTGAAATGATTTTGCACCTTGGACAGCTGGAGCATGATGTTCGTGCGCTCCTGCTGGGTCTTGTAGAGAAGTGGGGTTATTTTCAGCTCCTTTGGAAGTATGGGCCTGTCAACGTCAAGGAGCTCGCAGTACTCATAAAAGGACATTGTGGGGACCTGAATCGTCGACCAACGTCCGGCGCCGCTTTCCTGATTGCCCTTTATCAGCGCGGGACTTGCCGAGCCCGTCGCGACGACCTTAGTATCCGGTTGCATATCATAAATCGTTTTGAGCCATTTGTCCCAATCCTGAGCGTATTGCACCTCGTCAAAAAAATAATAGACATCCTGTTCAGGGTAAATATTCTCGTGGTAACACTCCAAAATATCATTAAATCCGCTGAGCTTCAGCATGGGGTGGTCCATGGATATAAAAACGATTTTCTGCGGAGGAACGCCCCTCTTGAGCAGCTCTTCAATCATTTGATATTGGATCGTAGTCTTTCCCACCCGGCGCGTTCCGGTCAAGACAACGATCCGGCGAATATCCTGCCGCGTGAGCAGCTTCATCGCCTCATAAAACGCAAATCTTTTGTATGTCTTTGAGAGCTTCGGATTGATCGTCCCCGTCCTCCACCATGGATTGAAAGACATCAGCACCTTGAGGATGCCCTCTTTATTGATAATAGCCATCAGAATCACTCCTTTGCAGTTATTATAGCCCAAACTTTCATCTTTGTCAACAAACATTTAAAGTATACTTATAATATTTGCTGACAAAGATTGATTTTTCTTGCCAAAAGGCGCAATTTAACGACACAGGCAATCACCGCTATCATGCGGAGAGAGTGACCGCAACAGACCGGGAGAACTCCTTGACCCCCAGCGGGCCCACCGGCCCGCTGGGGGCATTTTGGCTTGTTCAAAGGATACTTACGTAATCCTCAATGGCCTCCTCAAGGTGGATCGGTGAAAGGGCGTTGCGGGTAAAGAGCTCCGCGGCGGCCTCGGCGACACCGCGGTCACCGGTGAAGACCGCAGACTCCGCGGAGGTTGGCATCCAGCCGCCGCCTGCCCGCTCCATGGCTCTGAGCGTATAGCAGGACGGGCGCGGCTCGGCGACAACATACTTCCAGCGAGCCCCCTTCGCGTTAAGCTCCTCCGAAAGCTGGAACAGCTGGCGCAGGGCCTCCAGATGGTTCACTGCTTCCGCCTGAAGCGTCGGGTGAAGGGTATCCACCATGCCGCTTATAATGTCAAAGGCGCTGTCGGACGGAGCGGCCCCTCCGGCCACCAGCTGGGCGGGGGAGATATTCATCCCCTTGGCCAGTAGCTCGATGGTGTCCGCGCTGGGGTTTCCTTTTCCTGCCAGGCAGGAGCGAAAAGTCGTACGTCCCACGCCCAGATCCCGCATAAAATCCGCCTGCTTCCGGTACTCACCGAGTTTTTTGTTCATGATGACAGAGATATTTTCCTGAATTTTCATAATATATGCACTCCTTACGTTAAATGGTTAAAGTAAAATGCCTGTAAAAAAGCCCCTCAAGGGGCAATTCCCGCACGCTGTTTTTGCAGTCGATCCGCGTTTAAAACGAGGCCGGGAGGCGGCAGCCTCCCGGCCTCGTATATTTATGCGGGGAGGCGGATCTAAGCCATGACGGGCTTTGTGCTGAATGCCATATCATCTCCACCGCCGTCAAGGGTGGCGTAAAAGATAACCACGGCGTAATACTTCTCGCCGGGCTCCACCTGAAGCCGTATCGAATGGCTGTAAGCGACGCTGCCGGTGGTCATCATTCCCGGGGTATATTCGTGCCAGTAGTTCGCGACTAGCTCGTCCTTCGAGACGTCCTGGGTTTCGCCGGTCAATCTGTAGACGGTGACTTTATGGGCCCCGATCGTGTCCATAATATCTGTACCGGTGACGTAATATTCAACGGAGATGTCCCCGGGGCCCCACCTGTGGATGTAGGCGCAAACCGACCTGACGTATGCGTTTGAATTTTCCGCCGCCGACACAGGGGTACAGAGGACGGAAGCGGCCAGGAGCAGCAGGACAAGATAGGTTACGCATTTTTTCAAAACTGTCAGCCTCCAATCGAATCAAGTATTTTGATCAGCTCCTCGTATGAGCTTACGCCTGATAGACTGCCCTCCACGGAGCCTTGATACCATACGGCGAGATAACCGCCTTCGTTCGTCGTAACATAAAAACGAATACCGTTGTGAACATATGGGGGATATTTTTCTTCGTCAATACTGTACGATGCTTCAGGCGTCCCCGACTGGAAATTAAGGTAGGATAAAACAATACGGTTTCCTTTTTCACCAAACGCACCTGAAATCATATTCATTTCGGGATCATCCGAAGAAATTATCTGCGACTGCTCGTATCCCTCCGGCCAATATGTGGGAAGGAAATCGGCGCCGATGCCGTAAGTCTCCAGCGCCTCCTGCATCCCCTGCAGCTGCGGCGGGAGCTCCGCGCCGGCCTTGCCGGCCGCACCGGCGGAGGAGAAGCCGAAGGTCTCCACCGTCCAACGGGCGATCCTGCCGAACAGGTCAATCCCCCGGGCGTAGGCGACGGCCACGGTCCCCGCCAGAAGAGCGGCGATCACCGCAGCGATGATACCGGCCTTCAGGGCGTCGCGGAAACGGTGGTGCCTCATCTCTTTCCAATCTCTGGCCTTCAGCCGTTTCAGAAAATGCTCATACGACGTCTGTGCGTCCATGACCGGCGGCTGAGGGTCCTTGCGTTCGATGGCATCAAGGTAAACATCCAAAAGATCTCCGTCAAAGGAGTCCTCGTCCATCTCGGACAAGAGGATCTCTAACTCCTCTTTGAGTTCTTCGACGGACATGGAATCAAGCTCCTTTGCCAGCTCATCCATATCGTGAGGATCGTTTGATATGTTTTTACCGGAGCCTGCTTTGTCTTCCATGGTTTCACTCCTTTCTCCTCTATATGTACATGTTTTTACAATGGCATAATGTTATCAAGGGGAAAATATTTTTTTATTCTTCCATCAGCCTCCGGTATTTCTTGAGGATCCTGCTCACCTTTATCCGGCACGCCGCCTCCGATATGCCCAACGTCTCGCTCATTTCCCTGTAGTCCATTTTCTTCTCGTATTTCCAAATCAGGATCTCCTTGTCACCGGCGGGGAGCTGGCTTGGCAGGACGTGCGAAAGCGGCTCGGCACGCTCCGGGGCCGCCAAATCGCCTAAGTCCTCCAAGGAAACGCTCAATTTGTTTGTATAGAGACGGTTGTTATTCTTTATCAGATTATGCAGGGTTGTGACCAGCCACGCTCTGGGGTTCTTGTGCTTCATAAGCTCAGGGCACTTATGCGCCGCGATCACGAAAACGTCCTGTACCAGGTCCTCCGCGTCCATCCAGCTTTTCCCTAAATTACGGGCTATGCGCGCCAAAGTATTGTAGTTCTCTATATAAAGCTGGTGGATAAACTCCTTTTCTATCATCGCGCCGCCTCCGCAAAACATCGCAAAATGTCGAAAAATGCGTTTCTTAACTGCTAATATATCATATCGGATGGGAAAAGGGAACAGGGAACAGAAAAATAAAATAATGTTACAATTCTCATCAAAACGGCATACGCCGGCGGTTCCTTGCGCTTTCTGACGCAAAAAAGCCGGCGCGTTATAAGACTAAAGCATTTTGGGCGGTTTCCGTAAACACGGAAACCGCCCAAAATACGCATCAAGGACCCTTGATGCCCCGATTGTCCAGATTGCTTCTTTTTGTCGCAGAACTTTTCCTTCTGTGACAAGTTCTTAAAGCTCTATTCTCTGTTATTTTACTACATGCGCCCCAAAAAAGCAAGCCCCATTTTTACAATATTATAGGAAAGATGGAAAATTAAAACTATAATCACAGACAGGATGCCACGCCGGGAGATTATAAGCAGTCAAATCGGCAGTCAAACGGGGTCGGTTCCAATTATATTATGGAGGGCTAATTATGTCAAGAAAAGGAGAAAACATTTTTAAACGCAAGGATGGCCGCTGGGAAGCTCGTTATGTCAAAGGTCATGATATCTCTGGCAAGATCAAATACGGCTTTTGCTACGGCAAGACCTACAGGGAGGCCAGAGAGAAGTCCGAACAGTGCAGGGCGGCGCTCCGAAACAACGCACCCGCGCCGTCATCCCGTGAGCGCCGGCGTTTTTCTTTTTTCTGCGAGGAATGGCTGAAAGCACAGCAGAAGAAAGTAAAGGAGTCATCCTATATTAAATACAACACGATCCTGTCAAAGCGCATCATCCCCAAGCTGGGCGGGGTCTTCCCTTTGGGATTCAGCACCTCCCTTGTGGGGCAATTCGGGCAGGAGCTTCTTGACGAAGGGATGTCGGCTTCCACGGTACGGGACACGCTGGTGGTTCTGCGCTCCATACTCAAATTCACGGCGTCGCAGTTTCCGGGGATATTCCCCACCGTGGAGATCAACTACCCAAAGGAACAGAAGAAGGAGGCGAGAGTCCTGACGGTGGAGGAGCAGCGCCGATTCATGGAGTGCCTGCGGGAGGATATGGATTTGTGCAAATTCGGGATCCTGCTGGCTCTGCTGACCGGGCTTCGGATCGGCGAGCTGTGCGCCCTCCGATGGGAGAACATTTCCCTCCGGGACAAGACGATACGCGTAGAGGCCACCATGCAGCGTCTCCACAACGACGAGGGCGGACAGGAGAAAAAAACAAAAATTGTAATCGGCAAGCCAAAAAGCGATTCCTCTGTTCGGACGATCCCAATCCCTGCCAGCATGCTCGGTATTTGCGCGCGTTTTGACCCCCATTGCCCGTCAGCCTTTGTCCTGACCGGAACGCAGGATTATTTGGAACCCCGAAAGCTTCAACGGCGGCTTCAGAAGCTCACAAGCGCGTGTGGGCTTGAGGGCGTACATTTTCACACCCTCCGCCACAGCTTCGCCACTAGATGTATGGAGGTAGGGTTTGAAATCAAGAGCCTTTCTGAGATACTCGGACACTCCAGTACGGCCATCACTCTTGACTGCTACGTTCACTCCTCCATGGAGGTTAAGAGAAGCAATATGAACCTGCTGACTGCGGCGGGATTCTAATTTTAAGCAGTCAAATATTTCAGTCACTCTTTTGATATGTGTTCATTTTCCCGCGTAAAATCGGGCTGTTTTTCCGTAAAAAGAAGGTTATACACAGAAGGAAAAGTTCTGCGACACTTTTTTCGCAGAAGGAAAAGTTCTGCGACACTTTTTTCGCAGAAGGAAAAGTTCTACGACGATGGACGAAAACAGTCTGTCCGGGATGGGTGGAAAGGATTCATCGGCGCGGGCGTTCAGGCGACTCGACATGTAAGGGGGTGGTTTGATATGCGCGACCAAAGGGACGGCCGTTCCGGGCGATACAGGAGCCAGCCGCCTGTGCATCCCAGCAGAGTGACGCACCGTCTCTCGACTCAGGGACTCTCCATCCGCGCCTCTCCCGCCTTTTCCGCCTTTACCGGCAGACAACCGCCGTGAGCGGATCCTCAGCCGCCCTTTTTCGGGCCCCGTCCGGGGTAGGGGGGAGCGGCGAAACACATCATTATATATAATACCCGCTTCGGCGGAGATTATACAAAGGAACATATTTATATCAAAGGAGTGACCAAACTTGAAAAAACGATTGACCAGCCTGCTGATCGTCTTATGCCTGGTACTTGCGCTGGTACCTACGGCGATGGCGGCCAGCGCAGCAGACTTCACGGATGTCAAAGAGGGTACATGGTACTATGACTACGTGAACGAAGTGGTCTCCAAGGGCTACTTCAAAGGGGAAAGCAGCACCATCTTCTCTCCTGACAAGCAGATGACCCGCGCCATGTTCGTCACGGTCCTGTCCAGAGTGGACGGAGCCACGGTGAATGACAGCAAGTCCACCTTCGACGACGTCCCGGTGAACCAGTGGTACACCGGCGCCGTGACCTGGGCCAATGAGAACAAGATCGTTCTCGGCACCGGCGGCAAAAACTTCGAGCCGAACCGGGCAATCTCCCGCATTGACATGTGCCTGATCATGAGCCGCTACATCTCCTACTACGCGGCCAAGACCGGCCAGGTGCCCGCCACCACCTCAAGCGGCAAGACCTTCAGCGACATTTCCGGGCTTGACGCCGAGGCCAAGGCCGCCCTGGACAGGTGCGTCACCTACGGCCTGATCGAGGGTACTCCCGAAGGAACCTTCAAGCCCTATGACACCGCCACCCGTGCCGAGGTCGCCGCTGTCATCTCGCGTCTGGCCTGGACCACCACCGGCGGCGGAGGCGTTATTCCCATTGTCAGTTCCATTACCTATTACCAGAACCAGAGTGAAAAGGACGAAAAAAAAGAGACCAAGACCGGTACTGGTTCGCTGCACGTACTGAGCTACGATTCCGAAGGTTTGAAATTTGAAGCCCCCGCGGGCTTCAGGTTTTCCAAATGGACTGAAAACCGAGACGGCAGCGGCAAGGTATACGAGGTTGAAGAATCCGTTACCGGAGTGGTTACCCTCTACGCCCAGTGGGAGCTCGACACCGTTGACCACATCAATAAGGCTGTGGGTGACGCTGTGAAATACGCCAACGAAAAGGCCGACAGCCTGTATAGCCGCGCTTTTGAAGAGATCAAGAACCTGCTGGCTGATACCTCTGTTCTTGCCGATGTCACGGCCTTCAAGGAGGAGACCACCTTCAATGTTGCCCTCAATGACCACACCATTGACGTCACCTTCAAAACTGACCTGAGCAGCGACAATAAGAACCTCCAGGCTCTGGTTCAGTTCGCCGTGGATTACGCCAAGGAAGTTTACGCCAGCGACAGCACCAAGCAGGATGTGAATCAGCTTGCCGCGAACATCAAGGAACACCTGAAGGAAATGCTTGACCGCATGGAGATTGGGTACTCTGGCGACACTATGGCGCAGAAGCTTGACACCGCCGCCAGGGACCTGGCTGAGCTGGGCAAGGGCAAGGCCGTTGCGTACAGAGACGAGCTGAAGGAGATCTTCAAGAATGTTGATCTCAAGAACCTGGACAAGGTCGCTGAGAGCAACGGCACTACCTCTGTCCTGGGCGTGACCGTCAGCGCCAACGACACCAAGCTTCTGGAAGTCAAGAAGGACAATACTCCCACCAGGGATGACCTTGAGGCCGCCGCCCAGAAGGCCCATGAGGTTGTCCAGACGGTTTCCGAGACGGAGTTCAGCGGAGAGTATAAGTCCATCGACGAGATCGCCAAGAAAATCACCGGCAAGGTTGTGTTTGAGCCCGCTGATGCTATTAAGCAGAACTACAAGGCCGCTGGCGGCGACTATGATGCCGAGTACACAGTGACGTTCACCGTCACCACCGGCACCGGCAGTTACCTGCAGTACAAGTATGACGGCAAGAACGACCACTTCCTCTTTGCCCCCACGCAGGCTATGTGGAATAAGTATGTTAAGAGCTTGGACGGTATCAGGGGCAGGGTTGTTAATAGACTGAAGAATAATCCTGGTACTCCTGCCGCCGCTAACGTGCCCGCTCCCTTCGCCGCCAATACCGCCATGTTCATTGGCTTCGCTGCTCCTATTGCCGGTGTTCCCGTGCCCACTTCTGCTGAGGACGGCGGTCAGATGACTCTGGTCGAGCTGATCCATCTGCTGGACGACATGTTCAAGCAGGTGACCGACAACGAGGAAGACGATCACGTTGACAAGGCCATTGATAAGTGGAAGGATGCCAACAAGGATAATTTCACCAAAGAAGAAATGGTTGACATCCTTATCGGCGAAAAGAGTCTGGATACCGAAGGCCTTGACAACTCGGCCATCGATGAGCTGGTTGACCAGCTGGTCACGGAAGCCGTGGGTAAGGCCCAGGATGAGATCAAGGGCCACAAGGCTTACGATTACGATAGAGTCTCTGATCTGCTTGACACCAAGGGCGGTGCCCAGGAGTTCTTGGGCTCCTCCGCGGACTCCTTCTTTGAGGCAGACGGCACTACACCGAAGGCCGGTTACGAGGGCATTGTCGATCATCTGTTCAACTCTATGGCCGATAAAATCAATGATCAGCGTGCGGAAGAGATCACTGATCCCGCTGAGCAGGCAAAGGCTGCGGCCGTGAAGGAAAAGGCGGAGGATAAGACCGAGCTGAACACCTTCGTCGATAACTCCATTAAGGAGCAGATGAACAACACCGAACAGATATTCGAGTTCGCCGGTGAGCTGGGCTACACTGAAGAGATCGAAAAAGAGATCAAGGATAAGTTCGGCGATAATGTAAATATCGATGACGTGAAGAAAGCCCTCAAGCTCTTCGACGATGCCAAGAATCCCGACGAGCTGGTGAAGAAGACCCTCGGAGGCGCTGTGGACAGCATGAAGTCCGAGGTCATCAGCAATCTTGCCAAGGATCGTTGGGCGAACTACTCCGCCAGAGTTGAGCGCGTCCTGACCAGGGCCAACAACGCTCTGAACCGCGTGCTGAACTCCCGGTTCGGCGACACCGCCGAGAGCGCCACCATCCAAATCGGCACCAACGGCAACAAGGTCGATGTGGATGCTCTCCGGGCGATTCTCACGGATGACTACGACACCTATGATCTGTTGGTCGAGGCTCTCCGTACGTTCGTGAACGACACCGCCAACATCGGCAATTTGAGCATCGAGTCCCTTGCCACCACCCCGATCACTGTCGAGGCCGGCAAGTACTCCTACACCTTCTACGTGGAGATCAGCTTTAAAAACATCGTTGCCTGATCGTCACAGTGCTTCCCTACCCCGCATGTAAACACGATCCCCTTGGGGCCGCTTTCGCGGCCCCGGGGGGAGCGTTGAATCCGGTACCGGAGCATATTCGATTCCGGCTTTAGCGCTCCGCACCCTGCGCGTCGCGCGCGAAGCGGCATTTGGAGGAACTACCATTGAACGAAAAACTGATTAGATACCTTGTGGAGGCTGGGCTGATTACCCCGGAGCAGGCAAAAGAGCTCTGGGAGGAGCACCGCGGCGCCCGGCGGTCTGTCCGGGATCTGCTGGTGGAAAAGGCCCTTGTCCCGGAGGACAGGATCGTGGAGGCCCTGTCTCAGCTGTCCCGCATCCCCCGGATCCGGCTCTACGAGACCGCCATCCCGCCGGAGGTTCGGCGGATGGTTCCCCCCGACCTTCTCAGAACCAACCAGGTTCTGCCCTTTGACATAGACCCCGACGATCCCGGCGCTCTGCGGGTGGCCATCTGCGACCCCATGAACATGCGCGGCCGCGACGTGGTGGCCCACACCACCAGAATGCGCGTCCGCCCCTATCTTGCCACCTCCGTGGATATCATGCGAACCATCGACCGCTACTTCGGCAGTCAGGAGATGCAGGCGGCGGCGGAGCAGTTCAACGTGGCGCAGGTGGGCGAGACGCCCCACACGCTGGAGGAGGAGCTTCAGCAGGCGGACGTGAACGCCTCGCCGGTGGTGGTGCTGGTCAACTCCCTGGTGGAGCAGGCGGTGCGTATGCGCGCCTCGGATATCCACATCGAGCCGGGCGTGGATCAGGTGCGGGTGCGGTTCCGGGTGGACGGCGTTCTGTACCGGCGGGCCTCCTACGAGATGAACCTTCTGCCCGCCATCATCACGCGCATCAAGATCATCAGCGGTATGCGCATTTCGGAGAAGCACAAGCCCCAGGACGGAAGCTTCTCCCTCACGGTGGATCACCTGGAGTACGATCTGCGCGTGTCCACCCTTCCCACCACCTACGGTGAGAAATGCGTCATGCGTCTTGCCCAGAAGCGGGCCTTGAGCCGCGACAAGGAGAGCCTCGGGCTTGTAGGCGAGGATCTGGAGAAGTTCGACAAGATCCTCGCCAGGCCCAACGGCATCTTCCTGGTCACCGGGCCCACCGGCTCGGGCAAATCCACCACCCTCTACACGGCTCTGAGCGGCCTGAACAGCGAGTCGGTGAACATCGTCACCGTCGAGGATCCGGTGGAGGCCCATATCGACGGCGTCAACCAGATCCAGGTAAATCCCAAGGCCGACATGACCTTCGCCAACGTCCTGCGCTCCATCCTGCGCCAGGACCCGGACATCATCATGATCGGCGAGATCCGCGACGGCGAGACGGCGGCCATCGCCGTCCAGGCGTCCATCACGGGACACCTGGTGGTCAGCACCCTGCACACCAACGACACCGCCAGCAGCGTCACGCGTCTGCTGGACATGGGCGTTGAGAGCTTTCTCATCGCCGACGCCACCGTGGGCATCGTGGCCCAGCGCCTGGTGCGGCGGCTGTGTCCCAATTGCAAGCGATCCCGCCCCATGCTCCCCTACGAGGCCGACTATCTGAACGTCCCCGAGGAGGAGCGGGAAAACGCCGTGCTGTGGGAGCCGGTGGGCTGTGCCCGATGCGGCAGCACGGGCTTTCTGGGCCGGATCGGCGTCTATGAGATCATGGAGATCACCCCGGCGCTGCGGGCGCTCATCGCCCGGCGGGCCTCCACCGACGAGCTTCGCGAGCAGGCCGTCCGCGAGGGGATGCACACCCTGCGGGAGAGCGCCAGCCGCCTGGTTCGGGAGGGGATCACACACATAGGAGAGCTGCACCGCATCAACATGGAGGGCGACTTCCCGGAGCCCTCCGGAAACGGGGAGAACAGGTCATGACAAAGCTTGACCAGGTGATCTCCCGGGCCCAGGAGCGCCGCGCTTCCGATATCCACCTGACCGTGGGCTTTCCCCCGGTACTGCGGGTGGACGGCGCCCTGGTCAAGGACGACATGCCCCCCTTCACGCGGGAGGAGATGGAAGCCGCCTCCCGCGACCTGGCGGGGGAGGAGGGCATGCGGGAGCTGGAGCGGGACGGGGAGACCGATTTCGCCGTCACGGTTCTTGGCAGTATGCGTATGCGCTGCAACATCTTTTATCAGCAGGGCGAGACGGCCATGGCCCTTCGCCTGCTGCCCCTGACCGTACCCACGGCGAAGGATCTGCTTTTGCCGCGGATCCTCATCGAACAGGCGGAAAAGCCCCGGGGGCTGGTGCTGGTCACCGGGCCTACGGGCTCCGGTAAGAGCTCCACCCTGGCGGCCCTTCTGGATCACATCAACCGGAGCTCCCGCCGCCATATTATCACGCTGGAGGCCCCCATCGAGTATGTATACGAGCCCATGAGCTGCGTCATCCACCAGCGGGAGGTGGGCCGGGATACCGGCAGCTTCGCCGCCGGACTGCGCGCCGCCCTGCGGCAGGATCCCGACGTGATCCTGGTGGGCGAGATGCGCGATTTGGAGACCATCTCCACCGCCATCACCGCCGCTGAGACCGGGCACCTGGTGTTCGGGACCCTGCACACCAAGGGCGCGGCCAACACGGTGGACCGCATCATCGACGTGTTCCCCGCCGAACAGCAGGAGCAGATACGCATCCAGCTGGCGGACGTGCTGGAGTGCGTCATCGGCCAGACGCTGCTGCCCAGGATTGGCGGCGGACGGCGGGCCGTCTTTGAGATCATGGTGGGAAGCGCCGCCGTAAAGAGCCTGATCCGGCAAAACAAGTCCTTCCAGATCCCCAACGCCATGCAGACGGGGAAGAAGCAGGGGATGGCCCCGCTGGACGACGCCTTGGCGGCCCTGGTTCGCGCCGGGGAGGTTTCGGCCAAGGACGCCGCCGCCGCGGCCAACGACCCGGACACGGTGGCCGCCGTGGAGCGCGTCAGATTATAGGAGGGATAAGCGTTGCCCGCTTTTACATATACCGCTATCAACACCACCGGCAAGCGCGTCAACGGCTCCATCGAGGCCGCCACGCTGGATATGGCGAAAAGCTCCCTGCGGGGCGTGGGCTACACCATCGTGGACATCCGGTCCCCCAGCCTCTTCGAGCGCGAGCTCAACGTGCCCTTCATGGGGCGGCCCTCCTCCAAGGACATGGCCATCTTCTGCCGGCAGTTCATCTCCATCCTCCGGGCGGGGGAGTCGCTGTCCATCGTGCTGTCCCTGCTGGGTCAGCAGACCGAGAACAAGCAGCTGGCCGCCGCCATCCGCGAGATCCAGACGGACGTGGAAAAGGGCGAGTCCCTGGCCGGGGCCATGCGCAAGCAGCATAAGGTATTCCCGTCCATGATGGCCAACATGGTGGAGGCCGGCGAGAACTCCGGAAACCTGGAGGACTCCTTCCGGCAGATGGAGGTCTACTTTGAAAAGGCCCGGCGCACCAAGAGCGCCGTGACCAAGGCCATGATCTACCCCTGCATCCTGCTGGTGGTGATGGTCATCGTGCTCATCGTGATGATGACCACCATCATCCCCTCCTTCATGGAGACCTTCGACCAGCTGGACGTGGAGCTGCCCGCCCTGACCAGGGGCGTCATGGCCGTCAGCAATTGGTTCGTCAAATGGTGGATGGTGCTGGTGGGCGTGATCGCGGGACTGGTCGTCTCCGCCGTGCTGTTTGGCCGCACCGTCAAGGGGCGCCACTTCTTCGGCTACATCGCCCGCAAGGCGCCGGTGTTCGGGCGGCTCACCGTCCGCTCCGCCTGCGCCACGGCCACCAGAACCCTGTCCCTGCTCCTGGGCTCCGGCCTTACCCTGCTGGAGAGCATCGACCTGACCGCCGCCAACATGAGCAACATCTGGTTCGAGGACGCCCTGCGCACCGTCTCTAGCCTTGTCTCCCAGGGCTGGTCTCTGGCCGTGAGTCTCAGAGACACGGGGCTGTTCCCGCCCATGGTGTCAAACCTTGTGATGGTGGGCGAGGAGGCCGGCGACCTCCAGGGATCCCTGGCCAAGATCGCCGACTACTACGACGACGAGGTCAAGGACGCCACTGACCGCCTCCTGGCCCTTCTGGAGCCGGCCATCATCCTGCTGATGGCGGGGATGGTGGTGGTCATCGTCCTGTCCATCTTCCTGCCCATGCTGGCCATGACCCAGGGCTACGACCAATACCTGTGAGGCCGCCGTGCGCGAAGCCCCTTTAATTCATTACCCTGGTATCCCGTCAGAGCGGGCCCTGTGCGGGTAGGCGCGCGGGCCCCCCGGACTTTCGATACATATCTTTAAATTTTGAGAAAGGACTGATCACCCATGAAGAATTTCAACAAGAGGATGGCCGCCCGTGAGGGCTTCACACTGGTGGAGCTCATTGTGGTCATCGCCATCCTCGCCATATTGGCCGCCGTCGCGTATCCCGCGTATACGGGGTATATTGACAAGGCCAACAGTTCAAAGGATCTGACCAACTTATCCGGTGTCCTTACCGCAGTCCAGGCTTCATGTGCGTCCGAACCCGCACTTGGAAGTGTAACAGAAATTGAGGTTACTTTTGGCGCTAAGCCCGTAATTAATGTCAAAACTGATAAGGTGAAGGATGGATTTGTATTTGTAATTTTTGGAGAATCCACTCCCGCTGAGGGTAGCGATGGACATACGGCTGCGGAGACTTTCAAAACCTTAATGCCTAGCATGGATCTTAATTCCAAAACTAATAAATCGGCGACATGGTCTGCCGGCGAGTGGAAGTTGGAAGCGAAAAGTGGAGGGGAAGAAGCGAAAAGTGGAGGGGAAGAAGCGAAAAGTGGAGGGGAAGAAGCGAAAAGTGGAGGGGAATAACTTAGTCCAGTTTTCCTCCCCCCTCCGGCGACCTATCAACCGGACGGGCGGGAGACTGTGACAAGACCCGAAGGAGGTGAGACGGTATGAGCCAACTTGCGCTGTGCTTCCTGGCCCTCATGGGACTTTGCGTGGGGAGCTTTTGCAACGTGCTCATCTACCGTCTCCCCCTGGGGGAGGACTTCGTCAGGACCCGCTCCCACTGCATGAGCTGCGGACACGTGCTTTCCTGGTACGAGCTGATCCCCGTGGTCAGCTTCCTTGTCCAGCGGGGCCGGTGCCGGGCCTGCGGGGCCAGGCTGTCCCTCCAGTACCCGGCGGTGGAGCTGACAAACGCGGCGGCGTGGCTTGCGTGCGGCCTGCTTTTCCGGGGCGACCCGCTGCGGGCCGCGCTTTACTGCGCCATGTCCTCCCTGCTCCTGGTGGCGGCGGTCGTCGACGGGCGCACCCTGGAGATCCCCAACGGCCTGAATCTGGCGATGCTGCTGCTGGGCGCCGTCCAGCTGGCGGCGGACGTCTGGCACTGGCCGGACTACCTCATAGGCTCCGTGTGCGTGAGCCTGCCCCTGCTGCTGCTCCATCTGGCCTCCGGCGGCGCCATGATCGGCCTGGGGGACGTGAAGCTGCTGGCGGCGGCGGGACTGCTGCTGGGGTGGCGGAGGATCCTGCTGGCCCTGGCGCTGGGGAGTATCATCGGCACGGCGGTACACCTGGCGCGGATGTGCCGGGGCGCCGGCCGCCGGCTGGCCTTCGGGCCGTATCTGGCGGCGGGGATCTGGCTCTCCGCCCTGCTGGGCGACCGCGCCATCGCGGCCTACCTGAGCCTTCTCGGGGTCTAAGCGCGCGCCGCTGAAAATAACCCGCAAAGAGAGATATACCCGCGGACGCCGCAGAACCGGCCGGGCCATGCCGGCCGGCTGTGCCGTATCCGCGTGTAACGAGGTTTTAGCTATGAAAATCAAAAAGAAATTATCCGGACGCGCCCTGGTCGTCCAGCTTTGCAGCCAGGAGCTGCGCGTCGCCAGTATGAAGCTGGGCTCCGTGCCCAAGCTGAAAACCCGCGTGGTTCGTCCCCTGCCCGAGGGCGCGGTGGAGGACGGCGCCATTCTGGATCCGGACGCCCTGCGGGAAGCGCTCAAATCCGCCCTGACGGAGCCGGGGATCAGGCACGTCAGGAACGTGGTGTTTACCCTGTGCTCCTCCCAGGTGCTGTCGGAGACGGTGGCCGTCCGAACCGTCAAGAGCAGGCGGTCCTCCGGTTCGGCGGAGGACCGGCTGATGGAAAAGACCCTGGACACCAACCGGGACATGTATTTTCCCGTGGACACCCGCGGAAGCCGCCTGGTCTGGACCCCCGTCGGCATCCTTGACGACGAGGACGGAAGCACCTCCCGGTCCGTACAGCTCTGGGCGGTACCCAACGCCCTGGTGGAGGAATACTACAAGTTGGCCAACTCCTGCGGCCTGAAGGTGCTGGCGGTGGACTACTGCGGAAACAGCTTCACCGGCCTTGTGAGGGCCGGATACGCCGCCCCGGTTCCCTCCGGGAAAAAGAAGGGAAACAAAAAGACGCCCTCCAAGGGCCGGAAGGCCCCCGTTACCGGCGCGCCCGCCGGGGAGGAGCGGCCAAAGGAGACGGTTCTCTATCTCCTCCCGGAGGAGGACTTTCTGCTGATGACCTTTGTCCGCGACAGGCAGGTGACGCACCAGCGGCTGCTGAACCGCGGCAGCTCCTATATGGATGAGCTGGAGGACGCCCGGATGGTGCTGGAGCTCTATGAGACCGAGCATTCGGGCGGCGGGGACATTCTCGTGGCTGTCTGCGGCGCCGGCGCCCGGGATCCGGAGTATGTGGAGCGGGTGGAGGAGGCTTTGAACCTCCCCACGACGGCCCAGACGGGAGCGTCCGCGGACGAATGGTGCCTGTGCGCCGGCGCGGCCGTAACGCGGCTGGACTTCGGCGACCCGGCCCTGAACTTCCCCGGGCGGCCCAATCTGCTCCAGAAGTTCTGGCAGTACGGCCTCCTTCTGGCGGGCGGCGGGCTTCTGGCTCTGACAGTCCTCCAGTTCCTCGGGGATTCGCTGGACTGGAGCACCACCCTGAACAGGAAGGAAAGCGCGCTGGGCAATCTGCAGGATTCGCTGGCGGACGTCAGCGGCTTCAAGCAGAACTGGGAGGATTATGAGGCTTACTACTTCAACTACGCCGCCGACTGGCGCACCCTGCTGGGCTCCGACGAGGAGGGATCCGAGAGCGTCGGCGCCCTGCGTACCTACAATGACAACCTGTCCCTGATGCTGAGCGAGCTGGAGCAGATCCTTCCCGACGGCGTCAGCGTCACCGAGATCGGCATCGCCCCGGAGGGGCTGGGCCTGCAGATCGCCTGCGAGGACAAACAGACGGCGGCCTACGTCATCCTGACCCTGCGCTCCCTGCAATACGGGGAGGAGCCGACGTATATCTCCGACCTGACGATCGGCCCCGGCGTGTCGGCCTTTTCCGTACTCTCCTCCCTGGCCCAGGCCACCGGTTCCCCCGAGGCGCCCCCCACCGAGGGCAGCTCCAACAACTCGGCGGACGTCTTTGAAGGCAGCGGCCTGTCGTCGGACGACCAGAGCACGCTGACGGAAATATCCGAAAAGCTGGCACGCGGCGACACGGTCTCCAACCGCGAGATGGAGAGCGTCAAGGAGATCCTCGGGGACGTGAGATCGGACAGCAAGCGGATCGAGATCGCCAGAGCCATGTGCGCGGGCACAAACGCCGGCAACACGGAAATCACGTATTCGCTGGATCAGGTCATAAGAGTTTCCTCCGTCGCCCAGAGGAAGAACGGGTTCAAGCGTATGCTGGGCAACCCTTTCGCCCTCTATCTGTTTGCCGAGCTGGTTCGGGCGGATATCGAATCCGGCAATTCCACGATGCGTGACGACCTCGAGGTGTTCTGCTGGGATCATTTCAACGAAGACTGGTTCAAGGCGATCTTCTCCGCCCGTGACCTTCAGGCCATCGCAAAGGGGGACTACAGCTCGCTCACGGACGCCAGCCTGACGGATATGCAGACCCTTCTCATCCAGTTTATCGACGATAAGTACCAGGCCGACGACGAGTATTACTATCGGTGCGAGGAGCTTGTCAAGAGCGACCCGACGCTCAGAGGCGTCCTGACCTACTATATCTGTTTGAAGAAAGGACTGCCCCTGACCGTTTCCGAAGGCTCCGAGACCGACCCGGATACCGGCCTCGACATTGACCCGCTCACCGGGCTCCTGATCGACCCGGACGACGACAGCCTTCTTTTCGACAAGGTCAACCGCCTGTACGTGGATAAGGCCACAAACGAGTACATCTACCCGAGTACCGGCACGCTCTTTGATCTGAGCTCCGGCCTGTATATCGACAAAAAGACAAAGAAGCTGTACGACCCGCAGACCGGCGAGGATCTGGATCCGGCCACCGACATGAGAATGGCCAAGTACACATGGCCCCTGAGGACGCAGCTTGAGGAGCAGGATCGGGATATCTCCGAGCTCGACTGGAGCAAGATCGACTGGACCCCCATCACCTGGAGAACCATGTCGGTGGACGAAGTGGTCGATACGCTGCGCCGGCAGGCCGAGAAGCTTCTGAAGGTCAACGTGACCATCGATCCGGATACCGGCCTCGTTGTCGATTCCAAGACCGGCCTTCTCTACGAGCCGAACACCGGCCTCTATATCGATCCCGACACGGGCCGTCTGGTGGACGCTGACGGAAAAGCCATTGACCCGCTGACGGACAGCAGGCTCTCTCAGTTCATGAAGTATCTGCCCATGGTCGGGCAGTTCACGGGCCTGAACACGGACGCGATCGACTGGACAAAGATCGACTGGCGCAAGTTTGACTGGTCAAATCTCGCGTCCATGGATAACGTTATGGAGCTTATAAAGCAGGTCAAGGATTTGTCGTCGGGCGACCTTCCCGGCATCGGCGATCTTCCCGGCATCGGGGATCTTCCCGGCATCGGGGATCTTCCGGGCGGCGCCGGAACCGGCTTCGTCGTGGATCCGGCCACCGGCCAGCTGAAGTACGCGGATACCGGGGAGCTCGTGGACCCCTCCGCCGATCCGAAGCTGGAGGGGCTGGTGGGTATGCTGGAGCAGTATCTTGGCGTGGATCTCGACGGTTTCGACTGGAGCACCATCGACTGGCGGGATATCAACATCGACAACCCGGGCCAGGCGGACGCGGCCAAACTGATCCAGCAGATCTATGCCAATCTGAACGGCCAGACCCCCAGCGCCGGCTTCGTCGTGGATCCGGCTACCGGCCAGCTGAAGTACGCGGATACCGGGGAGCTCGTGGATCCCTCCGCCGACCCGAAGCTGAAGGAGCTGGTGGGTATGCTGGAGCAGTATCTCGGCGTGGATCTCGACGATTTCGACTGGAGCACCATCGACTGGCGGGAGATCAACATCGACAATCCGGGCCAGACGGACATGTACAATCTGCTCCAGCAGATCTACGCCAATCTGAACGGTCAGACTCCCGGCGGCGGCGGACTTCCGGGCATCGGGGATCTGCCGGGCGGCGGCGAGGCGGTAGACACCCGGATCTTCTTCACGGTATCCATTCCCTATAAGGAGTCGCTGATCCAGGCCGAGATGGAGCGCAAGGGCCTTTCACGCGATGAGATACGGGAAGAGCTCGATCTGGAGGATTATCAATGAAGAAGTTCCTGGCAAAATACTGGATAGCGCTTTTCGCGCTGATCCTGTTCGGCGCGGCGGCTTACGTGATTTTCATGCTTTACAAGCCCGAAAAAGCGGAGTATGAGACAAACGACCGCCTCCTTGACACCCAGATATCCAACGTTCAGGCGCAGATCAACGACAACAGGCAGTACGCCGGCGTCCAGGACGTTCTGGAGGGCGAGGAGAAGGCCCTGGACGAGAGCCGGCTGGCGCTTTACAAGGCGTTCCCCGGCGAGATGAAGGAGGAGGATCAGATCCTCTACATCCTCTATCTGGAGGAGCTGTTCGGAAACGACATCACCTTCAGCTTCGGAACCGAGAGCGATGTCATCACCCTCAACGACGGCTCCGATCTGAAGGTTCTGACCCTCACGGTCAACTACGAGACGAACTATCAGGGCTTCAAGGACATGATCGACCGTCTGGCGACCGACGACACGTATATCACCTCCGTCCAATACTGCACGTTGAGCTACGACTCCGAAACGGATACCGCCACGGGCACCGTGACGCTGGTGCGGTATCTGCTGGATTACGGGCAGGAGTACCAGAGTCCCGAAGTGGACGGCCCGGGCGGCGGCGGCGGAACCATTTTTGACTGAGGTAACGGCAATGAAGAAAAAGCGCGTCAAAGGAAAAGAAGGCGTCACCCTGGTGGAGGTGCTGGTGGCGATCACCGTTCTCGGTATCGTCACCGCCGCCCTGGGGGGCAGCCTGGTCGTCTCCAACCGCATCAACAGCCGGAGCGAGCAGATCATCAAGGATCGCCTGGCCGTCTCCAGCGCGGTGGAGACGTTGATGGCCGAAGGGATAGAAAAAGGGAAGATAGACTACTCATCATATTATCCTTCGGATACAACCTTGGATGTGACGATCGAGGTGGGGCCAGAAGACACCACCGACCCTGATTGCTACAAAGTGACCGTTAAAAGCACAGACGGCGAGGTGTCTGTCGAAACCTACATCTGCCCCGCCCCTGCCGACACCACCACCCCGGGAGGTACCTAACAATGAAAAAGAACAATGGCGGGTATGTGCTGGCCTATGTGATGATCGTGATCACGGTAGTGTCGGCCATGGCCCTGGCGGTCGGCTCCGTGGCTGTGCGAAACCTCCAGGTTCAGGAGGCGGCGGTCGAGAGAATGCAGGATCTGTACGCGGCCGAGGGGGAGATCGAGAGGTTCCAGGCATGGGTGAAGGATCAGAAATATGATGAAACAAAGATAGAAGAATATCCAAAGAGTAGGGGCCTGACGGACAACCACAACGTTAATGTGAACGTTGAGGTCGGTACCGTAGACTCTGAAAAGATAATCACCGTCATCGCAAAAGCCAAAAGCACAACAGTGACCGCCGTGATGGAGGTCGAAGTTGATAGCAATAACACAGTCAAACAAATAAATAAATACCAATCCTACAACATAACCGCTACGCAGGAATAGAAAGGGGAATCAGCATATGAAAAACAGTAACGGCGGCTTTACGCTTGTGGAGCTTCTGGCAACAATAGCCGCCACGTCCATTGTGACGTTGGCGGCTATGTCATTTTTGCTGGTATGCTTCCGCCTGTGCGCCTCGGCCCAGGCCACCGCGGGCGAGCAGGAAACCTCCCGCATCGTCCTGACGCTGATGGAGGATCTGGCCAGTGAGGGGAGCATAACGAAGATAGAGAATGGCAAAATTTTAGGTACAAATGATAAAAACATTCTTACATACGACAAAGACGAACATAAGCTTTCAGCCGGCGGCTCGGTCATTATGGAGGGTGTGACGGAGTTTAAAGCTGGACTTTCTGAGGATAAAAAACTTCTTACCATAACCCTCACAACGGAGAACCAAACCTATACAACCTCCGTCTACTGCCGAACCCAGGATATAACAGAGAAACAAATCTCCACCTCCCTCAACTTCAATACCGGCATTGTGGGCCGGGTCTACGGCAGATCCTCCGCCGCCGGCGCAGCAAACGCCCGGGCCTACGGCATCTCCAACGACGAGTGGATCGCCCGTCTTGCCCTGATCGCCAATCTGGATCTCCAAATCGGCAGCACCGGCAAGATCCTCAGCGGCGACGATGAGGGGAAGTATTTCTCCGAATGGTACATCGGCGGCTATGACGAGGTCCATCCCGGCTGGAGCAAAAACACCCCCTGGTGCGCCTGCTTCGTCTCCTGGGGGATCGCCCAGGTTCGCGATTCGCTGGACAGGACGCTGTCCTTCTCCGACGTGGACGCCGGCGTTAAGCGGCTGCGGAGCGGCGAAAACGGCGCCTGGCTGGATCCCGGCGCCGCCCCCATCCCCGGGGATCTGATCTTCTTCGACTGGGACGGGGATCCGGATCCGGACTACGACAGCGCCGCCGACCACGTGGGCGTGTTCCTCATGCAAAGGGATGGCCGCGTCTACTCCATCGAGGGGAACACCGACGGCCGGGTCGCCGTGCGCAATTACGCCCCGGACGACCCCCGCATCCTGGGCTATGGCCGGTTGAAGTGGAAATCGACGTCCGGCGCGGATTGAGCCGCCGGGAGGGAGGTAAGCAAATGGAAAAGCAGGACTATCAAACCTACATGACCCCCGGCGCCTACGAGGCGCTGGTCTCCGAGGCGGGGGCGCTGCTCCGGGCCGGGGAGACGGCGGAGGGCGTCGTGGACAGGCTGCTCCCGATGATCGCCTCCTCTTTGGAGGAGGGGCGCAAGGCGCGCCATAAGGAGGCCCAGGCCAACGGGATCCGCCGCGCCAGGGAGGCCGGCGTCCCCCTCGGCCGCCGTCCCACGCCCCTGCCCGCCAACTTCCCGGACGTGGTCAGGCTGTACCGGGAAGGGGCCATCACCTCCGACGCCGCCGCGAAGCTGTGCCGTATGGCAAAAAGCACCTTTTTCTTCCGCATGAAGGAGTACGAGGAGGCAAAACGCGCCCTCCGGGCCGATGAACGCGAGCCGGCCCTGAAATAGCCGGCTCCGGCTGAACAAACGCTGTTTCTTCGCCCCGGAAGTCCCCGCGGGGAACGGGGCGGTCATATAGCGGCATGTCCCGGGGACGGTTATTTGCGGCGCCAAGCGGCCCACGGAACCGTCCCCTTGGGACGCCGGCGCCGGGTAGACGCCGATTGATTTTGGCAGCCAGCGGTATACGCTTTCTGCAATAGATCACAAATTTTTTTCAGGAGGTAAGCCATGAAACGAAATTCTTCAAATCGTAAACAGGACAGCGGCGGCCGCGCGGCCGCCGCCCGGTTCGGAAGCGGCGGCGCGATGATTTTGCGCGGAAGGGGGGCTTGATTATCGGCGCGAACAGTGGTACAATAATTGGAAATTGGAAATTTATGCGATATTTGGTATGAATCGCCCCGGATCGGCCGTGGACGGGGCGGCACGGGACACAGGGAGTGTGAGACGCGGCCCAAAAAACAGGAGGTAAACAATGAAACGAAATTCTTCAAATCGTAAATATAACAGCGGCTTCACGCTGGTGGAGCTGATCGTCGTGATCGCCATTCTGGCGATCCTCGCCGGCGTCGGCGCGGTGGGGTACGGCGCGTACATCGAGTACGCCAAAAAAGGGCAGGACAAAGCGACCGTGGGCGAGATCATCCACGCCCTGGAGCTGGCGGACTACTCAGACCCGACGCTGTTCGGGGATAAGCCTCAGGGTATGGTTGTTTTGAGTTCCGAGGGCGTTGTCGGCACTACGACCGCCACGCAGAAGGCTCTTGACGATGCCGGACTCAACTCGACACTTCAATATGGGAAGTGGGATAATGCGCCTGACGCGGTGTCCGTAAAGAGCATTATCTTCAGTAAAATTAAAGATAAGCTCAGCTATGTAGGAGAGTCTGACGGTAACGGCGGAACTGTAAAGATCGGATACGCAGATGTCGCCTCCGACTGCTGGGACGCTGTAAAGCAGACGGCAGAAATATTGACTAAGAAGATGGAGGGCATCGAAAGTGACGGAGATTTGAACGCTGAGGCGGTCATGTTCGTCATGGAGGCAGCCATGAAGGCCCAGGGCCATACCAGTGAGTATGAATGGTCAAATTTTAATCCCACATACAACAACGATACATTTGGCTCCGCATTGCCCTCTTACCTTGCAAGAAACTACGCTTTTGCCAATTACCTTGAGAAGAATTACAGCTATGAAGGAATCGAGGACGATCTCGCCGGGCTTCGTTCAGTTGAGAATCTTATGAATCATCCCACGAGTCCCACGGATTTTCTCACTAACAATTCCGGTAAAAACGAACAGTTCCAAGCCGCAGCCCAAGCGTACCTTACTAACACAGTCTTTACCAAAGACGGAAAAGCTATGAAGCAAGCCGACATCGATTGTGAGGCGTATTATACCTTCATGGAAGGGATGTACGAGAAGTACAACGGCAATTTGGAATCCTGGGAGGAACCGGATCCCTCTCATCCTGAGGATCCGAGCAAAAAAGTTACTCGCCACAAATACACCGGAGACGTTAATGGTTTCTGGACTGATGCTGGCGGATATATCGCAACCGCCGCGCAGCTCGCGGCAATGACCCAGTCCGAGCGTGACGGCCTCATGGAAAGTCTACCTGACGAAGGCTCTGTTGTTACGGTTGTTGTCTACGGAAGAAATGCTGACGGGTCTTTGAATATCACTACTAATCCGCCAGAAGTAAAGCCGGAAACATCAATCGGCTCAGCGGGCGGATGCAATCATGAACATACAACTGGACCAATCGAGATTGATTTAGGTAAAACAGCCAGTCACAATGTTTATCTGTGCATGACTGCCGGTATTACAACTTGCCAGTTCAACGCAATTATGAATGGCAGCCCATCCAGATTTACATCAGGAGGAGTTACTGTTTCTGTCACCAAAGATGGAGCAAATGTTGATTCTACATTCAATACGGAAAATGGTGTATTTACTGCTACCGAGGCTGGAACATATACAATTACAATAAAAAGAAGGTCTCAGATCAATACCATTACGGTAACAGTTTATGATTAACTTTTGTATTGAGACAAGGGGACGGTTCTTTTGTCCCAACTTCGTCACAGCCTGACATAATATAATCCAACCCCCTGCGGGCGTGACAGAGGGACGGTTCTTTAGTCCCACCTCCGCCTTACGGCTACGGTGTGACAAAAAAACCGTCCCTCAGTCCCGCGGGAAGGTGCTTCCTAATCGATAGATTCTTTTTCCGTCGTTCTACTGAGTAGGTGGGACAAAGGGGACGGTTATTTTGTAACACCAGTGCGCACACTGGTGGAACTAAAGAACCGTCCCCGTGTCACACCGGCGGACGATAGACGCAAGAACCGTCCCCGTGTCACACCGGCCCCCCGCAGGAGCACCTGTTTTGTCACTGGCACCATCTCGACAGATTGCTCATATATATCCCCGTCAGCCGGGAAATCTGCCTCAGCGACACGCCCTCCGCTACCAGCTGTTCGCAGGTTTTTACGATCTCCTCCCGCGGCATCTCCTGCAGCTCCCCCGCGTACTTTACCCCCGTCACCTTTTTCAGCAGCGCCTCTGCCTCTCGGTCGGTGACGCGCTCCGGGAAGGGGTGGATGTCCGGCTGGTCGGAGAGGACGTATTCCCGCAGCTGCTCCTCCGTGTAATCCGTGGGCAGCGGGGCACAGCGAAGGTCGGGCCTCGGGTTTCCGAAGCTGGCCCAGCGGTAGCCGCCGGGCTTTTCGCACAGTCCGGCCTTCACCGGGTTTTGTGCAATGTAGCGGTAGACCGCCAGGAGGTAGGCATCGTCCTCCACCGGGGCGCTTTTGAAGCGGTCCTGGAAGAGGTGCCCCACCCGGTCGTACTTGTGGTTGTACCAGTAGACGTACCGAACGCCGAAGCGCTTGAAAAGTGAGGACAGCGGCTCGTCCCCGGCCTTCATAAGAAGGTGGACGTGGTTGCCCATGAGGCAGTAGGCGTAGATCTGGGCGGGGCGGGCGTTACAGAGGGACGGTTCTTTAGTCCCACCTCCGCACGGCTCCGGTGTGACAAAAAAACCGTCCCTCAGTCCCGCCGATGGGGGCGTGAGGCTCTCGGAGAGGTACTGGAGAAAGACCTCGCAGTCCTCCTCGTCGTGGAAAATCGCGGAGCGGTTGATGCCGCGGAGCATGATGTGGTGGATACCGCTTTCGCTTATTTGCCGGGACCGTCTGGGCATGACCCTCGCCGCCTTACCTTTCATAATTTATATGTATCATATCATTTTCGACAAATAATTGCAAGGAGCGCGCCTTATGACGCAAGCAGAAAACCGAACCGGGGAAGCTCGCAAGGGCCAGGTACACGCAAGGCTATACCTGGCCCTCGCCGTGGGTACGCAGATTTTAAGTCTCCTGGACTTCATCTACACCACCTTCGGCCTCCGGCTCATCCCCGGCAGCTTCGAGATGAACCCCTTCTTTGGCGGCGTCCTCGGCGCCCCCTGGGCCGCGCTGGGGCTGAAATACGTCCTGATCCCCGCGTCCCTCTGGACCCTCTACCATTTCCGCCGCCGCCCCCTGGCCCGCTTCGGCCTGTGGCTCTGCTTCCTCGCCTACCTCGCCTTCGACGCCTTCGCCCTCGCCGTCGTCCTCACCTACTGGCGGTACGTTTTGGCCTGACGCCCCGCCGCCGATTTTCCAAATCCGGCCAATTGAATATTGAGCTTTGGAAGGGGTGATTATTGAGCGGTTACGCAAAAAGCTGTTGCCGTGCACGCCCTCACAGCTTATTCAGCTCCCGCCGGACCTCCTCGGCGATTTGGCTCCGCGCCTCACCGTGGGCGCGGTTGTAGCGCGAGAGGGCGGCGTCGCGGATCTGTTCGGCGGTTCGTGCCCATGCCTCGAATTCGGGCTTTGTCATCTTCTTTTTCAGGACGCGGGCGTAGTATTTTTTGTATGCCCGCTGGTGGATCTGCCAGATTTCGTTCTCCTGGACCTTCTCCCGAAAGCTGGCGAGGGCCCCCACGTCCCGGCAGGTCCGCTCCGTCTCCCCCGGCGCGATGTTGGCGCAGTAGGAGTAGGACACCCCCGGCGTCTGCAAAAACCATTTGCCGCAGTTGAGGCACCGGCGCGGCACATAACCCTTCTGCAATCCTTTCATCAGCTCCACATAAACAAAATCCCGGAGTCGGTCGAAGTACATCTTCTCCACGACCTCCACACAGACCCCGTCGGCCTCCTCGCCCTTAAATGTACGGATGGCGTACTGCACGTTGATCTGCGGGGCGTCCACTTCAGAGTCCTCACCCAGGCTCACGCCACTGACAAAGGCGTCCACGTTGCCCCAATAGACCTGCTCCGGAAGAGAGAATTTCTTCTGGAGCTTTTTTTCTTTGCTCCGGGACTTGGCCATCTCGTCCAAAAACCAGGCGTACCGCCGCTGGATGAGCAGAAGGTCGTCCCTCGCCCAGCGGTACTTGTTCAGGATCGCGCCGTTGTCATTTATTATATCGTCCGCGAGCGCGGTCCTCGCCTCCCCGGCGAACGCCCTATGGAATAATTCAACCTCCATAAGGCCGACTTCCTTGATGAAAAGATTGTACAGCGGCAGACGCACGAATTCGTCCAACATCGGATAAAAAGCCTCCAGCGTTCCCTCGCGGTCACGGGCGGCGATCCTGTCCTCAAGTCGCTCCACAAGCTCGCAGTATTTCCGGGCGTCCAGCTTCAAAGCGGCCAGGAGCGTCGTCCCGTACGGTATGATCTCCGGCTCGTCCTCGACCCAATACCCATCCTCGCCAAACTGGACCTTGGTGTGGGTGATAGGCCGCCGAAAATCAAAAAGGTCTTTTCCCAAAACGCCCATAGTGCACCTCCGTAGATAATGCGGTCAACATGGTAGTGTATGCGTTTTAAGTGTATATTATCGCTTGACAAAAGTCAAGAGGGTATGTTACACTCGGAGTAGATAATCGGCACATGAAATGGATTATCGACCTTTGGAGGCGTGGCTTTTTGGAGATCAACATTCGAGAGGACAAGAAACTTATTGAGATCTGGGCAAGCAAGGCCGAGCGGGACGACCCGGGCCTGAGCAATACCCTGCGGAAACTCTGCGTGGAGTACGGTCCGCGCAAATACACCGTCGCCGTGTTCAAGTCCGGCGAGGAGGACCTCTGCGATCTAACCTCCGGCCTGCTGCTCACCAATCGGCGCAAGCTGGCAGAGGTGGAGACGGCGCAGGAGCGCCCAGTGGGGCCGTCAATGACCATGGGATTTTAGCTGCCATAAGGTAGTGAATTAATTTTAAAACTTAATTAACAAGGAGGATAAAAATGAAGACAGTAAACATCGAACATCTGAAGACCGTTACGGGCGAGGAGCTGATGAACGAACCCATCCGCCCGCCCAATTTTGTTGTGGACTCTCTGCTGTCCCAGGGGCTCCACATCCTGGCGGGCGCGCCGAAGGTGGGGAAATCCTGGCTGGCACTGTGGCTGGCCGTGACGGTGGCGAAAGGGGAGCCGGTGTG
>CANRMY010000020.1 GCA_947631845.1 uncultured Oscillospiraceae bacterium | reverse complement strand
TGCCTGCTGGTTTTTCCGGAGTGAATGACAGATAACACTTACAAAATTCCTGTCAAATCTTATTATACGAGGAGGGGTGAAGATGGAGAATCTAATTAACGAATTCTATTACGGCAACATCTGCCCGGTCGAGCAAATGGGCCGGCCGACGCCGGATGAAAAAGAGATTTTAAAACGGATACACGAAAATGAGAAAAAGTTGCGTGCAACCCTCGATAAGCAGGAAAACGCTATTCTTGACGCAATAAAGGACGATTGCCTCACTGTATCTGCTTCAATGGGCGAAAGACGCTTCCACGATGCGTTCAGTTTGGGAGCGAGGCTGATGATCGAAATACGTGCAACCGGCACTCAATAATTGTGTGGAACCCCCACAATTTTGGGGAGGGGGAATAGTATAACAAGACGAAAGATAACAAATATACGCAGGCTGCCGGGGGGAAGAATTCGCGCTGATTAGAGACTGTTCATGCACACAGTCTTGGCAAAAAAGTTGAAATATCCAAGGGCTCATGATATAATTGGGCCTGTTTGAGATGCTGGAACTTTATCGCCGTGTATGGAGGTGTGGGCATGAAAGAGGGGCAGAAAAAAACGCGTCGGGAATGGCTTACCGCCCTCATCTGGCTCATGGTCACGCTTACCGTATACGCCGTGTCGGTGATCGTCCTGAAGGACTGGACCCGGTATCTCTTCATCCTGCCCTTGGCGCTGATCTTCTACTTTTTGCGTCTTGCGATCCTCCTGCCGCTGTCCAAAAAGGAGCGCGGACGGGGGAACAGGCTTGCAAGGCGGGTGATCTACCTGGTCCTCTGTGTCGCTCTCCTTGCGGGGACCGTCCTTTGGCGGGACAGCTATGGCCTGCCGCTGTACCCATACCTGACCGTCGGTTCCTCGCCCTTCGAGCCTCAGAACATCGCCTCCATAGAGCATGAGGCGGACGGACGGTTCATCATCCGCACGAAAAACGACACCCTCAAGGTCCTGCAGCTCACGGACCTCCACATCGGCGGTACCCTCTCCACCTACAAACAGGACCGGGCGGCCTTTGAGAGCATCTACTTTCAGGTCATCCAGGAGGCAAGGCCCGACCTCATCATTATCACCGGGGATCTGGTCTACCCCATTCCCCTCCAGTCCTTGAGCGTCGACAACCGCACGCCCCTGGTGTACGTCTGCGACTTCATGGAGAAGATAGGCATCCCTTGGGCCTTCGTCTACGGCAACCACGAGACGGAGCTGCTGGCGCAGTTCGATGCCGACGAGCTGAACGAAACGCTGACAGCCTACACCTTCGACCACGGGGGACATCTGCTCTTCTCCCAGGTCCAGCCGGACATCTACGGGCGGTACAACAACCTCATCGAGGTGCGTAATGCCGACGAGAGCTTGAATGAGGCCCTGTTCCTTCTCGATTCCAACGACTACGCCTCCCTGGACCCCACGGATTACGACTCCATCCACGCCGACCAAATTGACTGGTACCGGCGGACTGTGGAGGAATTGAACGAGCGGGAGGGAAAGACCGTGTCGTCCATGCTCTATTTCCACATCCCCCTGCCGGAGTTTGAGGATGCCTACCAGGCGCTTTTGGCGGGCTCCCCGGAGGCGGAGCTGCTTTTCGGCGAACGCCGGGAGGGCTGCGGCTGCGCGGATAAAAACAGCGGACTTTTTGGGACGGTTCTGGAGCTGGGCAGTACGAAAGCCATCTTTTGCGGCCACGACCACCTGAATGACGCGGGCATCCGGTACAAAGGCGTGGATCTCATCTACGGCCGTTCCACCGACAACCTGGCCTACCCCGGCATCGACCGCCTCACCGACCAGCGGGGCGGCACCATGGTGACCATGCTTCTGGGGTCCGCGTATGAGTACGCATTGTTCCCGGAGCGATAACAGCCGTCAGGAGACGATACGGGTCATGCCATACCGCAATTATGCGTGATCCTTATACCGCCGCTTGCAGACGTCCAGGAACGCCCGCATCCCGGCAGTCATATACCGGCCACGCCGCCAGACCAGCCCTACCCGTGTCTCCACCGGAGGGTCCAGGGGGATCCCCACCAGCTCCGGCAGCTGCTCAAACATGCTTCTGTAGAAGAAACAGCTGCACTTGCCCTGCCGGATGAATTTCAGGATGGTGATGATCTGGCTGCTGCGCATGATGATATGCGGGGTGATTTTCCTGGCCTGGAATTGGCCCAGGAAGATCTGATTCTGCACCGAGTCCTGATTGAACAGGATCAGCGGCTGGCCCTGAAGCTGCTCCAGGGATATGGACCGCTCCCCCGCCAAAGGGTGGGAAGGACAGACCCCCAGATAGGCCGGCTCCGTGGCCAGATAGAGGGTGTGGAACTTATCGATGTCGTGGAGCTCCATGTTGACCAGCCCCATGTCCAGCACGTCATTCTGCACCAGCTGACAGGCCCGGACGGACCCGAACTCCTGAAGCTCCACCCAGATGTCCGGGTAGACCTGATGGAAGGCATCCAGCAGCTCCGGGAAAAAGATCGTACTGAGCATGGGCGGGATGCCGATGCTGAACCGGCTCTGGTTGGGCTTGCTGCCGCCGTATTCGGCGGTCAGGTCGTCGCACTGGCTCAGGATAGCCGACGCCCGGTCATAAAAGACCTCCCCCTCGTTGGTGAGGGTCAGCCCGCTGTTGGTGTGGACAAACAGCGTCAGGGAGAATTCCCGCTCCAGGTCCCGGATGGCAATGGAGACCGTGGGCTGGGTCACGAACAGGATGTTGGCGGCCTGGGTGATGCTGTGGTACCGGGCCGCGGTACAGAAATAGCGGAGCTGTGCCAGAGTCATAGAGAACGCCTCCCACACGGATATGGTCGATTTCATTGTACTATATCCGCGGTTTGTTTACAAGATAGAGATAAAAATTTTTTATGGAACAGCAAAATATATCAATTTTATAAATGCCCTCTCCTGTGCTATGATGTAACCAAGATAAGCATTGGCCGATGCGAGAAAACAGAGAGGAGATCATCATGTCACCTTCGACTATCACCCTGTTGTTCCTGGTCTTCGCCATCGTGATGTTCATCCTGGAGAAGATCCCTCTGGGACTCACTGCCACCATCGTGGCCATCGGCCTCAACGTCACCGGAGTGCTGGGCTCCGCCGACACCTTCGCCGGATATGTCAACAACAACGTCATCCTCTGCGTGGGGATGTTCGTGGTGGGCCAGGCCCTCTTTGAGACGGGCATGGCCAACAAGATCGGCAGCGTCGTCACCAAGTTTGCAAAGTCCGAGCGAATCCTGATCATCGCCATCATGGTCATTGTGGGCGTCATGAGCGGATTCCTCTCCAACACGGGCACGGCGGCTGTGCTGATCCCCGTGGTGTGCGGCATCGCCGACGAGTCCGGCTACTCCCGTGGCAAGCTCCTGATGCCCCTGGTCTTCGCGGCGGCCCTGGGTGGGAATCTGTCCATCATCGGCGCTCCCGGCAACCTCATGGGCATCGACGCCATGAACAACCTGGGCATAAAGACGAGCTTCTTTGAATACGCCACCGTGGGTGCCCCCATGCTCATCATCGGCATCATCTACTTCGCCTTCATCGGCTACCGGTTCCTCCCCAACACCAGCGGAGAGGGGACCGCCGACAAGCAGAAGGATTACAGCAATGTCCCCAAGTGGAAGCAGATCACATCTCTCGTGGTCCTCATCCTGGTCATCCTTGCCATGATTCTTGAGGAGCAGATCGGCATCTCCCTGCAGGTCTCCGCCTGCATCGGCGCCATCGTCCTGGTGGCCCTGGGCGTCATCGACGAGAAGGCGGCCCTGAAGTCCATCGACCTTAAGGTGGTACTGCTCTTCGGCGGCTCCCTGGCGCTGGCCAAGGCCCTGGAGACCACCGGCGCCGGGTCCATGATCGCCGACACCATTGTCGGGGCCTTGGGCGAAAACCCCAACCCCATCATCCTCCTGCTGGTTATCTTCCTGGTGGGCTGTGTGCTGACCAACTTCATGTCCAACACCGCCACCACCGCCCTGATGGTACCTATCGCAGTGTCCCTTGCCCAGAGCCTGGGGGCGGACCCCCGGAGCATGATCATGGCCACCGTCATCTCCTGCTCCTGCGCCTACGCCACGCCCATCGGCATGCCGGCCAACACCATGGTGGTCAGCCTGGGCGGGTATAAGTTCAACGACTATGTGAAATCGGGTCTGCCGCTCATCGCTGTGTCCTTCGTCATCTGCATGGTGCTGCTGCCCATCCTCTACCCGTTCTTCCCCGGTTAAGCAATTGAGTTTACGATACAACGATACAATCATCACCATCACAAGGAGGTCAAACAATGACAAAAGAAGAAAGTGTGCAGCTGATGACCGATAAGATGGCCAAATTCGTTGGCTACATCGGAATCAAGCTGCCCGACGACGTGATCGCCAAGCTCTCCGAGCTTCGCGAGAAGGAGACCAGCCCCCTGGCCAAGACCATCTACGACACCATGTTCAAGAACCAGGAGCAGGCCGTGGCCCTGAACCGCCCCAGCTGCCAGGACACCGGCGTCCTCCAGTTCTGGGTCAAGTGCGGCGTCCACTTCCCGCTGATGGGCGAGCTGGAGGCCCTGCTGAAGGAGGCCGTGGTCAAGGCCACCTTCGCAACGCCGCTGCGCCACAACTCCGTGGAGACCTTTGACGAGTACAACACCAAGCGCAACGTGGGCAAGGGCACGCCCACCGTCTTCTGGGACATCGTCCCCGATGACGACCACTGCGAGATCTACGCCTACATGGCCGGCGGCGGATGCACACTCCCCGGCAAGGCCATGGTCCTGATGCCCGGCGCGGGCTACGAGGGCGTCACCCAGTTTGTCATGGATCAGATGACCAGCTACGGTCTGAACGCCTGCCCGCCGCTTCTGGTGGGCGTGGGCGTCGCCACCAGCGTGGAGACCGCCGCGCTTCTGTCCAAGAAGGCCCTTATGCGGCCTCTCGGCAGCCACAACCCCAATGAGCGGGCCGCCGCCATGGAGAAGCTCTTAGAGGACGGTATCAACGCCATCGGCCTTGGTCCCCAGGGCATGAGCGGCAACTACTCCGTTATGGGCGTACATATCGAGAACACCGCCCGCCATCCCTCCACCATCGGCGTCGCCGTCAACGTGGGATGCTGGTCCCACCGCCGCGGCCATGTGATCTTCGATAAGGACCTCAACGCCACTGTAACAACACATTCGGGGGTGCAGCTGTAATGGTAGAAATCAGAAACGGTAAGAAAGTCCTCGTAACGCCCGTCACCGCGGAGGACCTGGCCGACATCAAGATCGGTGACATCGTCTGGCTGGACGGCGATCTCATGACCTGCCGTGACGTGGCCCACCGGCGTCTGGTGGAGGGCGGCCGGGAACTGCCCTACGACATCAGGGGCAAGGCCATCTTCCACGCCGCTCCCATCGTCCGGCCCATCGAGGGCCAGGAGGACGCCTATGAGATGGTGTCCGTGGGTCCCACCACCTCCATGCGCATGGAGAAGTTCGAGTATGAGTTCACCAAGGCAACCGGCGTCCGGGTCATTGTGGGCAAGGGCGGCATGGGTCCCAACACCGAGCGGGCCTGCAAGGAATTCGGTGCCATCCACTGCGTGTTCCCCGCCGGGTGCGCCGTGGTGGCCGCTACCGAGGTCCAGCGCATCGCCGAGCACCATTGGGATGAGCTGGGCATGCCCGAGACCCTCTGGTGCTGCAAGGTCCGTGAGTTCGGTCCCCTGATTGTCTCCATCGACGCCCAGGGCCGGAACATGTTCGAGGAGAACAAGGTGATCTTCAACCAGAAGAAGGACGCCGCTGTGGAGGAGATCTGCAAGCACGTCAGCTTTATCAAATAAGAAAAGAGAAAGGCGGCACGGCCCCGTGGGGCTGTGCCGCTTCCCAATATAAGGAGGGAGAACCATGTACACCTGCGCCGACTGCGCTGTCCGCGCCTGCGGGACACCCGAGCCGGAAGACCTTCCGAAAAACTGCCCCATGCGGGAGCGGGAGATGATGGACAGAGCCCTGGAGAAGTACTCCCTTTCGGAGAACCGGGATTTCTACGTCACCGCCTCAGAGATCGAGGCCATCGGCTACTGCCAGTGGCCACGGGTGAAAGAGACGGTACAGCTGTGCCTGCGGATGGGCTATCACAAGATCGGCCTGGCCTTCTGCCGGGGCCTGAGCTGGGAGGCGAAGGTTTTCTCCGATATCCTCCGCCGCGCGGGGCTGGAGGTAGTCTCCGTGATCTGCAAGACCGGCGGCGTGGACAAGACCGCCTGCGGCATCCCGGAGGAACACAAGATCCACCCAAACGAATTCGAGCCCATGTGCAACCCCATCGCCCAGGCCCTGCTCCTGAACGAGCAGCACACCGACTTCAACATCGCCCTGGGCCTCTGCGTGGGCCACGACTCCCTGTTCTACAAATACTCCGACGCTCTGGTGACTACCCTCATCGCCAAGGACCGCGTCCTTGCCCACAACCCAGCCGGCGCCCTCTACTGCGCGGAGGGGTATTTCAGGGGTAGGAACACATAAGGAACCTCCACTTCTTCTAAAGTAAAAACGCTCTGGTGATGTCATTGCGCTTGCTCCCCCGGTTAGGCAGCGCTATATCCCTCTTTACTTTTTGGCCATGGTGTTATATACTCAAGCGAAAAGGAAAAAGGGGATATGCGTGAACGTAAAGGCGCTATCCTTCTGGGCGCGGCGGAGGAAATCGTCTTGGCGCTGACGGGGCAGGGTTCCCTTTATTCGATGAACAAGCCAGAATTTATGAGGTGGACCATATGAAAGAAATCACGATGCTTGGTACCGGCAACGCCGCCGTTCACAAGTGCTATAACACATGCTTCGCCATCCGGGATGGGCGTGAGTTCTTCCTGGTTGACGCCGGGGGCGGCAACGGGATACTGCGCCAGCTGGACGCGGCGGGGCTTACATTTAAGGGCCTGCGGGGCATGTTCATCACCCACACCCACACCGACCATATCCTGGGCGCTGTTTGGGTGGTGCGTATGATGCAGAATGTGGTGAAAAAGCCGGAGCACCCCGGCCTCACCATCTGGTGCCACGATGAGGCCGCCGCGGCGCTGCGGTTCATGTGCGACAACCTCCTGGCCAACGGCTCCTTCGGCTACGCCGGCGGGAAGATACGCATCGTGGAGGTAAAGGACGGCGACAGCTTTGAGTGCTTCGGAATCCGCTTCACCGTCTTTGACATCTTCTCCACCAAGAAAAAGCAGTTTGGTTTCCGCGCGGAGATGGGCGGGAAGACGCTGGTGTGCCTGGGGGACGAGCCCTACAACCCCCGATGCGTCGCTTACGTCCATGACGCCGATTTGCTCATGAGCGAGGCCTTCTGCCTGGACGCCGACGAAGCCAAATTCCACGCCCACGAAAAGCACCACAGCACCGCCAGGGAGGCCGCCGCCCTGGCGAAGTCTCTCGGTGCAAAGAGGCTCCTTATCTACCACACCGAGGAGACGGACCTTGCCCATCGCCGCGAGCTCTACACCGCCGAGGCGGCCCAGGAATTTGCCGGCCCCATCCTCGTCCCCGACGACCTTGAGACGGTGAAGCTGTAAATAAGCTGAAATGCCGTGCCTCTCGTGCGGTTTTATTCTGAAGACTTGATATATCCTGCCAATTGCCTGTTTCCCCCTGCGTTCTTTAATAAACATACAAGCAACTCCTCGCCTCCGAAGTGGAAGTGAGGAGTTGCTTTTTGCCTTTTTGCTCTATTTCAGTTCCGTCCTTGAGGGTGAACCGCACATCCTTTTTGGGGTAGACCATCAATAAATCCGGCAACGAACGGCAAAGAACTGACAAAGGCCGCTCCGCCGGTCTCGCTTGTATGCCGCAGTCATAAATCGTCCGTCTGCCGTGCAATTCACTCCGCGCCCTTTCCAAGCCACTCCAAGAACTCTCCCTCTGAGATCTCTCCCGCCTCGCAGGCATCCTTCTTCCTCCGGGCCTCCTCGCCCCAAGCGTAGAACGTCGTCGGCTCTATCCTCCCCGACTTGATCCACGCGAAACGCTTCTTGTACTCCCGGCGGTACGCCTTGAAGATGTCGTCCTCCCCGCGCCGCTTGGTCCACGCCATGATCGCGCCCACCTCCCGGCAGGTGCGGCCTTTCTTGTCGCAGACCCGGTCGCAGTACTCCACGCCCCCGTGTCCCGTCACCGCGAAATACCGTCCGCAGTTCTTGCACACCCGCATCCGGACCCCCCTCTTGACGCACTCCCGGACGTGGTAGTCGATGATGTCGTACACCGACTCCGGCACCAGCACCTCCGCGAAGTCCCCGGAGGGAAGAAGATCAAATCCAAGCGGGTACGCTCGAAATCGAAACGCGCTCTCTCTGTCACGCAGATAGTAGTCCGCCATCTTCCGCATGACCGGTCTTTGGTCCCGGTCCATGTCGAGGACATTGGAGAATAGTTCCCTGATAACTAAAAAAGCCGTGGGACGCATGATCCCACGGCTTTGTGCTGCCCGGTCTTTTCCGCTCCAGATTCCCGTTGGGGTCAGAAGTGGGTCAGAACGGGGAAAGGGCAAAAACACGATATGGACGATTCGGATAGCTGATTTCTCCATCCGTAAAGTTCCAGAAATACACAAAGGGCCAATTTTGTTACCAAAATCGGCTCTTTTGTGGTGGAGGAGGGTGGATTCGAACCACCGAAGGCATCGCCAGCAGATTTACAGTCTGTCCCCTTTGGCCACTCGGGAACTCCTCCATATTCAGTTTCTGGAGCTGGTGGACGGATTCGAACCCCCGACCTGCTGATTACAAATCAGCTGCTCTACCAGCTGAGCTACACCAGCGTTCCGCTCATCAGCAAGTGATATGATATCAAAAACCGCGGCTTTTGTCAACAACAATTTTTCGTTTTTTAAACAATTTCTTCTTAACGGTTTATAGCTGTATGCTATAAACCCAAAAAGGCTCCCCGGCCGCAAAAGCCGGAGAGCCTTTTGACTTACCGGGATCTCAGTCCTCATAACCCAGGGTGCGGGCCACGACGGCGATCATTTTGGCGCGGGTCAGGGAAATCCTTCGGCGCGAAGGCGCCGTTGGGCTTGCCCTGGGGATGCAGCCCTGTCCGGCGGCCTCGCCGTCCTTATCCAGCCAACGCCGGAGCGTCACGGCCATTTCCTCGCGGATGATGTTGTCCTCGGGCTTGCAGCGGCCCGCGTCGTAGTACCACGCGCCGGACTTCACATTGGTGAAGGGGTTGGCGGTCGTGGCGGGCTCGTCCGTGAAGGCCGCCATCGGGACGGTAAACGAAAATTCGCACCAGCCGGTCCTCATAGTCACGGAACCGGAGTAGTTGTTCATATAGACCGGCGTATCGCACTCGGTGAGAGCGACGGCGTGAGCCCCCTTCCGGGGAGCGGTCGTTGGCGTAAAGGATCCGGTTTTGGGTGACGGGGTACTCCAGCGGCTTCGTACCGCCGTCGGTGAGCTCCAGCAGGTAGTCGCGGATGATGGCGTCCTCCCCGTCCGCGATCCCGGCGACGGAGCTGGCCACGCAGCCGTTGGTGGCCAGGAGGACCGTGGTGGCGCTGTCGCTCCTGTCAAGCTGTGTACCGTCGTCCAGGACAACGGCCGTCACCTTGGCGCCGCTCTCCCCGCCGGGTCGTAGGTGCAGGTAAACCCGCTGACGCGCTCGCGCAGGAGGAGTCCCGCCCTCGAGCCCCGCGGGGTTGGCGTTGCTGCCGGCCGGAAGCTCCCTGGAGCTGTTCATCCGGGAGCTTTGCGGACTCTTCTCCATCCCCCGCGTCCGGTTCATCAAGGCGGAGGGGCTGGATATCCGGGGTGCCGACCCGGACAAGCTTTTGCGGGAGTCCATCGAGGACATATAGACAAACGCCCGCCGCTTTTTCATGACGGAAAAGCGGCGGGCATTTTGAGTTTATGAGCTTATTGTCAGCACAGGGGGGCGATGAGGCGGAGGAAGCCGTCTACAAGCCATTTGCCGAAGGTGACGCGCAGATCCTCCGGCTTGCGCTGGCGGGACTTGGCCTGGGTGTCCAGATAGTCGGCCTTCAGCGCCCGGAGCAGAGAGGAGTGGTAGAACACCGTGTTGTTTTCAAACTGCAAAAACAGGCTCCGGTAGTCCAGATTCACCGTTCCCACAGCGCCCACCTTGTCGTCCACCAGGCACGCCTTGGCGTGGAGGAAGCCGGGGGTGTACTCGTAGATCTTCACGCCGGCCTCCAGCAGGACCGGGTAGAAGCTCCTGGTCATGCGGTAGACGATCTTCTTGTCCGGGATCCCCGGCGTGATGATCCGCACGTCCACGCCCCGCTGGGCGGCGCGGACAAAGGCGTCCAGCAGCGCCTCCCCCGGGAGCAGGTAGGGGGTGTAGAACCAGGCGTATTGCTCCGCCTGGGCCAGCAGATCGATATACAGCTCGTTGGTGGTGGCCTCGGGGCGCAGAGGGGAGTCGTAATAGGGGAGCACAAGCCCGTCCGTGACAGCGCTCTCCCCGGCGGGGGCGGTCAGACAGCTCTCCGGTACCGGGTCCTTTGTAAAGGCGTTCCAAAGCCGGGCGAACATCCGCGTGAAGCTGCGGACCGCCTCGCCCCGGACCATAAAGCCGATGTCCTTCCAGTGGCCGAAGCGGGTGATGTGGTTGATGTACTCGTCCGCCAGATTCACGCCGCCGCTGAAGGCGGTCTTTCCGTCGATGATCATCATCTTCCGGTGCGTCCGGCAGCTGACCGTCCCGCTGACGTACAGGAGCGGGTTAAAGGCCACGCACCGGATGCCCCGCTTCCGAAGCGCCTCCGCGTCCTTCCGGGTGTAGGTGGAGATACTGCCCAGATCGTCGTACATCACGCGCACATCCACGCCCTGGGCGGCCTTCCGGGCCATGACCTCGGTGAGGGAGTTCCAGAAAAGCCCGTTTTCGATGATCAGATATTCCACAAAGATGAACTTCTCCGCCTTTTCCAGCTCCTCCAGCATCCGGGGGAACATGTCGTCGCCCAGGGGATAATATTCCGTCTCCCGGCCCTGCCGGAGGGGAAAGCCCGTGTCCCGCTGGATCATGCGGAGGGTCTGGGCCAGCCGCCTGTCCTCCTTTTCCACCGCCTCATAGAGGGGGCCGGAGGCGTCCTCCTCCGCCGGCAGGGGCGCGGCCTTCTCCAGCCGCTTGCGGATGGGCGCCATGGAGTGCTTGTTGCCCAGCATGAGATATAAAAGCGCGCCCGGAAGCGGGAAGGTCAGGATCAGCAGAAGCCAGAGGATGCGGTAGGTGGACTCGTCCCGGCGGGTCACCAGATACAGCACGAAAACAAGCGCCAAAACGCCCAGAACGATGTTTATGGCCGTGGCCCAGGGCCTCAGCCAGGTAAAGAGCAGCAGATAGAGCAGTACCTGCAGGACGATCGCCGGAAGCACGGCCGCCGCGCGGCGGATCACTATTTTCATATCGCTATCCCTTCCTTTTCTCCGCCGTTACGGCGGTCTTTTTCAAAACGGTCCCGTTTATTTCGCCCTGATGATCTGGATGGACAGGACCAGGGTCTTGATACCGGAGATCAGGATGGAGGCGCCGATGAGCATTCCCACGGAGAGCATGGTGATCAGGGGCTGGACGATGCACGCGACGCCCAAAGCCGCCGTGGCCGCCCCCAGGATCATCACCACCAGCCACCCGGCGGTGCGCAGCTCGTTGGGGAGCTCCCGGTTGAGCTTGCGGAGCTTCAGCGCCTCGGCAATGCCGGTAATGCCGTAGACGGCGAGCCAAATCGCGGCGGCGTAGGCGATCAACAGATTGGTGGCGAACTGGGCGAAGACGTTGACCAGGATGAAGCCTCCGAACAGGACGCCGGCGATGCCGCCCACCAGCTCCCAGACGCTGCGGTCCTCCCTGCCCGACGCATAGCGGAAAATGGCGGAGATGCCCGCCGCCATAATGGCTACGCCCGCGATCCAGCCCAGGGAGGCAAAGGTCTCCACCGGCGTCACCATGCAGTCCACGCCGCAAATGATCATGAGGATGCTTAAAATGATCATCAGTACTGTCATGTATATGACCTCCTTTTCTGATTTCAAACGGCGCGCGCCGTTTTCGTTCTATAGACGGCTCCCGCTCTCCGGTGGGGAGAACGGGAGGCGTGAAGGGGCCGTGGGAACAGGGGCGAGTCCGGTAAGGCTGCCGGACCGCGCCGCCGCCCCTCTCCTTCCAAAATTCCTCCATATCAGCGGAGAGGCCCCGTGTGACGCAAGAGGACAGGCCGCCGGCGACGTTGGCTGTTTCTTTTATGAACGTGTTCATTTAAACTATTATACGCCATATTCCGCCCTCTGTCAAGCTGTGGATAAGCGTGAGACAGGGAGCCGGCAGAAAATCCGGCTGGAATTTTTGCCCAATCCCTTGAATCCGGGGAAAATTTGTGCTATAATATCCATATTCACGGATATTATATTTGATTTAAGCCGTTTTTCTCCCCGGCTGATGCCGGGAACCGAAAAACATGGCACATTATACCACACCCGCGCGGCGGCTGTGGCTGTGGTATAATAAATAGCAGGAATTTCCGCTTGATTTTTGATGGAGGTGTTTACTATGCCGACAGATAAAACAGAAAAGACAACTGCCCATAAAAAGCCCGCCGCCGAGGCTAAGGCCGAACCCGTGAAGAAGGCCAAGGCCCCCGGCGAGGCCAAGGCGGAGCCCGCCAGGAAGGCCAAGGCCCCCGCCGGTGCCAAGGCCGCGGCGGAGAAAACGCCGAAGGCGGTCAAGGCAAAGAAGACGGAGAGCGCGCCGGACACGGCCGCTGAGTCCCCCGTCGAAGTCCCTGTGGAGGCCGCTCCCGTGGAAGCCGCCCCTGTGGACGAGATCTCTTTGCCCGCCGACGACACGCCCAGAAGGAGCGTTGCGTTCATCGGGTCTGAGTGCTATCCCTTTGTTAAGACGGGCGGTCTGGGCGACGTGATGTACGCCCTGCCCAAGGCGCTGGTGAAGCACAACTGCGACGTGAAGGTCATTCTGCCCCGTTACCGGTGCATCCCCTGGGAGTACCAGCAGAAGATGGTCTACCGGGGCGCCTTCGGGATGGATCTTTGCGCCGACGGCCGCTCCTACTATGTGGGCATCATGGAGTACGTCTGGGACGGCGTCGTCTATGATTTCATCGACAACGAGGAATTTTTCAACAGCGGGAACCCCTACACCAACCTGGTGGACGACATTCCCAAATACTGCTATTTCGCCAAGGCCGCCCTGGCCGCCCTCAACTACATGGACTGGATCCCTGACATCATCCACTGCCACGACTGGCAGGCGGCGCTGGTGCCCGTGTATCTGAGAACGCTCTTTGAGAATACCAAGCTCTCCCGCGCCAGGACCATCCTGACCATCCACAACCTGAAATTCCAGGGCGTCTACAACATCCCTACCATCAAATACTGGTCGGGCCTGCCGGATTATGTGTTCAACAAGGACGCCCTGACGGTGAACTGGGTGGACGCCAACATGCTCAAGGGGGGCCTCACCTACGCCAACGCCATCACCACCGTCAGCCCCACCTACGCCTGGGAGATCCAGACCCCCGCCTACGGGGAGAATCTGGACGCCCATCTCAGGTATCACGCCGGGAAGCTCCGGGGCATCGTCAACGGCATCGACTACGACATCTGGAACCCCCTCACCGACAAGAGCGTCCCCCACAACTACAGCGCCGCCGACGTGCTGGAGCGGAAGAAGGCCAACAAGCGCGCCCTCCAGGAGGAGCTGGGCCTTCAGGTGGACGACGGCAAGCTGGTCATCGGCCTCATCTCCCGCCTCACCGACCAGAAGGGCCTGGATCTGGTGAACGCCATCATGCCCCAGATCGTGGACGACTACACCCAGGTGGTGATCCTGGGCACCGGCGACGCCATGTATGAGGACTCCTTCCGGTATTACGAAAACGCGTATAAAGGAACGGTGTGCTCCTGCATCCTGTACGACGAGGCCCGCTCCCACCGCATCTACGCCGGGGCGGACGCCCTGCTGGTACCCTCCCGCTTCGAGCCCTGCGGACTGACGCAGCTGAACGCCATGCGGTACGGCACCGTCCCCATCGTCCGGGAGACGGGCGGCCTCAAGGACACCGTGGAGCCCTACAACATGTTCACCAACACCGGCAATGGCTTCACCTTCGACCGCTACGACGCCGGCCTCCTGCTGGACGCCATCAACCGGGCCAAGACCCTCTATTTCGAGAACCGCTGGTGCTGGGATGAGATGGTCCGGCGGGATATGGATAAGGACGTCTCCTGGGACAGCTCCGCCGCCCAGTATAAGGAGCTGTATCTCCAGCTCACCTGACGCATCCCCTTCCCGGCGCCCCCGGAAGTCATGAGGCAGGGCAATGATCTCATTACAGCAATATTTGCTCGACCCATGTGGAACCGCAAGTATTCCGTATTGGAAATATAAAACCATCGCCGTACCCCAGAATATGCTCATCGTAAATACGCCGCTCTCTAAAGCGCGGGATACGGCAAGGTTCGCGACGGTTTCGGGAAAAATCAACGATCCGTCCGATCCGGAACGCCTCTATCGAAAATGCGGCTTTGCCGGATCCGATATCTGGCATATCCTCACCCCAAAATAACCTTGTAAATTCCCGCAATCCACTTTAAGAACAAAATAGCGGCGCTTCTAAGCGCGGCCTCACGGCCATTTATCAAAGAAAAACCTCCCGTTTCCGGGAGGTTTTTTGTGTCGTTATGTGGTAATCATTCGTCCAGAAGCCCGTCCAGCTCGTCGATCAGCTCGCCGAAGAGCTTCAGCGCGTCGTTCACCGGCTGGGGGGTGCTCATATCCACGCCGGCGATCTTCAGCAGGGAGACGGGGTCGGTGGAGCAGCCGCCGGAGAGGAATTTCAGGTAGTCACGCACCGCCTCCGGGCCGCCGGTGAGGATGCGCTGGGACAGCGCCATAGCGGCGGAGAAGCCCGTGGCGTACTGGTAGACGTAGAACCGGCGGTAGAAGTGGGGGATCCGCGCCCACTCCATGGCAATCTCGTCGTCCACCACCATATCGGGCCCGTAGTAGAGACGGTTCAGTTCCGCGTAGATGTCGCAGAGCCGCTTGGCCGTCAGGGCCTCGCCCTGCTCGGCCAGCGTGTGGGTCTTCAGCTCGAACTCCGCGAACATGGTCTGCCGGTAGAGGGTGGTACGGAACTGCTCCAGGAAATAGTTGATCAGCACCGCCCGCTGGCGTCTGTCCGTGGTGCGTTCCAGCAGATACCGCATGAGGATGGCCTCGTTGCAGGTGGAGGCCACCTCCGCCACAAAGAGCACATAGCCTGCATACACCGTGGGCTGGTTCTTGGTGCTCAGATACGAGTGCATGGCGTGGCCCATCTCGTGGGCCAGGGTAAAGACGCTGTCCAGGTTGTTGTTGTAGTTGAGCAGGACGTAGGGGTGGACGCGGGCGCCGCTGGAATAGGCGCCGGCCCGCTTGCCCTGGTTCTCGTAAATATCCATCCAGCGGCCCTCAAAGGCGGAGCGCAGGACGCTGTTATATTCCTCGCCGTATACCTTCGCGGCCTCCAGGACGTCGTTTTTAGCCTCCTCAAAACCGATGACCCGATCCGCCTCGGGGACGATGGAGACATAGAGGTCGTACATATGCAGCTCATCAAGCCCCATGGTCCTCTTCCGCAGAGCCATGTATTTATACATCTTGTCCAGGTTCTGATGGACCGCCTCCAGCAGGTTGTGGTACACGCTCTCCGGGATCTCGGAGGGGAACAGGGCCGACTGCAGGGCGGAATCGTATTTGCGCGCCCTGGCCTGAAAGACGTTCTTCTGGATCTCCGCGTTCAGCATGGCGGCCAGGCCGTTTTTAAAGCCGGCGTAGGTGTGATAGAGGGAGTCGTAGGCGTTTTTCCGCAGCGTCCTGTCGGCGCTTGCCATCAGCGCCAGATAGCCTCCGTGGGTGACCGGGTGCTCCGTGCCCTGGCTGTCCAGGGCGGCGGGGAACCGCATATCCGCGTCGGAGAAGGCGTTGAAGATCTGGGACGGCCCCCGGGAGATCTGGCCGGCGGCGGCCAGCAGCTCCTCCTCCGGCTGGGAGAGGGTGTGCTCCCGGCCCCGTCGGGCGCGGGTGAGGTACCGGCGGTACTTCTCCAGACCCGGCTCCTGGGCGTAAAACCGCGCCAGCGTCTCCTCCGGGATGGCGTTGATCTCCGGCCCCTCAAAGGCCGTGGCGGCGCCCAGCTTCACCCCGAAGCTGGCAAGCCTGCCCTGCATGGCCTGGTAGACGGGGTTCGCCGTGTCCTCGTCGTGGCGGAGCATGGGGTAGGAAAACACCGGGTCCAGCCGCTCCTCCGTCTTTTCGCTGAGCTCCATAAACTCCAAAAGCGTCTTTGCCGACTGGCCCAGACGCCCCTGATAGGCCGCCGCCTGGGCGGGGATCTCCTGGCACGCCTCAAATGCCTTCTCCCAGGCCTCGTCGCTGGGGAAAAGGTCCTCGATGCTCCAGCAGGTTTCCTTCTCCCGCTGGGCCCGCGTGACGATCCGTTTTTTGTCCGCCATTTTTCCGTCCTCCGTTCTCGTTGACAAGAATTTGTCCTCCGTTTCACTCGATCCCCGGCAGCGGCGCCGGCTCCGGCATCAGCACCCGGGCAAAGAGCGTCACGGCCCCGGCGGGAAGCGTCCTGTCCAGCTCACGCCGGGCGCGGTTCAGGGGAAAGAGGTAGGCGTTCCCCTCGCTGTCCTCCAGATACTGCCGGCATACAAGGGCCCCGTCCACCAGGAAGATGCCCACATCCCCCGGCGCCAGGGGGCCGGGACGGGCGGCAAAGACCGTCTCGCCCTTTTTGAGATACGGCTCCATGGTGTCGTCCGTCATGATCACGCCGAATTCCGTCCCCCGAGGGACAAGGGCGGGGTCGCGAAAGCTCATATCGGGCATCTTACGCCTTGCCCGCCAGCTTAAAGACGTCGGAGGAGGCGCCCATGACCATGATGTGGTCCCCCTCGCAGAAGATATAGCCGGGGCCCGGGGCGGCCAGGATCTTCTCGCCCTTCTTGATGGCGATGATGTTGACGTTGTGCCTTTTCCGCACGTCCACGCCCACGATGGTGTTCCCCACCCAGGCCCGGGGGGTCTTGATCTCATAGATGGCCACATCCTCGGTCAGGGGGATGAAGTCAAAAATGTTGTCGGAATTGTACCGCACGGCCACCCGCTCGGCGATCTCCCGCTCGGGGTAGACCACCTCGGTGGCGCCGATCTGCTTCAGGAGCATCTCCTGGATGTCCTGAGTGGTCTTGGAGATGACCCGCTTGGCCCCGTGGCGCTTGAGCAGCGCCGTGGTCACCAGGGAGGACTGGAAATCGTCCCCCGTGGTCACAAAGCACAGATCAAAATTCTCCACCCCCAGCGACTCGATCACCGGCTCCTTGGTGCAGTCGCCGATGGAGCACTCGGTAAACTGGTTGGCCATCAGCTCCACCAGCTCCGGATCCTTGTCCACGATCATCACGTCGTTGCCCAGCTCCTGCATCCGCACCGCCAGATGGCGGCCGAACCGGCCCAGGCCGATCACCAGAACGGATTTCATAGTATACCTCCTGTCAACCGACTAAAAGCTTGCCCGTGGGGAATTTCATGGGCGACGCGCCCTGCTCGCCGGTGAGGGCGATAGCCATGGTCAGGCCCCCGATGCGCCCCGCGAACATCAGCGCCGTCAGGATCAGCTTGGCCGCCACGCCCAGCCCCGCCGTGATCCCGGCGGAGAGGCCCACGGTGGCGACGGCGGAGATCACCTCAAAAAGCGCGTCTCGCAGGCCCACCGCGTCCAGAGCGCACAGGCCGCAGGTGGCGGCCAGGATCAGCGTCAGATAGATGACCACGATGGCCGTGGCCTGCCGCACCGTGTCGTCGTCGATGCGGCGCTTGAACACCACCGGAGGCGACTTCTTCATGGACGCGGCGGTGCAGATCAGCACCACGGCCACGGTGGTGGTCTTGAGACCGCCGGCGGTGGAGCCGGGGGAGCCGCCGATGAGCATCAGAACCATGGTGAGCAGCGCCCCGGCGTCGGAGAGGGACGCCATGGACACCGTGGCAAACCCGGCCGTGCGCGGCGTCACCGCCTGAAAGAGCGCCAGCAGCAGCTTGTCGCCCAGGGAGCGCCCCGCGAAGGCGGCGGAATTTTCAAAGAGGAGGAAGAGCGCCGTGGGAACGGCGATCAGGAAGGCGGTCATCACCACCACCAGCTTTGAGTGGAGCTTCATATCCTTCAGCCGGCATTTGGTGTTGATCAGGTCGTCCCACACGATGAAGCCCAGCCCGCCCACGACGATCAGGGCCGATATGGTCAGCACCACCAGCGGATCCGTGGCGAAGGCGGAGAGGGACGCGCCGCCCCGGTAATCGCCCATCAGGTCGAATCCCGCGTTGCAGAAGGCGGAAATGGAGTGGAAAACCGCGAACCACAGGCCCCTTCCCCAGCCGAACAGGGGGACGAAACGGATCGCCAGCAGGGCGGCCCCGGCGGCCTCACAGAGAAAGGTGCCCGCGAACAGCCGCCGCACCAGCTTCACCACACCGCTGTAGCTGTCGTTGCCGGCGGCCTGCATCAGCATACGGGTGTCCGCCAGACTTGCCCGCTTGCGCACCATGGAGAAAAAGCCCGTGATGATGGTCATGGCCCCCAGCCCGCCCACCTGGATGAGCAGGAGGATCACGATCTGCCCGAAAAGGCTCCAGTACCCGGCGGTGTCCACCACCGCCAGGCCCGTGACGCAGGCCGCCGACGTGGCGGTAAAGAGGCAGTCCACATAGGGCGTCCAGACGCCCGCGGCCGAGGCCAGCGGCGTCATCAGCAGAAGGGACCCCAGCAGGATCACCCCCAGGAAGCTCAGAACAATGAGTCTCACCGGCGTGGCCCGCCGTCTGATCTTAGCTTTCACCCCGTCACCTCCCCGCAAAATCGAACGAAATTTATTGTACCGCATAACCGCTCAAAAAGCAAGGAATTAAATGTGAACAATCGCCATTTTGTTCAAACTAATACTCAACTAAGAACAGATGCCAAGCGGCGAGGATTTTTCGTGTCAGACGAGGAAGGCTGCGCAGGGAATACTTTGTGTATGGCCAAGCAGTCTGACGAAGTATCCGGGGTCCCCATCGGACCGTTGTCCGATGGGGGGAGGACGAGCCGAGCCTGCGCCTGAGGGCGAATACTTGGAGCCCGATGTTAAGCGGCTCGCGCGAGGACGTAAAAAGCCCGCCGAGAAGCGGAGAGCTTCAGCGGAGGGCTTGCTCTTGCAGTTTTCTTAGCACCGTCTGAAAATAGGCCGGCAGCTCACACGTCACCGTCATGCGCTCCCCGGTGGCGGGGTGGTCAAAGCGGAGCTCCCTGGCGTGGAGGCACTGGCCCTCCAGGCCAGGAACGGGCTTTTTGGCCCCATATACGGTGTCCCCCAGGATCGGGTGGCCGATGTGCGCCATATGCACCCGGATCTGGTGGGTGCGTCCCGTCTCCAGGCGGCAGCGCACGTGGGTAAATCCGGGAAACCGCTCCAACACCTCCCAGTGGGTCACGGCGGGACGGGCATTTTTCTCCGTCACGCACATGCGCTTCCTGTCGGTGGGGTGGCGGCCGATGGGGGCGTCCACGGTGCCGGTATCCTCCCGCAGATTCCCGACGACCACGCACTCGTAGGTCCTGGACAGGGTGTGATCCTTCAGCTGTTCGGCCAAACATTTGTGGGCCGCGTCGTTTTTGGCGGCGATGATCAGGCCCGAGGTGTCCTTGTCGATCCGGTGGACGATGCCGGGGCGCAGTACGCCGTTGATGCCGCTGAGCTCCTCCCCGCAGTGGGCCATCAGGGCGTTGACCAACGTCCCGCCGGCGTGGCCGGGGGCGGGATGGACCACCATCCCCTTGGGCTTGTTGACCACGATAACGTCGGCGTCCTCGTAGACGATGTCCAGCGGGATGTCCTCCGCCGCGATCTCCGGCGTCTCCGGCTCCGGGATGTCCAGCGTCAGCTGATCCCCCGGCGCGGGCCGGGCGCTTTTTTTCACGACTCTGCCCCGGCAGGTGACGCGCCCCTCCTCCAGGAGCTTCTGGACAAAGGCGCGGCTGAACTCCGGCATGGCCGCCGCGATCAGGGCGTCCACGCGCCCGGGCTCAGTTACCGTCAGCGTCGCTGTCATGGGCCTCCTCCTTCAGCCTCTCCGCCTTTTTCGCCCGCTCCTCCCGCAGGGAGCGGAGGATATACAGAAGGCAAAACAGCACCGCGCCCACGTCGATGAAGCTGTCGGCCAGATTGAACACCGCGAAGCGCACAAATTCCGGGTTGATCATATCCACCACATAGCCGAGAAACGCCCGGTCGATCAGATTCCCCAGGTCGCCGCCCAGCACCAAAGCCAGGCCCAGCTTCTCCCAGCCGGTGAATTTTCCCTTCCAGAGAAGCCACGCCAGCAGCACCGCCACCGCGCCGGACACCACCGCCAGGATCCAGGTGTGCTCCGACAGCAGGGAGAAGGCCATGCCGGTGTTGCGGATATGCGTCAGGCCCACAAAGCCGGGTATCAGCTCCACATAGCCCTCCAGAGGGATGTGGCGGACCACCCAGAATTTAAAAAGCTGATCCGCGGCGCAGCAGGCCGCCGCGATGAGAAGATAAAGCATATTTACCTCATTATACTCACAGGGGCGGGTCAAAAACCCGCCCGCTGTCGAATATTCTTAAAGATTTTTTACCACGTCGGCGCATCTCTGGCACAGCTCCGGGTGGTCGTGGTCACAGCCCACGGTCTCGGCTCTGTTCCAGCACCGCAGGCACTTGGGCGCGTCGCAGGGGGCCACCGCCACGGTCACGCCGGGGAAGCTCTCGCCGGGAAGGCCCTCGCCCTGGCCGTCCACCACGGCCACACGGGAGACGATGAACATCTGGGCCAGGTCCATCCCCGCCAGCTTGTCAAAATCTTCCCTGGCCTCCGGGGAGACGTACAGCGTCACCTGGGCGTCCAGGGGCTTGCCGATGGACTTGTCGGCGCGCTTGACCTCCAGGGCCTTCAGCACGTCGGCCCTGAGGGCGACGAGCTTATCCCAACGCTGGGCCTCGGCGTCGTCGAACCGGTACTCCGGGTGGACGGCGGGCATATCGTTGAGCATCACATGGTGGCCGTTGGCCGTCCTGTCATGGGGCATGGACTGCCAGATCTCGTCGCTGGTGAAGGCCAGGATGGGGGCCAGGAGCCGCACCATGGCGTCCAGGATGGCGTAGATGGCGCTCTGGGCGCTGCGGCGGCTCAGGGAATCCGGCGCGTCGCAGTAGAGCCTGTCCTTGATGATGTCCAGATAGAAGCTGGACATCTCCACCACGCAGAAGTTGTGGATGGCGTAGGTGACCGCGTGGAACTCGTAGCGCTCATAGGCCGCCAGGCACTTCTCCACCAGGGCGTTCATCTGCACCATCGCCCACTTGTCCAGCGGGAGCATGTCGTCAAACGCCACAGGCGCGTCGGGGTCAAAGCCGTTGAGGTTCCCCAGGATGTACCGGGCCGTGTTGCGGATCTTCAGGTATTTGTCGGAAAGCTGCTTAAAGATGTTCTCCGAGCAGCGCATATCGTTGCGGTAGTCGGCGCTGGCGGCCCAGAGCCGCACCAGGTCGGCGCCGTATTTTTTGATGATGTCCTCCGGGGCGATGCCGTTGCCCAGGGACTTGTGCATCTGCCGGCCCTCGCCGTCCACGGTCCAACCGTGGGTGAGAACGGTTTTGTAGGGCGCGCCGCCCTTCACCGCCACGGCGGTGAGGAGGCTGGACTGGAACCAGCCGCGGTACTGATCGCCGCCCTCCATGTAGAGGTCAGCCGGCCAGCAGCCGGGGGCGTCCAGCTCCATAGAGGCGATGTGGGTGGAGCCGGAGTCGAACCAGCCGTCCAGGGTGTCCGTCTCCTTCTCAAAATGCTCACAGCCGCACTCCGGGCAGACAAAGCCCTCCGGGGCCAGCTCGTCGGCGTCCAGCTCGAACCAGGCGTTGGAGCCCCGCTCACGGAACAGCTCTGAGATCTTCTCGATGGTCTCCTCCGTGCAGATGGGCTTGCCGCACTCCTTGCAGTAGAGCACCGGGATGGGCAGGCCCCAGTGGCGCTGACGGGAGATGCACCAGTCGGCCCGCTCCCGGATCATGGAGCTGATACGGTCGCGGCCCCAATCGGGCATCCAGGTGACGGCCCCGGCGGCCTGAACGGCCTCCTCCTTGAAGGCGTCCACGGAGCAGAACCACTGATCGGTGGCCCGGAAAATGATGGGGTGCTTGCACCGCCAGCAGTGGGGGTAGGAGTGGGTGATGTTCTCGGAGGCGAGAAGCGCCCCGCAGGCCACCAGATCGTTGTAGATGGGCTCGTGGGCCTTCAGCACGTTAAGGCCCTCGTATTTTCCGGCGTCCGCCGTGAACCGGCCGGCGTCGTCCACATTCACCACCAGATCGCGCCCAGAGGGGATCTGGGGGTACTTCTGGCAGACAAAGAAGTCATCGGCGCCGTAGGCCGGGGCGGTGTGGACACAGCCGGTACCGGCGTCCAGGGTGACGTGGTCGCCCACGATCACAAGGCTGGTCTGGTCAAAGAGGGGGTGCTGGGCGGTCATCAGCTCCAGCTCCGCGCCCTTGAAGGTCGCCAGGACCTCGACGGCCTCCAGCCCGGCCTTTTTGAGGACGGACTCGGCAAGCTCCTTGGCCATGATGTACACCTCGCCGTTGCTGGCGCGGGTCAGGGTGTAGTCGTAGCCGGGATTCAGGCAGATAGCCAGATTCCCGGGGATGGTCCATGTGGTGGTGGTCCAGATGACGAAGTAGATGTTGTCCAGGGGCCCGTAGGCGGCGAGCTTCCCCAGATCGTCCCTGACCCTGAATTTCACAAAGATCGTGGTGACCGGATCCTCGCTGTACTCGATCTCCGCCTCGGCCAGGGCCGTCTCGTCGTGGGGGCACCAGTAGACGGGCTTCTTGCCCTTGTAGATGTAGCCCTTCCGGTACATCTCCCCAAAGACCTTGACCTCTTCGGCCTCGAACCTGGGATCCATGGTCAGGTACGGGTGATCCCAGTCGCCCACATACCCCAGGCGCTTGAACTCGTCCCGCTGGATGTTCACAAAATTCTGGGCGAACTCCTGGCAGGCGGAGCGGAATTCCGGCACGCTCATGGCCTTGCGGTTCAGCTTCTGCTGCTTGATGATGGCCGACTCGATGGGCATCCCGTGGTTGTCCCAGCCGGGGGTGAAGGGGGTCTTAAAGCCGGTCATGGACTTATAGCGCACAATGAAGTCCTTGATGGCCTTGTTGAGGGCGTGGCCCATGTGCAGATGCCCGTTGGAGAACGGAGGGCCGTCGTGGAGCACAAAGAGGGGCTTGCCCTCGTTGCGCCGGAGCATCTCATGATAGAGATCGATCTCGTTCCACCGCGCCAGCATCCCCGGCTCCCGGGCCGGCAGAGAGGCGCGCATGGGAAAATCGGTTTTCGGAAGGTTGACTGTCTGGTTGTAATCCTGTGGCATGTTCGGAGTTCCTCGATTTCCTGACTGATTTGCATACTGTGGGAAAATGGATTCTTTATCTTTATAGGGACGGGCCGTTATTTGTCCTTTTTTCCGCCCTTTTTCCTGGGCTCCTCGTCCCCGTAGTTGGCGCCGAAGCGCAGATCGGAGAAGTCAAACTTGGGCCGGGGCGTGGTCATCTCGTCCTCCTCGTCCCAGGCCAGGCGCTTCGTCTCGCCGTCGCCGGAGTAGAAGCGGCGCACGGAGTCGATGTCGATGCGGCGGGTGGCGGCGGTCATATCGTCGGCGGCCGCGCTGCCGTCGTTCCCGTCCTTGCCGGCGGGCGTCTCCGGCTCCATCTCTTCGCCCAGATCCACGCCCTCAGGGGGCGCGGGGGGCTCGGCGGAGATGGCCGGCGCGGCTTCGGGCTCCGGCGCGGCCTCCGGCTGGCTCTCCGGCTGGCCGGCGGGGGCGGCGGGCATCCGGACACGCTCCGGCTCCGGGGAGAAGACCGGCTCGCGGGCCGGCTCCACAGGCTGGGCGGACGCGGGCGCGGCGCCGCCGTACTGGGTGTTCACGGCGTCAAGCTTCTCCAAAAACGCCTCATACTGGTCCAAGATCTGCCGGGACGCGGACACAAAGGCGGCCGTCTTGACCTTGGCGGCCTCCAGCTTCATAGCCTCGTGGGTGATGTCCTCGGCCGCCCTGGCCCGGGACTCGTCGGAATCGCGGGCGGCGGCAGCCAGCATCTCATCACATTTTCCCTTTGTCTCGGCCATCATATCGTCGCTCATCTTCTGGGCGGTCAGCAGCGCCATACGCATGGCGTCCTCGGTGGAGCGGTATTCCTCCACCTTCTCCACCAGAACCTTCAGCTTGCCCTTCAGAACCATATTGTCCTTGTAGAGCGTGGCGTAATCCGCGGCCAGCTGTTCCAGGAACTCGTCCACGGAGGTCATATCGTACCCGCCGAATACGGCCTTGGGCAGCTCCTTGCTCTCGATATCCTGAGGTGTCAACATGCAAATCAACCCTTTCGTGTAGTCGCCGCCTGTGCCGCCGCTCCGGGCTCACGCCAAGATCCCGCGCCGGCATCGCGCCGCCTGTCCGGTCACGGCCGGCCAGGGCCTGGCGCGCGTCCGGTTGTATCTTTTTTCCCTTTTCTTTTAAAAATATAAACCGTTGTTCTCCAGCTCGTCGATGAGATCGCCCATGAGGTTGACGTTGTAGGGCGTGATGAGGTAGGTGCCCTGGGCCACCTTCTTGATCTTGCCGTCCTGGGCGAAGGCCACGCCGGAGAGGAAGTCCAGAAGCCGGCGGGAGACGTCCTTGTTGGTGGATTCCAGGTTCAGCACGACGGTGTGCTTGTCACGGAGGTGCTCGGCGATCTCCGCGGCGTTCTCAAATTTATCAGGCTTCACCAGCACCACCTGCAGCTGAGTGGTGGCGTGGATGTTCACCACCTTGTTGGCCTCGCGCCTGTCGTCCGGCATACTGCCGGTGGGCACGCGGGTGGGCGCGGCGGTACGGGGCGTCACAGGGATCTTCTCCGGCGCGCGGGGGGTAAAGTCCTCGAATTCGTCCTCTTCGTCGTCATAGGGCTTGGTCAGTTTCTTGAGCTCGTTCAGAAGTCCCATTTGTACAGCCTCCAAAAAGTAATGTTATATTTATTTTATGCCTCCGGCGATTTTCGGTCGCGGGAGCGCTGTTGGGCCGCGAGGGGGTCTACGCCCTGGCGTACCGCTGTCCGAAAATGGCCGTGCCCACGCGCACCATGTTGGCCCCGCAGGCGATGGCCTCCTCAAAATCGGCACTCATCCCCATGGACAGGATACACATACTGACATTATCGTATTTTTTCGCGCCGATGTCAATAAAAAGCTTGCGTGTTTGCTCAAAATATTGGACAGTTTTTTCCTTTTCCTCCCCCGCCGGGGGGATCGTCATCAATCCGCGGACAAAAATCCCGGGAATTTCCGCGGCTTCCGCCGCCAGCTCCCGCAGCGCCTCCGGCGGTACGCCGGATTTTGCCGCCTCCCGGCCGATGTTCACCTCCAGCAGCACGTCCTGGACGATCCCCAGCTCCCCGGCCCGTTTTCCGATGAGCCGCAGAAGCTCCGGGGAGTCCGCCGACTGGATGAGGGATACCCGGCCCACCACGCTTTTCACCTTGTTTTTCTGAAGGTGCCCGATAAAATGCGCCGTGGCCCCGGCGTAAGCGTCCGCGGCCAGCTTGCTCTCCAGCTCCTGGACCCGGTTCTCGCCGAAATGGCGCACGCCGCCGTCAAAGGCGGCCCGCACCCGCTCAGGGTCGTTCAGCTTGGACGCCGCCACCAGCACGACCTCGTGGCCGGCCCTCTCCGCGGCGGCATTCACCCGCTCCAGCACCCGCGCAGCGCTGTCCCGTATCTCGCAAAGGCTCTTCTCCACGCCTATCCCTCCACAACCGCGCCGGGATAAAGCTCTTTAGCCCGGACGATGATGATGTCCCCCACCCGGAGGCCGTCCCGGGTCTCCTCCACCATGTAGTAGTCGCCGTTTTCCGCGATGATGTTCACCGGCACCTCCACGGCGGAAATGCCCTGGAGCACATAGACCACGTTCTCGATCTGATCCTCGTCGGTGACCACATGGACGGCTTCCCGGGGGACGCTGATACCGGTGAGGGTGCCGAAGACGATCTCGGCGGTGGCGCCCCGGAGGGCCGCCACGTCCTGCATATATTTATCCGAGGAGAACACCACGGCGCACAGGCCGTCCTCGGCGGGACTGATGCTCTCCACCAGCATGGTCAGCTCCTGGGAGTAGGTGCGGGAGAAGGCCAGACGCGCGTTTTTGCCGATGGTCAGCTTACTGGCGCTCTCCTCGTCCACCCGCGTGGCGTAATACCACCGGATGCCCCGGATGAGCCGCCCCACCACGTCGGCGTCCACCTCCCTGGGGCTTGAAAACAGGTTGTTGTACTGGGACACGGTCAGCTCCCGCATGTCCTCCGGGGTGACGCTCTCAAACCCGTCGGCGGCAAAGGAGAAGGTGCCGGAAAAGGGGGCCGTCACCCGGCCCGTGTCCGCGGAGGCGCTTTGGCTCAGCCGCCGCAGCTCCTCCTCCAGGGCGGCAATCTCCTCCGCCTCCTGGCCGGTGGCCAGGGCGGTGCCGTAGATGATGTAGGCATCCACATCCTGTTCGATCTCGTAAAGCCGGCTCAGATCCCCGCCCGTCACGGCCTTTGCCAGGGAGAGGATCGTCTCCTTGGAGAGCTCGTCCTCGCTCTTGCCGTTCTTCAGCGCCGTCAGCTGGCGGATCTTCAGCTGGATCTCACTGATCTGCTGGGCGCGCTCCATGGCGGCGGAGCCGGAGTAGCGGACGGCCACCGTCTCGCCCCGGGCCAGCTTGGCCCCCTCCGTCACCGTCACGGCCACATTGGAGCCGGAGGCCGTCAGGAGCTGCTCGTCCCGGACGATGAAGCCGGATGTCTCCAGCCCGTCGTGGAGCTCCATGCCCGAGGCCGTCACCGTCCGCAGGGGATCCCGGTAGCTGGAGAGGAAGGAGATACCCAGATAGAACAGGATGGCGATGAACACAAAGATCGCCACGAATTTGATGATCGCGTCGCTCCGCTCCACGCCCCGGCCTCCTTCCGCCTCTTGGTGAACACCGTTAACCTTTGAATTATATCACACTTTTTTCAATTTGTCCATGAAATATATTATGTCATCTTGAAAATTATCTCCCCGTCCGCGGCGCCCCTTCCGGCCAAAGAGACAAAACAGCTCCAGGAACAGGCCGAAGCCTGTCCCTGGACAGCTTGTCAAAAAACTCAAATTCAATATTTTTTCCGGCGACATGTGCGTCGGAAAAAATCCCTTTTGTCGCACAAGTGTGCCCCTTTGGGGCGCGTGCAGGGCGACAGCAGGGTAATTTTCTTTGAATTTCGCAAAATTCAGAGAAAATTGCCCGCACGTTCCCCTTGTCGGAAAAAGCCCGTCAGGGCTTTTTCCGACAGTTTCTCCAGGAACAGGCAAAAGCCTGTTCCTGGAACTTCTTTACCTGAGCGTTGTATACCGGGGGCGCACTTACCGGAAGGCCGGCTCCCGCTCCGGCAGGATCTCCGGCTCCTCCTCCAGCTCCGGAATGTTGAGGGATCTGGCAGGGGCGATGGTGGAGATGGCGTGCTTGTACACCATCTGCTGCTTCCCCTCGCTCTCCAGCATCACCGTGAAGCTGTCAAAGCCCAGCACCGCCCCGCGCATCTGGAATCCGTTCACCAAAAACACCGTCAGCGGCGCCCGCTTTTTCCTGGCCTCGTTCAAAAATGAATCCTGAATATTCAACGCTTTTATCATATGTAAGCCGCCTTTCCGCGCTGTGCGCGCTTTATATATTTTCGGAACCTCTGATGTTCCTTCGGCCCTTCCGGGCTTGCGGCTTACAGTTTATACCAGTTCCTTCGCGAAATTTGTCGAAAGAGCGACAGCCTTTTCAAAATCCGGCACTTTTTCAAAAATCACATCAAGCCTGTCCTCATACCGCTTGCACCAGCTGATCTGCCGCTTGGCGTAGCGCCGGGACTCCCGCTTGACGGTCTCCACGGCCTCGTCCAGGGAGCATTTCCCCGCCAGGGCCGCGCAGAGCTCCTTATAGCCGATGGCCTGCATGGCGGTGTGCTCCGGGGTCAGGCCCATGGCCAGGAGCTTTTCCACCTCGCCCACAAGCCCCCGGGCCATCATGCCGTCCACCCGCCTGTCGATGCGCTCATAGAGATCGGCCCTGTCGGCGTACCCCAGGACGACGGTCTTCGCCTGAAAGCGCGGCGGCGCGGCGCGCGTCTCCCGGTCGTGCCGGGAGATATTGCCGCCGTTTTCCGCGATCTCCAGCGCCCGGACGATCCGCTTTTTGTCGTTGGGGTGGAGCTTTCCGGCCCGCTCCGAGTCGGTGCGCGCCAGCCTCTCCAGCATCCGCTCCCCGCCCAGCTCATCGTACAGCGCCGACAGCTCCTGCCGCAGCGCGCCGTCGCCGGGGCCGCGCTCAAAGTCCCAGCCGGAGATCAGCGCCTCTATATAGAGGCCCGTGCCGCCCACGATGACGGGGAGCTTCCCCCGGGCTGAAAGCTCGCGGCACACCGCCGCCGCGTCCTCCACATAGCGGGACACGGAGTAGCTCTCAAAGGGGCTGACCACGTCGATCATATGGTGGGGCACGCCCTCCGTCTCCTCCGGGGCGGGCTTGGCGGTGCCGATGTCCATATACCTGTACACCTGCATGGAGTCGGCGGACACCACCTCTCCGCCCAGGAGCTTCGCCAGCCGGACGCCCAGGGCCGTCTTGCCCGTGGCCGTGGGGCCCGTGATCACTAAAACGCCGCTCATGCCCGCTTAAAGCTCCTGTCCAGCTGCCCTCTCGTCAGCTCCAGGCTGACGGGCCGGCCGTGAGGGCAGTAGCGCACGGCGCCGGAGAGCACCGCGTCGATGAGGCCCGTAAGCTCCCCGGGATCCGTCCGCTTTCCGGCCTTGATGGCCGCCTTGCAGGCCACGGTGTGGAGCACGTCGTCCCGCATGGCCTCCACGTCCCGCCTGCCGCCGGTCCTCAGCTTGTCCGCGATCTCCTCCAGCATCCCGGCGGGGTCGGACAGGTCCATGTCGATGGGCACCTGCCGGAGGGCCACGCTGCCGCCGCCGAAGTCGGAGAACTCAAAGCCCAGCTCCCCTAAGAGCGCCTCGTTCTCCGTCAGCGTCCCGGCCGTCTCGGCGCCCAGGTCGCACACCAGGGGGGTCAGGAGCAGCTGGCCCGTGACCTCATATTTTCTGTTTTTCAGCTTGTCGAATAAGATCCGCTCGTGGGCGGCGTGCTTGTCGATGAGAAAGAGGCTGTCCCCCCGTTCCACAAGGACGTAGGTGCCCAGGGCCTCCCCCACATACCGCCAGTCCCGCCCCGTGGGAACAGGGGCGGCCTCCGCCGCCGGTTCCGGATCGGGGAGGGAGAGGACGGTCTGGGCCTCGCTGACGGCGTCATGGAGCGTGACCGCGTCCTCCAGCTCCGCCTCGCCCCTCTTCAGGGGCTCCTGAGGCCCGATCTGAGCGGGGCGGATGGCCGTTTTGAAGCCCGCCGGCGCGCCGTACTCCGTGCGGAAGGTGTCGGCGGTGACCCGCTTATAGAACTCGTCCCCGGACTTCACGTTGGCCCTGCCCACCACAAAGCCGCCGGAGAGCGGGGCGCTCTTCCCGCCGCCGGGGGCGAAGACCTGATGGCCGGGGATGTCCCGGACCTCCACGCTCGAGCGCAGGGCCGCCTCGGTACTCTTGGATAGCGCCAGCTCCCCCGGCCTGTCCTCCCGCTCCAGCGCGCCCCGGCAGGCCCAGTAGACCGCGTCGAAGGCCGCCCGCTCGTCGGCAAAGCGCACCTCCATCTTGGTGGGGTGAACGTTCACGTCCACGGCGTTCAGGGGCATGGTAAGCTCCAGGAGACACACCGGGAAGCGCCCGGTGAACAGGGCGTTTTTATAGGCCTGCTCCACCGCCGCCTGTAAAAGCTTTGATTTGATGAACCGGCCGTTGATGAAGAAAAACTGCCAGGACCGGTTGCCCCTGGCGGCGGCGGGGGTGGACACAAAGCCGCTGACCGCCAGGCCCTCCGTCCTGCCGGACACCGGCAGCAGCCCCCGGGCAAATTCCCGGCCCAGGGTGCAGTAGGCGGCGGACTGAAGCCGCCCGTCGCCGGGGGTGTGGTACTCCTCCTTGCCCTCCCGGATATAGCGCAGGGAGATCTCCGGGTGGCTCAGCGCCAGACGCACCACGGCGGTGGTGACGGCAGAGCCCTCGGCCCTGTCGTTCTTCATGAATTTCTGCCGCGCCGGGGTATTGAAGAAGAGATCCCGGACGCAGATGGTGGTCCCCGCCGGATGGCCCGCCGGGCCCCTTTCCCTCTTGACGCCGCCCTCCAGCACAAGCCGCGTGCCCTCGGCGGCCCCCCGCTCGCAGGTGACCAGCTCCACCCGGGAGACGCTGGCGATGGCCGCCAGGGCCTCGCCCCGGAAGCCCAGGGTGCCGATGGCCTCCAAGTCCCGCTCCGTGCGCAGCTTGGAGGTGGCGTGGCGCAAAAACGCCGTCTCCACGTCCTCCGCCGCCATGCCGCAGCCGTCGTCGGTGACCCGGATCTCCGCCATGCCGCCGGAGCGGATCTCCACGGTGACGGCTTTGGCCCCGGCGTCTATGGAATTTTCCACCAGCTCCTTGACCACGCTGGCCGGCCGCTCCACCACCTCCCCGGCGGCAATGAGATCCGCCAGGTGGGGCGGCATTTCCCTGATCTTTGGCATAGTCTTTTCCCTCTCTGTTATCGAAAAGCGCTCCGGGTATCCGAAACCGCGAATACGTTGCGGACGGGCCGGCCAGGTGTCCGGCCCCTACAAAAATACGTTACGGCCAGGTCGGGCCGCCAGGGCTTTTTCCGATATTTTATCTGTAGATCCTCTTCAGGCCCTTGACGTTCACCGGATCCACATCCATGGTCACGGCGTCCCCCACCCGGCATTTCACGTCGGTGACGTCCAGGATGGTGTGCATCATGCCCACCTCGCCCACGATCCTCAGCTTGGTGTTCCCCAGCTTCACCGTGGGACGGCGGCGCCAGGCGCGGAGCATGTCCCAGACGCTCTGGCCCTGCTCGTGGCGGGTGATGCCGAAGCCGTGGTAGTAGCCCACGGACACCACCGCCAGCCGCGCCGGCTTCTTCAGCACCAGGCCGCCCACCCGGTGGCCCTTGGGGAACCAGCCCACCTCCTCGATGCCGGCCTCTATGTACCCCACCTTCGTAAGCCCGGCGGCGGCCTTTCCGGCCACGCGCCCGGAAAAGGCGGTGCCCACCCGCACGGCGTCCAGCAGATCGAAATCATAGGCGAACAGGGCCGCCGAGTCGCAGATGTGGGCCATGCCCGTCTCAAAGCCCTGGTTGTGGAGGGTTTCCAGCACCTGCTTCAGCGCCTCCAGCTGCTGCAAGGTGGCCTTGCGGCTCTTCCAGGACTGGGCGTAGGAGGAGAAGACGCCCACCACCGCCAGGTTGGACATGAAGCGGTAGATGTTGGCGATCTTGTCCGTCTCCGAGACGATAAAGCCGTACCGGCCAAGGCCCGTGTCGATCTTGATCTGTACCTCCACCACCGTCTTGTGCTCCTCTGCGATGCCGTTCAGGGCCACGGCGGCCTCGTAGGAGCCGATGGTGCAGACCACGTTCAGGTCGATCAGCTCCCGGAGCTCCTTCTCGTCGGCGGTGGACCGGAGCATCATCAGCGTCTCCTCGGTAAAGCCCGCGTCCCGCAGGGCCCTGGCGTCCCGGGGGTCGGAGACGGCGAAGGCGCGGATGCCCTCCTGCCGGAGGAGCTTCGCCGTGGCCACAAGCCCCAGACCGAAGGCGTCCCCGGTGAGGTCGGCCCAGATCTGTACGCCCCGCGCTCTGGCCTTCACCGCGTCCAGGTTGGCTTTGATGGCGGCTTTGTCGATGACAAGATTTTTCATATATTCAACCTCCCCGTCCAAAGGAAAAGCGCAAGAAACCAATTTACTGATTATTATACACGATAGTTCTTGTAAATTCCACTTATTTTTGTTAAAATACCTTTGCAAATATAAATTGACCGGAGAATTTGCCCTATGGATCAGAGAATCGAGATAACCGAGGCCGCCCTCGCCCGTCAGCGGGACTTCATGGAGCGGGTGGCGGAGCTGAACGCCGGCCGGGAGACGCCTCCCCTGGCGCTGGTGGACACCTACGGATGCCAGCAGAACGAGGCCGACAGCGAGAAGCTGCGCGGGATGCTGAAAAAAATGGGCTACGGGGAGACGCGGGACGAATACGCCGCCGACGTCATCGTCATCAACACCTGCGCCGTGCGGGAGCACGCCGAACAGCGGGTTTTGGGCAACGTGGGGGCGCTGACCCACACCAAAAAGGCCAAGCCCAGCCAAATCATCTGCCTGTGCGGCTGTATGATGCAGGAGCCGGGGATGGCGGACCGGATCCGCAATTCCTACCGCCACGTCCGGGTGGTGTTCGGCCCCCACGAGCTGTGGCGCTTCCCGGAATTTCTTCTGCGCCAGCTCCAGGGGGAGGGGCGCATCTTCGAGACGGCCCCCTCCGACGGCTGTGTGGCGGAGGGCCTGCCCTCAGCCAGGGACAGCGCCGTGAAGGCGTGGCTGCCCGTCATGTACGGATGCAACAACTTCTGCTCCTACTGCATCGTCCCCTACGTCCGGGGCCGGGAGCGCTCCCGTCGCCCGGCGGACGTGCTGGCGGAGGCCCGCGCCCTGGTATCGGCGGGATATAAGGACATCACCCTCCTGGGCCAGAACGTCAACTCCTACGGCAAGGATCTGCCGGACGGGGTGGATTTTTCCGATCTCATCGCCCAAATCAACGATATCCCCGGCGATTTCCTCATCCGCTTCATGACCAGCCACCCCAAGGACGCGGGGGAGAAGCTTTTCTCCACCATGGCGCGCTCGGAAAAATGCGCCCGGCACATCCACCTGCCCTTCCAGTCGGGCTCCAACCGGGTGCTCTCCGCCATGAACCGGCGGTACACCCGGGAGGCGTATCTTGACCTGGTTCATATGGCCCGCTCTTATATGCCCGACGTGGTGCTCACCTCCGACGTGATCGTGGGCTTCCCCGGCGAGACGGAGGAGGAGTTTGAGGACACCCTGCGCCTCGTGGAGGAGGTGCGCTTCGACGCCCTCTTTACCTTCATCTTCTCCCCCCGGACCGGCACCCCGGCGGCCAAAATGTCCGACCCCTTCACCAGGGAGGAGAAGCAGCGCCGCTTCGACGCCCTGGTGGCCCTGCAGAACCGGATCTCCGAGGAGAAGCACCGGGCCTATGTGGGCAGTACCCGGCGGGTGCTCATCGACGGGCAGGAGGGGGACTTCCTCACCTCCCGCACCTCCGGCGGCCGGCTGGTGCGCCTGCGGGCGGACGCGTCCCTTCTCGGCACGTTCCGGGAGGTAAAAATCACCGGCAGCAACACCTGGGCGCTCTTCGGGGAGCCTGTGTGACATGACCCGCGGGCGGCCCGTTTCCGCCGCTTTCGCGTACACTATAAAAGAAAGAAGGCCTCCGTATGCCTGAATTCACGCCGATGATGCGGCAGTACAACGCCATCAAGGCCCAGCACGGCGACTGCATCCTGTTCTTCCGGCTGGGAGATTTTTATGAGATGTTCGATGAGGACGCCCGCTTGGCGTCCCGGGAGCTGGATCTGACCCTCACCACCCGTGACCGGGGCAAGGAGAAGGAGGATCAGGTCCCCATGTGCGGCGTGCCGTACCACTCCTCGGAGGCCTACATCGGCCGCCTCATCGCCAAGGGGTACAAGGTGGCCATCTGCGAGCAGATGGAGGATCCGGCCCTGGCCAAGGGCCTGGTAGAGCGGGACGTCATCCGCATCATCACCCCCGGCACCGCCACCGACGCCTCCATGCTCACCGACGGGGCCTCCAACTACATCGGCGCCATCTGCGTCGAGGACACCGGCGCGGCGGTGTGCTTCGCGGACATCTCCACCGGCGAGATCTGCGCCCGCTCCTTTGACGACAGCGCCTCGGCGCGCATCGTCAACGAGCTGGGCCGCTACGCCCCCTCGGAGCTGGTGCTGAACACCGGCGCGGCGGCCAGCCGGGATCTGACGGCGGTGCTGGGCACCTGGTTCCACACCCTCTCCCAGACGGCGGACGAGCGGTTTGAGTACGCCGCCTGCGCCGCGCTTGTGTGCCGCCAGTTCGCCGTGGACTCCTTAGACGAGCTGGGCCTGGGCCAGGAGACGCAGGCCGTGCGGGCCATCGGGGCGCTGCTGGGCTACGTCACCGAGACCCAGAAGGCCGATTTAAGCTACATCAACAAGCTGGATTTTTACACCGACGGGCGGTACATGGAGCTGGATCTGCAAACATTGCGGAATCTGGAGCTCCTCTACAACATGCGCACCCGGGAAAAGCGCGGAAGCCTGCTCTGGGCCATGGACAAGACGAAAACGCCCATGGGCTCCCGCCTCATCCGCTCCTGGGTGGCCCGGCCCCTGCTGTCCCTGGCCCCCATCAGCCGGAGGCTGGCGGCGGTGAACGAGCTCTTTTCCGACAGCGTGGCCCGGGGCGAGCTGTCCGGGGCCCTGCGGGGCATCGGGGATATGGAGCGCATCATCGGCAAGACGGTGTTCGGCACCGTCAACGGCAAGGATCTGACGGCCCTGTCCGCCTCCATCGGGCGTATCCCGGAGGTGCTGGGCCATCTGGAGAATATGACCTCCCCCCTTATGCAGGAGATCCGGGCCATGGATCCCCTTACGGACCTCAAAACCGGCATCGACGAGACCCTCTGCGACGATCCCCCCGTCTCCGTCCGGGAGGGCGGCCTGGTGCGGGCCGGGTTCGACCCGGAGGTGGACCGTCTGCGCTCCCTGCTGAAGGGCAGTAAGACCGCCCTCTCCGAGATCGAGGCCCGGGAGAAGGCCAGGACGGGGAAAAAGCTGCGCATCGGCTACAACAAGGTCTTCGGGTACTATATCGAGATCCCCCGCGCCCAGTCCGAGGACGTGCCGGAGGACTACATACGTAAACAAACGCTGGTCAACTGCGAGCGGTTCATCACCGAGGAGCTGAAAAATCTGGAGGAGGAGCTGCTCACCGCCGGCGACCGGCTCAACGAGCTGGAATTTAAGATTTTCTCCCGCCTGCGCAAGTCCATCGCCGATCAGGTCCTGCGGGTCCAGTCCACGGCCCAGGAGATCGCCAGCCTTGACGTGCTGTGCTCCTTCGCCCAGTGCGCCGCCGACTACAACTGGTGTATGCCGGAGGTCGCCGCCGAGGGCGGCATCGACATCACCGACGGCCGCCATCCGGTGGTGGAGCTGACCCAGAAGGACACGCTGTTTGTCCCCAACGACACCCATCTGAGCGCCCGGGGAGCCGATACCGCCATCATCACCGGCCCCAATATGGCCGGTAAATCCACCTACATGCGCCAGACGGCCCTCATCTGCCTCATGGCCCAGATCGGCTCCTTCGTCCCGGCCAGAGCGGCCCGGGTGGGGCTTCTGGACCGGGTGTTCACCCGCATCGGCGCCTCCGACGACCTGGCCGGGGGCATGTCCACCTTCATGGTGGAGATGAGCGAGGTGGCCTCCATCCTGAGCGCCGCCACCTCCCGTTCCCTGATCCTGCTGGACGAGATCGGCCGGGGCACCTCCACCTACGACGGCATGGCCATCGCCAGGGCGGTGCTGGAGTACTGCGCCGATAAGAAAAAGCTGGGCGCCCGCACCATGTTCGCCACCCATTATCACGAGCTGACGGCCCTGGAGGGGCAGGTGGAGGGCGTGAAAAATTACAATATCTCCGCCAAAAAGCGGGGCGACGAGCTCATCTTCCTGCGGAAGATCGTCCCCGGCGGCGCCGATGACAGCTACGGCGTGGAGGTGGCCAAGCTGGCCGGCGTGCCGGACACGGTGATCCGGCGGGCCAAGGCGGTGCTGGCGGATCTGACAGCCGGTCGGGCCTCCGCCGTCCCGGCGCGTCTGGCCGCCCCTGTCCGGGAGGCGGATCAGATCTCCCTGGGCTCCTTAGTGTCCGACGAGGTGACGGAGGAGCTGCGAAAAATCGACATCAACACGCTGACGCCCCTGGAGTGCCAGGGCGTCCTGGATAAACTGATCAGGAAGGTGAGATCATGACCGCGAAAAAGCATACAGGCACAGGCTTCCCCTACCCCATGACCTACGTGGAGCAGATCCTGGGGTGGGTCTATGTATTTGTCCACATGTTCGCCATGGCCTATATCCTCTCGGCCCTGAACGCCCATGTGTTCCCGCTGATGGGCTTCCGGCTTGGCGACACCTGGCTCAATCTCTTATACTACGCCGTGGGCTTTGCCTATCTGCTGGGCTTCCTGTTCCACTACCTGCGGGAGACCTTCGCGGATATGTGCGGCAGCTTCGGCAGAACGGTCATCGCCGTGCTGGTGGGCTTCATCGCCTATGTGTTCCTGTCAAATCTTGTCAGCCTGGGCCTCCGGTTCTTCCTGGAGAACCTGACCAACCCCAACTCCGCCGCCGTCAACGCCTCCACAAAGCTCAATCCCAACAAGATGCTGGTCATCGGCGTCCTGCTGGCGCCGGTGGTGGAGGAGACGCTGTTCCGGGGCGTGGTGTTCGGCTCCCTGCGGCGGAAAAACGCCCTCCTGGCCTACGCCGTCTCCACCCTGCTCTTCGCCGTCTACCACCTGTGGAGCTATATGGTCTACGACTTCCACCCCTCTCTGCTGCTCTACCTGCTGCAATATCTGCCCGCGGGGCTTGTGCTGGGCTGGGCCTACGACTACTCCAAGACCCTCTGGGCCCCGGTGTTTTTGCACATGATGATCAACTATGTGGTCATCACCGTTCAGGTGGGATAACGGGGCGTTACTTCTGTATATGCGCATTATACTATAAATCCAAGCATCGGTCAAGCATAATTTTTTATTATTGCCAATTCCGCATCAATAGGGCGGTGAAAATGGACAACAGGGAGCTCTTGCGGATCGCCATGGAGCAGTCGGCGGAGGACATGGGCTGTGCGGCGGAGGATTTTCTGAAGCGCGAAAATGTCCTTGTCCCGCTGCGTCTGGGCGCGGGCGCGCGGAAATATTTGAAGGAGCCCATCGTCGCGCAGTTTGTCTCCTACGGGAACAACGTGGTGGCGGCCGCCGCCGGGGAGGCGGCGGAGATCGCGGCGGAATATATGGGCCAGGACGCGTTTTACCGCCTTTTTGAGACGCCCCGGATCCACTGGCTGGGCGGCCGGCTGGCGGAGATAAACGCCGGGATCTGTTTTATGGCGGAGTATTTTCTCCCCGATGTGGAGAAGCTGTGCCCCGCCCCCTGCGAGGCTCAGCTGCGGATCCTGGAACAGCCGGATTTCCGGGAGCTCTACCGGCCGGAGTGGAGCAACGCCCTGTGTAAAGAGCGCCGGCACCTGGACGTGCTGGGCGTCGGGGCCTACGACGGCGGGCGGCTGGTGGGGCTCGCCGGATGCTCCGCCGACTGCGACCGGATGTGGCAGATCGGCGTGGACGTTCTGCCGGAGTACCGGCGGCGGGGGATTGCCTCGGCCCTCACCGGCGCGCTGGCCGTGGAGATCCTGCGGCGCGGGAAGGTCCCCTTTTACTGCTGTGCCTGGTCCAATATCCCCTCCGCCAGAAACGCCATCAGGAGCGGCTTTCGCCCCGCCTGGGTGGAGATGACCGTAAAGCCCCGGGCCGTGATCGACGAGATGAACAGAATATAAGCGGACGGGACAGCCGAAGCTGTCCCGTCTTAACTTTACCTGGCCGTTTTATTTCCGGGGGAGGTAGGCGGCGGGGTCTACGCTCTCACCGTCTACGGTCATGGAGAAGTGCAGGTGCGCGTCCTCCGCCGTCTCGTAGAGGGAGGTGGCGCCCACAGAGCCGATAACGGAGCCCATGGTCACGGCGTCGCCGACCTCAACGGTGGGCACGCCGGCCAGATTGGCGTAGGTGCTGGTGACGCCCGCGCCGTGGTCGATGGTGACAACGGTGCCGCGCCCGTCGCCGGAGTCCTCCACACTTGTCACCGTGCCGTTGCAGCAGCACAGCACCCGGGTCCCCAGCTTGGCGGCGATATCCACGCCGTCGTGGACCCGCCAGTCGCCCATGGTCTCACTGTAAACCAGCTTGTCCGGGGAGTGGCCCTTGACGATCTGCCCGGACACGGGCCACAGGAAGGTAAGATCCTTCACGGTCTTGGCCGTCTCCGGCTCGTCATGCTCCGGCTCATCCTGGCCGCCGGAGGTGTCCGTGTCCGGCGTATCCGTGACGGTCAGCGCCCCGGTGCTCCCCTGGGGCTTGGTGTCCGGCTTGTTGGGCTCCCGGGTGACGTCCGGCTTCAGGACGGTGGTATCCCCCGAGGTGTCCTTCGTTCCGGCGTTCCCGGCGGTATCCGGGCCGGGGCCGGCTGTGTCTTTCTCCTGGGGATTTGTGCTCACGTCCCCCATGACGTCAAGATAGTCCCTCTCATCGCCGCCGGCCAGGGGCGACCACCGCGAGAACAGCAGCAGCCACGCCGAAATGCCGATGATGGCGACGCACGCGAAAAGGACTATGTAAAAGCCCTTGCCGCTGAGGAACTCATCCGCCATTTGCGAAAAGCTCTTCCTCTCGTGCATCATTTTACCTCCAAAAACGCGGGTTACCCGCTTTTGTTACGGAGGTAGTATGGACCGGCGTGAGGAAAAATATACATGTGATTTAAAAAAACCGTCCGTCGGACGGGGGGCCTCACCCCGGCGTGGGAATAAAGTTGTCCGCCTTATAGGCGGACGGAGATTTTCTTTTCTCCTTTTGGATTTCCAAAAGGAGAAAAGGCAACAAAAGAGGAAAAGAAACCAGAGGGGGGATTTCGCGCGTCGTCGCGGAACCGGCGATGGCTCGGGCTGCAAGTGTTCGCCCTCACTCGCACGGTTCGCTCCTCCTCTCCCCACGCGGCGACAGCCGCGCGGGGCCCCTTTTCCCCTGGACCCCGCCTTTAAAAAACGACCACACAGGGGCTTGCGAGCCCCTATGTGGAGAACCCCGGGGAGCGCCCG
>CANRMY010000019.1 GCA_947631845.1 uncultured Oscillospiraceae bacterium | reverse complement strand
AGATATTTTTTTGTTCCTTTTATTTTTCAGTAATATCCTGGTTTTTCCTTGGGTTTGTAAAAATTCTTCTTGACATCCGCCAAAAAACTTCTCAGGAATACGTGCTTTTTTCGCCCTCCTGGCGCGGCGGCTCCTTCTCCCGGCGCTCCGGACAGGGGGCGGCCGCCTCCGGCCACTTTTTGCGCTTGCGCTCCCGGGTCTCCAGGCGGCTGTCCTCCACCAGGATGATGTCGTCCCCGATGCGCCGTATGGCCTCCCAGGGGATGACGTAGTCGTCGTTTCGGCCGAGAAACCCCATCACCCGGTAGCCCCCCGGCACCACCAGCGCCCGCATCCGGCCCGTCTTTACGTCAAAGATGCCGTCGGACACATAGCCCAGCCTCAGGCCGGTGTTCACGTTGATGACCTCCTTGTAGCGGAGGTCGCCGATCCTGCAATCCATAAAATCACCCCGGGAGAGTCTATTCCCCCCGGGGCGGGTTTATTCACGGAAAAAAGCCGGTCATTTCCACTCCGGCAGCCGGAACACCACCACCCGGCGCAGCAGCCGCAGGAGCTCCGCGCAGACAAGGCTCAGCGCCAGCAGGGCCGGCAGGGCCGAGAGCACCGCCCAGGGGTTTGAGCTCCACAGCAGCCTCGTGAAATAAGTCTGGGTGACATAGTAGCCGTAGAGGAAGGAGTGGACCAGGAACACGTCGCCGCTCCTGCTCCCCACGTAGGCCGCCGCCCCGCTGAGGACCGGTATCCGGCAGAGGGTGGCCCGGAGGAAGAGAAGGAGGGAGAGGGCGAAGAAGGTATCAAAGGCCAGCCCGATGAGGGAGCGGATGTAGGCAAACAGAAGAAAAGCCACGGTGACGGCGGCGGTGACGGCCCAGCCGCGCCCGCCCTTCAAAAGCCCCGCGAACTTATCCAGCAGCCCCCTCTGGGCCAGAAAGACGCCCACGGCGAAGGGGAAGAACCAGTAGATCTCCCGGCAGGTGTCCCACACGTTGTTGCCGTAAAAATAGTAGAGCGCCAGCGGCACGGCGGTCACCGGCAGGACCAGCCAGGGGACCTTCTTCACCGCCTTGTACATCAGGGGGAAGGTGACATACAGTATCAGCGCCGCCTCCATGTACCACCAGGTCTGGTTGTAGGAGGCGGTGCCCAGGAGGGGCCGGAGGGCCAGAAACTCCACCAGCGCCTGCCACGCGCCGTGAAGGCCGGTGCCGTACATGGCCTGGGGGGAGAACTCCGGCCTGGAGAAAAACACGCCGCCCAGGGTGAAGATCACGTAGACCAGCCAGTAGTTCCACATGAGCTTCAAAGTGTGATCCACGGTGAAGCGCACCGGGTTCCGTTCGCCCCGGCGTTCGAAGCTGACGGACAGCCCGTAGCCGGAGAGCATCACGAAGACGGCCACGCACACCTTGGCCAGCGTCGCCAGCACCACATGGGGCGCGGAGCCCTTCAAATCAATGGGGGCGGGCAGGACGCCCATATACAGGTGGTGCGTCAGGAGCAGGATCACGGCGGCGCATTTGACGATATTCGTGTCGCGGACGGAAAAAACCGCGTCGGGTTCCGCGTTCATGGCCCCGTCTCCTCAGTTCAGGAAATCCTTCAGCTTCTTGCTCCTGCTGGGGTGGCGGAGCTTGCGCAGGGCCTTGGCCTCGATCTGGCGGATGCGCTCGCGGGTGACGTTGAACTCCCGGCCCACCTCCTCCAGGGTGCGGGTGCGGCCGTCGATGATGCCGAAGCGCAGCTCCAGCACCTTCTTTTCCCGGGGGGTGAGGGTATCCAGCACCTCCATCAGCTGCTCCTTCAGCAGGGTGAAGCTGGCGGCCTCCGCCGGCTCCGAGGCGGCCTCGTCCTCGATGAAATCGCCCAGGCGGGAATCCTCCTCCTCGCCGATGGGCGTCTCGATGGAGACGGGCTCCTGGGCGATCTTCAGGATGTCCCGCACCTTCTCCACGGGCATATCCATCTCCGCGGCGATCTCCTCGGGGGAGGGGTCGTGGCCCAGCTCCTGCAGAAGCTGGCGGCTGACGCGGATGACCTTGTTGATGGTCTCTACCATGTGGACGGGGATACGGATGGTGCGGGCCTGGTCGGCGATGGCGCGGGTGATGGCCTGACGGATCCACCAGGTGGCGTAGGTGGAGAACTTGTAGCCCTTCTGGTAGTTGAATTTCTCCACGGCCTTGATAAGGCCCAGGTTGCCCTCCTGGATAAGGTCCAGGAACAGCATGCCGCGCCCCACGTACCGCTTGGCGATGGAGACCACAAGACGGAGGTTGGCGTTGGCCATGCGGTTCTTGGCCTCCTGGTCGCCTTCGGCCATCCGGCGGGCCAGCTCCACCTCCTCCTCGGGGCTGAGCAGGGGCACCTTGCCGATCTCCTTCAGGTACATCCTCACCGGGTCGTCGATGGCGAAGGAATCGGAAAGGGCGTCGGTGCTCTCCAGCTCCTCCCGGGTGATCTCGTCGATGCTGTCCAGCTCCTCCAAGGAGACGTCCATATCCCCGAACATCTCCAGAGCTTCCTCATCGGTGGTCTCCACGCCCAGACGCTCCAGCTTTTCGTAGAACCTGTCGATCTGCTCCGGGTCCAGGTTCAGGGTGTCCAGGACGGTCAGCTCCTTGGCGCTGAGGCTGCCCTTGCGCTGGCCCTCCTTAATCAGGGCCTCCAGCTTCTCGCGGGCCGCCTGATCCGGCGCCTGCACGTCCGCGACGGCTTCCGTCTCCGGGGCGGTGTTTTTGTTTTCTTCCATGTCTTTATCCTCCATGTCCCATTTTCTTTTTTTTCATCTCATAGAGGGCGCTCACATCCCTGTTCGTCCCGCTGTAGAGTCCGCTCTCTCTGATCTTGTCTATGTAATTGGCCAGGGCCTCGCGGGCGGTGGAAAGCTCCTCCGGCTCCCGCAGAAGCTCCGTGAACTGGGCCGCCTCGCCCGGCTCCAGGCCGGCGGCGATCACCGCGGGGCTGACGCTCTCGTGGTTTTCGGCCCTTTTCAGGATCCTGTCGTAGATGCGCCCCAGGAAGGGCGCGGTAAATTCGGCGCTGGTCAGTCCGCCGGTGTACCGGGCCAGCTCCGGATCGGCCATCAGCAGACGGATGACCCCCTCCTCCGCCCTGGCGGAGGGGAGATTCTCATACCGGCTCTTCCGGTCCCGGGGCTGCAGGCCGGCGTCCAAGCGCATCGTCTGCCGTTCCCGCTGGCGCTTTTCCGCGTAGGCCCGGTTTTTCACGGCCTTCTCCACCTCCACGCGGGCCGCGTCCTTGGAGACGCCCACCATATGGGCCACCCGGGCGGTGTACAGCTCCCGTTCCACCCGGTTGGGGTTCTCCGCCAGGATCTCCACCGCCTCCCTGAGGAAGGCCAGCCGCCCGTCGTCCGTATCCATATCGTATTTCGATTTCGCCGCCAGTATTCTGTACTCCACGTGGTTGGCGCTCTGCTCTAAGAGCACCTGAAAGGCGTCCGGCCCGCGGGCCTTGATGAATTCGTCCGGGTCCTTGGCCCCCTCCATCCGCAGGACGCGCACCTGCAGGCCCGCCGGCTCCAGAATGCCGATGGCCCGCTGGGCCGCCTTCAGGCCGGCGCCGTCGGAGTCGTAGGCGATGACCACCTTCTCCTTGTAATTCTTCATGAGCCGCGCCTGCTCGGCGGTGAGGGACGTGCCCAGGGAGGCCACCGCGCAGTCAAAGCCCGCCTGATGGAGCATCACCACGTCCACGTTGCCCTCGGCCAGGATGAACATGTCCCGCTTGGAGCGCTTGGCCAGATTCAGCGCGAACAGGTTCCGGCTCTTGGCGTAGACGGGCGTGTCGGGGGTGTTGAGGTATTTTGGACCCCCGTCGTCGCCGAGGATCCGCCCCGAAAAGGCCACCACGTTGCCGCGCACGTCGATCACCGGGAAGACAAGGCGGTTGCGGAACACGTCGTAGGCCCCGCCGTTCCGGCCTTTTTTGGCCAGTCCCGCCTCGATGAGCTCCGCGTCGGAGTAGCCCCGGCGGCGCATCTCGTTGGTCAGCGCGTACCAGTCGTCCGGCGCCGCGCCCAGGCCGAAGCTGGTCACCGTCCTTTTGGACAGGGCGCGTTTGCGGATATACTCCACCGCCGGGGCCCCCTCCGGCTTGGAGAGATTGTCGTAAAACCACCGGGCGGCCTGGCGGTTCAGCTCAAAGATCCTGGCCCGGCGGTCCCGGACAAGCCGGTCCTCGCCGTCCTCCGGCATCTCCATGTGGGCTCTGCGGGCCAGAAACGCCACCGCGTCCCGGAAGGTCAGGTTTTCGATCTCCATGATGAAGCCGATGACGTTCCCGCCCTTGCCGCAGCCGAAGCAGTGGTAGATCTGCTTGTCCGGCGCCACGGAGAAGGAGGGCGTCTTCTCCGAGTGGAAGGGGCAGAGGCCGAACTGGTTGGCCCCGCTGCGCTTTGTCAGGTGCACATATTCCGAAACCACGTCCACAATGTCGCTGCGGGCGATGACCTCCTCGATAAAGCTCTCCGGTATGGCCACGCTCTCACCTCCTTGCGCTAAGTGTTTCCCGGAAAAATTTATTTATGCATAAAACGAATTAAAAATATTTAAATTTACGCTTGACATATGCTTATTATTACGTTATAATAGGCTCATATGAGGAGGCTCGGAGAAGCGCGGCGCGTCCGCCGCCGCTTTTCGCCGGCAGCTTTACGTCCGGCTCATTTCACCGTCCAGGCCATGGGGACGAAGATGCTGTTGTGGATCTCGATGGCGTAGGGGTCGGTCATGCCGGCCACATAGTCCGCGGCGGCGCGGCGCACGCCGTCCTTCTCCGCGATGGCCAGGTATTCTGCCGACATTTTTGCCGGATTTGCCGCGAAATAATCAAAAATCCCGGAAAGCAGGCCCTGGACCTTCCGTTCCTCCCCTTTTACGACAGGATTCCGGTAGACCCGCTCGTAGAGAAAGTCGGAAAAGACGTTCACCGCCTGTTCCACCGGGCCGCTCATACGCACCGCTCCGGCGCCGGTTCCCTGTGCTATGATGTCCTCCACGATGGTGTTTATCCGGGCGCTGTACCGGCGGCCCAGGGTGTCCCGGACGATCGCCGGAATATCGTCCCCGCTGAGGGTGCCGGAACGGATGGCGTCGTCCACGTCGTGGTTTATGTAGGCGATCTTGTCGGCCAGCCTAACGGTCTGCCCCTCCAGCGTGGCGCTGAGGGGGTCGCAGGTGTGGCGGAGGATGCCCTCGCGCACCTCATTGGTCAGGTTGAGGCCCCGCCCCTCTTTTTCAATGATATCCACCACCCGGAGGCTCTGCTCGTAGTGGCGGAAGCCGCCCTCATCGGCCAGAAGCTCATTGAGGGCCCGCTCCCCGGCGTGGCCGAAGGGCGTGTGGCCCAGATCGTGGCCCAGGCCGATGGCCTCCGTCAGATCCTCGTTGAGGCTCAGGGCCCTGGCGATGGTGCGGGCGATGCGGGTGACCTCCAGCGTGTGCGTCAGGCGCGTGCGGTAGTGGTCGCCCTCCGGCTCTAAAAACACCTGGGTCTTCTGCTTTAAGCGGCGGAAGGCCTTGGAGTGGGTGATCCTGTCGATATCCCGCTGGAAGCAGGTGCGCACCTCGTCCTCCGGCTCCGGCCGGAACCTGCCGGTGGAGGCGGCGGCGCGGACGCCGGCATCGCATACCAGGAGCGTCTCCAGCGCCTCGCGCTTTTCCCGAATGTTCGGCACGTTCATCCCTCCCTCAGCCTGTTCTTGACCCGTTGATATCTTTATACGCCGTAAAAACCAAAATACCTTTTTCTTTTTTAAAATTTTTGTTTCAATTACCGACTGAAACTTTCCCGGGGAAGGGAAAAAAGTGTTGACTTTCCGGGGGAAATATGCTAAAATACCTGTCTGCGTGGGGTTTTTGCGCCCATTTATGGGTACACTATCCATACGTGAAAACATTATTTTTTGAGGAAGGAGGAACACAATGCCCACAATCAATCAGCTCGTCAGGAAGGGACGCGAGACATCCGTCTACAAGTCCACCTCCCCGGCTCTCCAGAAGGGTCTGAACACCCTGAAGAATCGTGCCACCGATCTGAGCTCCCCCCAGAAGCGCGGCGTTTGCACCGCGGTCAGGACCATGACCCCGAAAAAGCCCAACTCCGCTCTCCGTAAGATCGCCCGTGTGCGTCTGACCAACGGCTTCGAGGTCACCGCCTACATCCCCGGCGTCGGTCACAATCTGCAGGAGCACTCCGTTGTCATGATCCGCGGCGGCCGTGTCAAGGACCTGCCCGGTGTGCGTTACCACATCATCCGCGGCACCCTCGATACCCAGGGCGTCAACGGCCGTATGCAGGCCCGCTCCAAGTACGGCGCCAAGAGACCCAAGGCCGGCAAGAAGAAGTAATGCCATCCCCAACAGCGTCCTCGTTGTTGTTTATAATTTGTATAGACACCTCGGGGCGCGCACTCGGTTCGTCAAGGGCGGCGTGAATTTTCAAATATTTTTTTCGGCGGCATGTACGTCGAAAAAAATCCCTTTTGTCACGCGAGTGTGCGGTTTGGCCGTGCGCGCGGCGTGACAGCAGGCGGCGCTCCGCGCTGCCGCACGTTCCCCCTTGATTGAAATGCCTCCGGCATTTCAATCAACCGAGAGTACCTGTGAATTCTTATTAAGAAGGAGGGAAGCAAAGTGCCCAGAAGAGGTAATGTTCCCAAAAGAGAAATTTTGCCCGATCCTGTTTACAACTCCGTGCTCGTCACAAAGCTTGTAAACTCCATCATGCTTGACGGCAAGAAGGGCGTGGCCCAGAAGGTGGTCTACGGCGCCTTCGATATCGTCAAGGAAAAGACCGGCAAGGAGCCCCTTGAGGTGTTCCAGGCCGCTCTTGAAAACATCATGCCTTCCGTGGAGACCAAGTCCCGCCGTGTGGGCGGCTCCACCTATCAGGTCCCCATGGAAGTCCGTCCCGCCCGCCGTCAGACCCTTGGCCTCCGCTGGCTGACCACCTACACTCGCGCCCGCGGCGAGAAGACCATGCGCGAGAAGCTGGCCGGCGAGATCATGGACGCCGCCAACAACACCGGCTCCTCTGTGAAAAAGCGTGAGGACGTCCACAAGATGGCCGACGCCAACAAGGCGTTCGCGCACTTCCGTTGGTGATCGCCCCGGCGGCCAATTTCGCGTTTCTATTTTTGAGTATGGTTCAGGGCCGTCGGAGCTCTGAGCGCATCAGGAGAAAGAGTTTTTTATGCCCAGACAATATTCCTTAGAGAAAACAAGAAACATCGGCATCATGGCCCACATCGACGCCGGAAAGACCACCACCACGGAGCGCATCCTTTTCTACACGGGCCGCACCCACAAGCTGGGCGAGGTCCACGAGGGAGCCGCCACCATGGACTGGATGGTGCAGGAGCAGGAGCGCGGCATCACCATCACCAGCGCCGCCACCACCTGCTTCTGGAAGGGGACACGCATCAACATCATCGACACCCCGGGCCACGTGGATTTCACCGTGGAGGTGGAGCGCTCCCTGCGGGTGCTGGACGGTTCCGTCACGGTGATGTGCGCAAAGGGCGGCGTGGAGCCCCAGTCCGAGACGGTGTGGCGTCAGGCCGACACCTACCATGTCCCCCGCATGATCTACGTCAATAAGATGGACATCATGGGCGCGGACTTCTTCAACGTCATCAACATGGTCCATGAGCGGCTCAAGGCCAACGCCGTCCCCATCCAGCTGCCCATCGGCAAGGAGGCGGATTTCCGCGGCATCGTCGATCTCATCGAGATGAACGCGGACGTCTACTACGACGAGCTGGGCCAGGACATGCGCGTGGAGCCCATCCCCGAGGACATGCGCGAAATGGCCGAGGAGTACAGGATGAAGCTCCTGGAGGCCGTTTCGGACTTCGACGACGAGATCATGGAGAAGTACCTGGAGGGCGAGCCCGTCAGCTCCGACGCCATCAAGGCGGCCATCCGCAAGGCCACCATCGCCAACGAGATGGTGCCTGTGGTGTGCGGCACCTCCTACCGCAACAAGGGCGTTCAGAAGCTCATCGACGCCATTGTGGATTTCATGCCCTCACCGCTGGACATCCCGCCCATCAAGGGCACGGATCCCAAGACCGGCGAGGAGGAGGAGCGTCCCGCCGACGACAACGCCCCGTTCTCCGCCCTGGCGTTCAAGATCATGACCGACCCCTATGTGGGGCGTCTCAGCTTCTTCCGGGTCTATTCCGGCACGGCCGAGGCGGGCGCCACGGTGATCAACCCCGTGAAGCGTCAGCGCGAGCGGCTTGGCCGCATCCTGCAGATGCACGCCAACCACCGGGAGGACATCGACAAGGTCTACACCGGCGACATCGCCGCCGCCGTGGGCCTGAAAAATACCACGACCGGCGACACCCTGTGCGACGCCGACCACCAGATCATTCTGGAATCCATGGAATTCCCCGAGCCGGTCATCCGCGTGGCCATCGAGCCCCGCACCAAGGCCGGTCAGGAGAAGATGGCCATCGCCCTGCAAAAGCTGGCGGAGGAGGATCCCACCTTCAAGACCTACACCGACGAGGAGACGGGTCAGACCATCATCGCCGGTATGGGCGAGCTCCATCTGGAGATCATCGTGGACCGGCTTATGCGCGAGTTCAAGGTGGAGGCCAACGTGGGCCGTCCCCAGGTGTCCTATAAGGAGACCATCAAGGGCACGGCGGATGTGGATTGCAAGTACGCCCGCCAGTCCGGCGGCAAGGGCCAGTACGGCCACGTCAAGATCCGCATCGAGCCCAACGAGTCCGGCAAGGGCTACGAGTTCCTCAACGAGATCACCGGCGGCGCGATCCCCAAGGAGTTTATCCCCGCGGTAGACGCCGGTATCCAGGGCGCCATGCTCTCCGGCGTGGTGGCCGGCTTCCCCGTGGTGGATGTGAAGGTCCACCTGTACGACGGCTCCTTCCACGAGGTGGACTCCTCCGAGATGGCCTTCAAGATCGCCGGCTCCATGGCCTTCAAGGAGGCTATGGCCAAGGCCGATCCCACCATCCTGGAGCCCATCATGAAGGTCACGGTCATCGGGCCGGACGAGTATATGGGTGATATCATCGGCGATATCAACTCCCGCCGCGGGAGCGTCACCGCCACCGATATCCAGAACGGCACCGTCCGCGTCACCTGCGACGTACCGCTCTCCACCATGTTCGGCTACTCCACCGACCTTCGCTCCAAGACCCAGGGCCGCGCCAACTACTCCATGGAGCCCAGCCACTTCGTTGAGCTGCCCAGGAGCCTCCGGGAGGAGATCGTCCGGACGCACGGGGCAAAATAACCCGGATAAACCATAAAAACAGTTGCAAAATCCCTGAGAATGTATTAGAATACAACTCAGACAGACCGAAACCCTTTCCAAACAATTAAAGGAGGATAATTACCAATGGCTAAAGCAAAATTCGAGCGCACCAAGCCCCATGTAAACATCGGCACCATCGGCCACATCGACCACGGCAAGACCACCCTGACCGCGGCCATCACCAAGGTCCTGAACATGGCCGACGCCAGCGCCGCCACCTACACCGCTTACGACCAGATCGACAAGGCTCCCGAGGAGCGCGCCCGCGGCATCACGATCAACACCGCTCACGTTGAGTATCAGACCGCCGCCCGCCACTACGCCCACGTTGACTGCCCGGGCCACGCCGACTATATCAAGAACATGATCACCGGCGCCGCTCAGATGGATGGCGCTATCCTGGTCATCGCCGCCTCCGACGGCCCCATGGCTCAGACCCGCGAGCATCTTCTGCTTGCCCGTCAGGTGAACGTGCCCTATGTCGTTGTCTTCCTGAACAAGTGCGACCAGGTGGACGACCCTGAGCTGCTGGAGCTGGTGGAGATGGAAGTCCGCGAGCTTCTGGACAAGTACGAGTTCCCCGGCGACGACACCCCCATCATCAAGGGTTCCGCTCTGAAGGTCCTGGAGTCCAACTCCACCGATCCTCACGCCCCTGAGTATGAGTGCATCTGGGAGCTGATGGACGCTGTCGACAACTATATCAAGACCCCCGACCGCGCCGCCGATCAGCCCTTCCTGATGCCCGTTGAGGACGTCTTCACCATCACCGGCCGCGGCACCGTGGCCACCGGTAGAGTTGAGCGTGGTACCATCAAGATGAACGAGAAGGTCCAGATCGTCGGCCTGATGGACGAGCCCCGTGAGACCGTCGTCACCGGCATCGAGATGTTCCGCAAGCTCCTCGACTACGCCGAGGCCGGCGACAACATCGGCACCCTGCTGCGCGGCATCGCCAAGAACGAGGTGGAGCGCGGCCAGGTCCTTGCCAAGCCCGGCTCCATTCATCCCCACACCAAGTTCCACGGCCAGGTCTACGTTCTCTCCAAGGATGAGGGCGGCCGCCACACCCCCTTCTTCAACAACTATCGTCCCCAGTTCTACTTCCGTACCACCGACGTCACCGGCGTCATCACCCTCCCCGAGGGCGTTGAGATGTGCATGCCCGGCGATAACGTGGAGATGGACGTTGAGCTGATCACCCCCATCGCCATCGAGCCCGGCCTCCGCTTCGCTATCCGCGAGGGCGGCCGTACCGTCGGCTCCGGCGTTGTCACCGCTGTCAACGAGTAATTTCGTTTAAAAAACAAAGCCCGCTTCGGCGGGCTTTTGTTTTGCTTGTCGGAAAAAGCCCGTCAGGGCTTTTTCGACAGTTTCTTTGGAAGGCCGCCAAGCGGCCTTCCAATGCCAAGGGAAACGTGCGAAAGACCTCCGAGAAAAGCCTGCGGGTTTTTCTCGTAGGTCTTCCTGCTGTTTTGCTCCGCGCACGGCCCGAAGGGCCGCACACGCCGCAAAATAAAAGGGATTATTCGTGAGGCGAAGCCCCACGAATAATATTGAATTCGGAGTTGTCCCTATTTCCTGCCGTTACGATATTTGATAGCGGCGTAGTACGCCGGGACGAAGAGGCCGCCCAGAAAGAGGGCGAAGAAGACGATCATCCGCCAGGGGCTTTCACCGGGCGTCAGGCGGTCCAGGGCGTAGACGGTCACGGGGCCAAGGGTCAGCACCGCCGCCGACCAGCCGCGAAAGGCCCGGATCATATGGGGCCAGTTTGTGTTGTTGATGCTGACGCCGCTCATATGGATCCGCAAAAAGCCGTCGGTGATGCAGCCAAGCTTGTTCTCGTCATAGAATTTCGGCAGCCGCGTTTTTACCGCCAGGAAGAAGTAAACCCCGAAGACCGCCCCCAGGGCCGCCGCTGTCCAGAGCATCGCCGCCGTGTCGGCTACGGGCCTCCAGCTCAGCGGCCCCATCAGCAGCAGGAGCTCCAGCACGCAGATCCCTACGCAGAGCAGGAACGCCAGGACGTTTTTTGCGGTTGGCCGGCCGCGTCCCGGCTCCGGCGCCAGCTCCATGGCCCGCCGGAGAAGCTCGTCCGTCTCTTGGGGACGCAGCGTCTCGCCGCTGTCCATCCGCCGGGCGTTGAGCAGCTCCGTCACCGTGACCCCCAACTCCTCCCCCAGGGGCGGCAGCAGGGATATGTCCGGGAGACTGACTCCCGTCTCCCACTTGGATACGGCCTTGTCCGATACGTTCAGCTTCTCCGCCAGCTCCCGCTGGGTCATGCCCCGTTCCCGGCGCAGAGCCGCGATAAACGCCCCAAATGCTGACTTGTCGATCTGGAACATAACTGCCCCTCCTTCTTTCGGATGCCTCCAGTATAGCCGCGCCGCCGGAAACCGTCAACCGATAGACAGTAGAATGGCCTGAAAACCCGCTATAGACGCGGTTTTTCCCTTATAGTCGGACAGTATAAAAAATCCCCCGGGGAGGCTTCCCCGGGGGCGTGTTTCATTTTAAATCACTCGGCGGAGATCATGTAGTAGTACACGGGCTGGCCGCCGGAGATGAGCTGGATGTCGGCGTCGGGGAAGCGGAGGGCCAGCTTTTCCTCCACCGCCTTCGCCGCCTCCTCGGTGACGTCCTCGCCGTAGAAGATGGTCAGCACCTCCGGGTCAAAATCCCGCACCGCGTCGGCGATGCCGCCGATCAGTTCCGCCAGGTCCGAGGTGCTGGCGAGCAGCTGGTTTTCCAGCAGGGCCAGGTACTCGCCGGATTTGATGTGGGTGCCGTCGAACTCCGAATCCCGCGCCGCGTATGTAACGAAGGCGGTGTGGACGGTGCCGCAGGCGTCGGTCATGGCGTCGGTGAGATCGTCCGGCTCCAGGGAGTCGTCAAAGCACACCAGCGCGGAAATGCCCTGGGGGACGGTCTTGGAGGGGATGACCACCACGTTTTTATCGGTGAGCCGGTCGCACTGTTGGGCGGCCATGATGATGTTCTTGTTGTTGGGCAGGACGAACACCGTCTCCGCCGGGACGGACTGTACGGCCCGGAGGATATCCTCGGTGGAGGGGTTCATGGTCTGCCCGCCGGTGACCAGGGCATCCACGCCCAGGTTTTTGAACACGGCCTCCATGCCCTGGCCGGCGCAGACGGAGACAAGCCCGTATTTTTTCTCCGGCGGCACGTCCACCGGCGCGGCCTTGGCCTGCTCCTCCATGGCCTCCAGCTCCTTCTCTACGGCCTGCAGGTCGTCGGTGGACTGGGCCTTTCGACCGGCGGCCAGGTCGTCCCGCTGGGTGACCATGTTCTCGATCTTCGCCAGCTCCAGGACGCCGTACTGCTGGGCGGCGTTCAGGGCGTCGCCGGGGGTGTTGGTGTGGACGTGTACCTTAAAGGCGTCGTCGTCCTCGCCGATGACCAGGGAATCGCCGATGGAGCTCAGGTATTCCCGGAAGGGATCCAGATCCACGTCGGGATCCTTCTTTCGGACGATAAAGACGGTGTCGAAGGCGAAGGTGATCTCCTCGTCGGAAAGACCGGCGAAGTCCGCGCCCTGATCTTCCGCCTCCTCCACGGCCACATGCTCGATGGGCTGGCCCCGGAGGGCGGAGAGCATCCCCCGCAGGATGCACAGATACCCCTTGCCGCCGGCGTCCACAACGCCGGCCTTCTTGAGGACGGGGTTTTGCTCGGTGGTGCCGGCCAGGGCCGCGTCCCCGGCGGCGATCATCTTGTCCAGCATCTCCTCCAGGTCCGCGCCCGTCTCCGCGTAGGCCCTGGCGGTCTCGGCGGCGACGCGGGAGACGGTGAGGATGGTGCCCTCCGTGGGCCGCATGACGGCCTTGTAGGCGGCGTCCACGCCCCGCTGGAAGGCGGCGGCCAGCTCGGCGGCGCTGCAGGCTTTCTTTTCCTTCAGGCTCTTGCCGATACCCCGGAAGAGGAGGGAGAGGATGACGCCGGAGTTGCCCCGGGCGCCCCGCAGGAGCGCGCTGGCCACGGCGTCGGCGCAGGCGGTGACGGTGTTGAAGTCCCCGCTTTTCAGGGCGGTGACGCCGGAGCCCATGGTCAGGCTCATATTGGTGCCCGTGTCGCCGTCGGGGACGGGGAACACGTTCAGTTCATTGATCTGCTGTTTGTTCTGTTCCAAAAGGGCCGCGCCGGAGATGACCATGGATTTGAACAGCGCGGCATCTATCGACTGTATCAAGGCTATCGTCCTCCATCAATCAAGACTTATCGAGTCTACAAACACGTCCACGGAGCGGACTTCAATGCCGGTGGCCTCTGTGACCTTGTATTTGACCTCGTTGATAATGCTGCTGCACAGCACGGGGATGTTGACGCCGTGGTCCACGATAATGTGGAGATCGATGAGAATGTAGTCCTCCCCGTAGGCGATGTGAACGCCCTTGCCCATGGCCTCGGGCTTCAGCAGATGGACAAGTCCGTCGGTGACGGAGCGCATAGCCATTCCCTTGACGCCGAAACAGCTGGTGGCCGCGTCGCCCACCAGGGTGGTGATGACGTCGGGCGAGATGGAGATGACGCCGAGACTCGTTTTGAATCTTACCATATGAGCACCCCTTTTTGAGTTCAGCTTCAGACATAAGGATATATGCGTATCCGCGCGCATACTCACACAAATATCATTATAATACATTGCCGCCCCGTATACAAGATGGCAATTCCACGATTTTTTGATAAAGTTGCGCGCGGGTATTGAAAAAATAGCGAAGGTAGTGTAAAATAAGATGCGTCTATCGACCTGTCATCTCAAACGATTTTCGGAGGGTAGAAAATGAGCAGGAAAAAAATCGCCGTCCTCCTGTCGGCCATCGCCGCCGTCGCCGCCGCCGTAACGGCCGTCGTCCTCTTCCATGAGCAGATCGCGGCGTTCTTCGCCGCTCTCTCCGCCAAGCTCAAAAAAGCCCAGACCCCCGCCGCCCCGGAGCCGGATTTCACCGACGAGGAGCGGGAATGCTTCGCGGATATTTGATGAGAAAAAGACCCGCGCCTCCGGGCGCGGGAAATTTATAAAACGGGGAGAATGTGGATATCATTAGGTGCGTGAAAAGGAGGAACGGAACATGAGCAGCAGGGAATTGGCAAAAAGCCTCATTGACCGGATACCGGACGGAAAAATGTATTATGTGCTCTCTTTTTTGCAGGGTGCGGCGATTCCGGACGAGACTCCCAACGCCGAGACGATGAAAGCCGTAGAAGAGCTTGACAGCGGCGGCGGATTCACATTTGACGGGTCAACGTCCGATCTTCTCTCCGAAATACTGGCGGAGGACGATTGATCATGCTGACGGTCAGGTATTCCTCCAGATTTAAAAAGGATCTAAAGCTGTGCGCGAAACGCGGAGCGGATATGTCCCTTCTGGAAGCCGTGATCGAAATACTGCGCATACCCGCCCCGCTTCCGCCGTCAAACAGGAATCATGCGCTGGCCGGGAATTGGACGGATTATCAGGAATGTCATATACAAGCGGATTGGCTGCTCATTTACCGCGTGGACGGTGATGAACTGCTCATTTACCGCACGGGTACACACAGCGACCTTTTTGGAAAATAAACGCCCCCTGTGCGTCAGGCACAGGGGAGTTTTCACGTTATTCGCCCTTTTGGTACTCCAGAATGTCCCCGGGCTGGCATTGGAGCGCCTCGCAGATGGCCTCCAGGGTGGAGAAGCGGATGGCGCTGACCTTGCCGGTCTTGATTTTGGAGAGGTTCACGTTGGCGATGCCCACCTTTTCGCTGAGGGCGTTCAGGGACATTTTTCGGTCGGCCATCACCCGGTCCAGGCGCAAAATAATTGGCATGTGACCACCTCAAAGCGTTTCGTCGGATTGGCGCTGAAGCTCCCCACCGTATCGGAACACATAGGACAGCAGGAACATCATGATGGGTATCAGCAGGCACGACAGGCTGTCAGTATTTTGGATGGTGACACCTTTGACCATGTCGGGCCGGAAAATTTGATCCAGGTCAAACATGGACACATCCATGGCGGCGTCCACGCCGTCCATTACATAGTGCACCGCCACGCCAGCCAGCGTTACCCAGCCCAGCCTCTTAAAATTGGCGGACACGGTGCCGTCAAAGGGTCGTCCGTCTGCCATGAGCCGCAAGATGCGCAGCACCAGCTTCAGCGCGCACACCGACAGTGCCAGAGACGCTGTGGCAACGCCGAAGACGGCACAGAGAAAGAGGCGGATATCGCCGATTGGTTCCAGAATCCTGGAAAGATGGAGCTCCGCCGTTCCCAATTCGATGGTCATGTCCGCGGAACTCACCGCTTGCCGAAGGGAGTCAGCGGGGAGCAAAGTGATCAGCACCAGAGCGACTGCCGTGACAATCGTACCGACTATGCCGAGGCGGTACAAAATGCGGACAATTTTATGAAGAACGCGAGCGGTTTTGGTGAGCTTTTCCATTGGTGTGCCCTCCTAATCATTGGCATTTGACCACATCAGAGCGTCTCGTCCGACTGGCGCTGCAGCTCCTCACCGTAGTGGAAGATCCAGGAGAGGAGAAACAGGGCCGCCGGGATGAGGAATCTGGAAATCTCCAAGCGGAAATCAACCGTGTAGCTCTTTACGTACTCCGGATTCAGAAAATACCCGAACTCAAAGAGACGCAGCTCCATGGAGAAAATCAGAAATTCCGCCACGCTGTAGACAGCCGCCTGCACCAGGGTCAGCCAGCCCAGCTTCCCGAGGTTCTCCGACACCGCCGAGTCGAAGGGCCGCCCCTCCGCCATGGGGGCCAGGATCCGATGGAGAATGCCCGCCTCCACCGCCGCGATGGCCAACATCAGGGCGCCCGTCAGCATCATCACGGCCACCGGCACCAGGGGCCGGGTACTGCCCGGGACCAGATGGTCGAGATTCAGCCGTACATTTCCCAGAGTCAGGTGCAGGTCCCCGCCCACCAGAACGGCCATCGCGTCGTCATCCCGGATGGCCAGGTAGTACACCGAGGTGATGATGAGACCCGCGAACAGGAAGATGGCGGCGGCAATGAAGATCACCTTGAATATCTTCGCAAATCTATCCAGCACCTTCGCTGTCTTTTTGAGCTTTTCCATATCTGTGCCCTCCCTATTTGAAGTTGGGCACAGTATACCACGGATATGTATGTTTGTCAACTATTATTTAACGATAAACATTAAAAATTTTACGCTTCACTTCCCCGTGGACCCGAAGCCGCCGGCTCCGCGCTCCGTCTCGGACAGCTCGTCGGCCTCGATAAACTCCGTAAACGCCACGGGCATGACCACCATCTGGGCGATCCTGTCGCCGGGATTGACGGTGACGGGCGCGGGGGAGTGGTTATAGAGGGCCACCATGTATTCCCCCCGGTAGTCGGAGTCCACCACGCCCACCTTGTTGGCGGGGGCCAGGCCGGATTTGCTGGCGAGCCCCGAACGGGCAAAGACGAAGCCGGCGTACCCCTCGGGGATCTCGGCGGTGAGGCCGGTATGGAAAAAGACGGTCTGTCCCGGCGCCACGGTCACGGGGCCGTCCATGCAGGCCCGCAGATCGGCCCCGGCGGAGAAGGGGGAACCCCGGGAGGGGAGCACGGCGCGGGGATCCAGCTTTTTGACTTTTATGGTGATGGGTTCCATACGATCATTTCCTTTCGTTCACATAGCGGGCCGCCGCTGTGGCGGCCACCGCGCCGTCGGCGGCGGCGGTGATCAGCTGGCGCAGGGACTTTTGCCGCCCATCCCCGGCCACCCAGATACCGGGCGTGCCGGATGCGCAGTCCTCCCCGGCGATGGCGTAGCCGGCCTCGTCCAGCTTCAGCACATTGGCGAAGGCGGCGTTGTTGGGGATCATGCCGATGGCGGTAAAGACGCCGGGGGTGTCCAGCGTGCGCTCCTCGTTTGTCTCCACATTCCTCACCCGCAGGGCGGCCACGCGGCCGTTTGCCCCGGCGACGACCTCAGCGGGGACACAGGGCGTCAAAAATTCCACATTTGCCTTGGCTTTGGCAGTCTCTACCAGATGCCGTTCCGCCCGGAACTCCCGGCGGCGGTGGACGATGTAGACCCTTTCACAGATAGAACTGAGGTACAGCGCGTCCTCAAAGGCCGTGCTGCCGCCGCCCACCACGGCCACCGGACGGCCCCGGAAAAACGCCCCGTCACAGGAGGCGCAGGTGGACACGCCCCGGCCCGAGAGCTCCGCCCCGCCGGGGCAGTCCAGCTTCCGGTGTCCCGCGCCCGTGGCGATGATGACGGCCAGCGCCTCAAAGTCCCCCTTGGCCGTGTGGACAAGCCTGACGTTATCGCGAAGCTCGATGCCCGTGACGGCGGCGGTCTTGACCTCGGCCCCCAGGGCCTGGGCCTGCTTCTGCCAGTTGTCCGCCAGCCGCCAGCCCTCAATCTGGGGGATGGCGGGAAAATTCTCCACGTTCTGGGAATTGATGATCTGCCCGCCGCAGACGGTGATCTCCAGGATCAGGGTGGAAAGGCCCGCCCGGCGGGCGTAGACCGCGGCTGTCAGCCCCGCCGGCCCGCCGCCGATGATGATAAGATCGTACATACATACCTCCGCATGTCAAATAGTTGTAATAACAGTATACCACAAACTTAAATAAATTGACATCCCCCTTTTGGGGAATTATAATAGGAGCAGGAAAACAAACAAAGGAGGCCATACTATGGCGGAGATCATCAATAAGGACACATTTGAGGAGAAGGTTCTGGGCGGCGGCGTGACCGTGGTGGACTTTTTTGCCACCTGGTGCGGCCCCTGCCGGATGCTGGTGCCTATCCTGGAGGAGGTGGAGGCGGAGCACCCGGAGATCGGTTTTGTGAAGGTGGACGTTGACCAGTCCCCGGAGCTTGCCATGCGCTACGGCGTCATGAGCGTCCCCACGCTGATGAAATTTGTGGACGGCCAGCCCGCCGGCACCAGCATCGGCCTTATTCCCAAGGAAGAGCTGGAGGCGTTCATAGGCTGAAAAATTGTGAGGAATAAAGTAATCCGTCCCGCTGTGTCGAAGGAGGAACAAAGCTTTAGACAAAATAAAACCCAGTTTCCTTTTGGCGCCCCATCAGCAGCCTCGTCACACTTACATCCAACCCGTAGAAATGCGTCTCAAATTGAGACGCATTTCTTGTGATATGTACTGACATTGAGGCAAATGGTCACTGTAAATTATAGATAACAAAAGCGCCTGCTAAACATTCAACTGTACGCTGACGGTAAAAAAGCCGTTATCGGTGGTAATATCCATTGATCCTTTGTCCTTCTCCACGCAAGCGCGGACATTTCTGAGGCCGTAGCCGTGGATGCCGCCCTTTTTTGGGGCCTCACCGGGCAGATAGGGGTTTTTCAGCTCATAGTAGAGAAGATGGTTGCTCTGGCGCAAAAGAAGCTCTATGACCCGCTTGCCCTTGGGAAATTTTTCACAGGCAGCAAAAGCGTTGTCCAGCGTGTTCCCGATAATGATGTAGAGGTCCGCCGGAGGAATATTCAGCTCCGGGGCCACCCAAACATTAAGGCGCAAATCAATACCAGCGTCCCCGGCCCGCCGCACGGCGTCGCTCAAAATACTGTCCACCACGGTGTTGCCCACGTCCACGCTCTTGTTGATCTTTTCGTACTTCTCCCGTATTTCCGCAAAGCACTTTTGGGCCTCATCGGTTTTATCCGACGCAACCATCGTCTCCATGGCGGAGACGTATTTTTTTATGTCGTGCCACAGGGCGCGCGTTTCCTCCTGGCGCGAGGTCATATTCTCAAAATACTGTCTCTGGAGCTCCGCCAGACTTTCGGCTGCCGCGTCGGCGGCCCGGCGCCGGTAGTAGTCCTCAAGTATCCGCACATAGAAGCAGATAATGATATTGACCACCATCAGCGACAGCGTGGTGAATAGTATTGTCCCTGAGTTTTCGCCGTTGCCCAGGGCGAAGAAGCTTCTGTAACAGGCAAAAAAGCTGAGGATCTGGCAGATAAACAGCGGAACAGAAATCAGCGGGAAGGCGCGGGGCTTGTCCCGGCGGAAAATAAGAAGCAGGATTTGGATAAGCAGGAGATTGACTGTCCGCGCCATCACGATAAGGGCTATTCGTTCCGACCCGCCCATAGCTATTTCCGTCCCGTATCCGGCCGCCGTCAGGATCGCCGCGCACAGAACGTCAGAGAAAACGATGACCAAAAAGTACAGCGCCGTGTTGTAAAGGCACGGCAAAGGCTTTGTCCTGTAGGTGACATAGTTCCCCACAAGCGCTATGAGGAAAAGGATCAGTGACCGCAGCCAGGGGATCGGCAGGTAAAACGTCTCAAGCTCCCCGACCACGAACCACACGGCGTAATAAATAAAGGCCGCGTATGGGTGCCGATGCTCCGCAAACAGCCCCTCGTATATATATACGCCCAAGAGGACCTCCACGGGTACCGCGGCAAACTCAACAAATGTGGTCATACATCATCGCCCCCTCAGATAGTTTCCCAACCCCTCCCGGAAGGACTTGACGAAGCTCCTTCCCACGGGAATCGTTGTCCCGTCCGTCAGGACCACGCTGTTCTGCTCCGCCCGCTCCACAAAGGACAGATTCACGCAATAACTCTTGTGGATCTGGGCGAAATCACAGGGCCGAACTTGCTCCAGGACGGAGGAAAAGGTACACCGTACCTGAAGCTCCCGTTTGTCCGCCATATGGAAACAGACGTTGTGGCCAAACACCTCAAACCATAATAGTTCCGCCACATTCAAAACCTCAGTGCCGCTTTCAGTGGATACGCTGATTTTCTGCGGCGTCCGCTCCCGCAGGGCAAGCTCCAGCGCCTCGGAGAAGGCGCCGTAATCAATGGGCTTGGGAAGATACCGCAGCGCCAGCCCATAGCCTCGGACAGCGTAGTTAAGGGTCTGGGTGGTGAACACAATGACCGGCCCATCCCGCTCCGCCCGGAGTTTCTGGGCGGCTTCAAACCCGTTGGGGGGCTCCATCTCTATATCCATAAACACGATGTCCGGCTTTTCCGTGGGGTAGGACACCAACAGTTCCCTGGCGGACGAATAGGTCCTGACCGCAAGGCCGGGATCGTACCGGCGGACATAGCCCATGAGAAGGTCCATATCCTCCTTTGAATCGTCACATATGGCAATAAGCAAATCCCATTCCCCCTTCCGGGCTTTTGCCAATAGAGTATAAATCATCCTCCCCCGGATAGCAATACGTCCCCATGTCGTTCGTGCCGCGAAAAATGCCGTTCGTGCCAAGGCTATTGATTATTTTTTGTTCAGAGCGCATATTGGTACTGCCTGATGGACTCGTGTGATATTTAAGGAGGTTTGCACGATGGAAAAAATCTACAGAGCATTGGAAATCATCATAGGAAATTGCTTAGTTGTATTTGGGGTACTCGCATTGCTAAAGGTGGTACCCGTTAATGTGATGATGGTTTTTGCTTTTAATCAATTTGGGGGTATTACTTCTGCACAGCATTAGTAGTATTCACGATAAAAGAAAGAACAAATGAGTTCCCAAACACAAAGAAAGGAATGTGATTATATGAAAAAGCAATTACAAGGAATAGCGTTGATTTTGATTAGTATCCTGCTGATGTTAGGATATGGTAATGTACCGGTTTTTGACTTGAGCTTTAGATGGTCTTTGATTTTCTCAATCATTGGCGTTGTAGGTGTTGTAATGACATTCCTACCCGACAAGAAGGACTGATAAGGCTTTGATTCTAAGAACACGCTTGCTGAATTTTATAGGTTGTCCCCCTCAGCAACAGGAGAAAAAATGTACCGATATTTAATACGAAAAAACCCTTACATACTGCTGTTCCTGATCGTCTCCCCCCTTCGCGCCCTCACCAGCGTGGCGCTGGCCGGGGCGTTGGGAATGGCCATAGACTACGCCACCAGCGGGGAGCTGGGGGCCGTGTGGAAGTACGTCGTTGTTTTCGGCGTCTACATTGTGATAGACCTTGCCGTTGACGCGGCGGATCAGTACGCGCGCTTTCAGGTCACAAAACGCGCGATGGTGACGCTCAAAAAGGACCTTGACCACAAGCTCTCAAGAATGTGTTATCTCCACTTCTTCGGGCAGAACACGGCGGATTATATCTCCAATATGACCTCCGACACGGAAATGCTGCGCGAATCCTATTTCCGGATCCTTCTTGGAATGTACGCCGATTTTCTGTGCTGCGCGGTGGCGTTGGCGGTCCTGCTCTTTTTAAGCCCTGTGCTGGGCATTTTTGTGGTGGCCGTCTCCCTTTTGCAGACGCTTGTACCGCTTATCTTTTCCAAACGCTTGGAGCGCGCCGGGGAGGTCTTTTCAAATTCTCAGGAAAGGCACATGAAGGCCCTGAAGGAGTCGCTGTCCGCGTTTCTCACGACGAAGATTTTCCATATTGAAGATAAAATGGAAAAGAATTATGTGGACGCTATGAGCAGCGCGGAGGACAATCAGCGAAAGCTGAATTTTCTTCTGGAGTGGTCAAATTCCCTCTCGTATGTATTTAACCAGGTGGCCCTGCTTGGCGTATTCCTCATTGGCGCGGTTTTGAACATCAAGGGTGTCGTCACCGTAGCCGAGGTCGTCGCCGCGTCTCAGTTGATCTCTTACATCAGCAATCCCGTTCAGTGGCTGAACAGCGACCTGGCCGATTTAAAGACCGTCAAGGCCCCGGCAAAAAAGCTGAAGGCCATTTTAGACGAGCCGGAGGATCTGGGCGGGAGCGAGGATCTGCATGGATCCGGCGGAGAGCTTTCTTTACGGGAGCTGCGCTTTTCCTATGCCGACAGGGAGATTTTGAGCGGCGTCAATTATACATTCCAATCGGGGAAAAAGTATCTGATCACCGGCGCCAGCGGGAGCGGGAAATCCACGCTTCTCCGGCTGATCGCGGGACTGCGCGATGATTACCGGGGCTCCATTACCCTGGCCGGTACGGAACTGCGCGCTCTCAGCAGAAGAAGCCTTACGGAGAACATCTGCGAAATTGAACAGGAGCCGTTTTTATTCGACGACACGCTCTATAACAACATCTGTCTTTATGAGGACGTGGGGGAAGATAAGGTTTTGGAGGCCATACGCCGGGTGGAGCTGGGCGGGCTCTTTAACACTCTGACAGACGGCCTCCGGACCCCCATGGGAGAAAACGCGTCCTTCCTGTCGGGCGGCGAAAAACAGCGCGTTGTGATCGCCAGGGCCATCCTCCGCAATACGCCCATACTCCTGCTGGATGAGAGTACGTCGCACCTGGATCCCCACACCGCGGCGGAGATCGAGAGGATGGTCCTGGGCCTTGCGGGGGTGACGGTACTGCTTGTCTCCCACAACGCCACCGAAACCGCAAGCTCCCTCGCGGACGAGGTGCTGGAGCTTCGGGACGGCAAGCTGCGGCGCGTCGCGTGAGCGCGGAGAAGATGTTGCGGATCACAGAAATGCAAGTAAAGGAGATAACGATATGCTGATATTTTTCTTGATAGCCGGGGTTCTGGCGGGGTTTGCGTTTCCGGCCTTTTTCATCAAAGCAATACGCTCTAAAGATGATGATACGTTGAAACCGACCCTGTTGTCCTGCCTGACGTTTGGCCTTTGTGTACTGGCTTGTCTCGTTTTCGCGGCGTATCCGTATGTTTAACACAAATCTGAAAAAGGAGAATGTAAAATGAAAAAAACAGTGATCATTACCTTGGCAGTTATTCTGGCGGCGACCCTTGTTGCGGGGGCGATCGTCTATTTCCGGCCCCACAGCCTTACGGACAGGATCGCGGAAAACGGCTCGCTCTGTGTGACCTGCACAACCATTGGCGTCCAGGACGGCGCGGCACACAACGGCACGCGGACCTGGGAGAACATCACCGTCACGAAGGACATACGGGACCTGCTGGACGAACACCCCTTTAGGCGGAGCCTCCCATTTTCGGACAGCGGCATGACCCCCCGTGAAAAGCTGCTTGTGATCTCGGTATACGAGGGCGGCGCTCCGGTTGATTCCGTTATTCTTTCCGATTCCGGCGAGATGTCCGCAGGCGGCGCGAAGTACATAATGAGCGGCGCGGACGGCTTTATCGGGGAGCTTGTAAAGCTGTTAGAGACCACAGATTGAATTCGCTGATATAGTATCGACAGCGCTCTATTTGTAGGGATCTGCTTTTTATCTGGGCCAATTTTCAGTCGGATACATTACGATACCTTCCCTTAAGGGCATCGAGTTTCCGGTGGCGGTAATCGGTGCGGGGTGCTATTGGATAGGGTGTAATAAGCGGTGACTTTGGGAGGTAAAGAAATGCGCTTGGTGGGAAACGACACGGATATGGAGTTGGCGGAGCGGTTTTGTGAAAACCACCCCATGGGGCACTTCATGCAATCAACAAAGTGGGCGGGCGTGAAGTCGAATTGGGAGAATGAGATCGTCGTTGCCGAGGGAAGCTCCGGAGAGATCACCGGCGTACTCAGTGTGCTGATCAGGAAGATACCAGTGTTCGGGAACCTGATGTATTGTCCACGCGGGCCAGTGTGCGATATCCACGATACGGACGCTCTTCGGCAGCTGACCGAGGGTGCCGCGTTCCTGGCACGCTGGTACGGGGCAATGGCCCTGCGGATGGAGCCGGACGTGCCGGAGGGCGACGGCGCGTTCAGGACGATCATGGAGTCCCTGGGGTATCAAATCCGGGACAAAGTCAAAAGCAGCTTCGATCTCATTCAGCCCCGCAGCGTGTTCCGCATTGACCTCCGGGGCAAAACGGAGGAGGAGGTCTTCGCTGGATTCCACAAAAAGCTCCGATACAACATACGCCTCGCCCAAAGGCGGGGCGTGGAGGTTCGGGAGGGAACGAAGGCGGACCTCCCCGTATTCTACAGGCTCATGGAGGAGACGGCCCGCCGGGACGGGTTTATCATACGGCCCATGGCGTATTACCGGCGGGTCTGGGACGAGCTGGGGCCGGAGCACGTGAAGCTGATGCTGGCGTGTCTTGACGGCAGGGCCGTGGCGGCGGCCATGCCTGTCCACTACGCCCGACGCACCTGGTACTTATATGGGGCCAGCGCCACGGTGGGACGATCCTCCATGCCCTGTCACCTTCTCCAGTGGGAGATGATCCGCGACGCTCTCCGCCGGGGCGATGGGGTCTACGACCTGCGGGGATTTCTGGAGATCACCGACGAGAACGACCCGAACTCCGGCCTCTACCGCTTTAAGAAGCAGTTTGGCGGGGAGCTTGTGCGTCTCATCGGGGAGGTATATTTCGCGTATAAGCCCGTGACCTACGCGCTCTACCGCAAAGCTGAAAAGCTGTACTTTGCGTGGCGGCACATCGGAACGGCAATAAGGCGAAAAATCAAATAACAAAAAACAGGAGGAAACAACAATGAAAAAAATACTCAGCTTGGCCTTCGTGTTGACGATGCTTCTGACGGCGCTTCTTGCCGGCTGCCAGCAGGAGAACAATTCCACGGACACCGGGGATTCGGGCGGGTCCCCGGAAAAGGTGTCGCTTACCGCCGATGAGTTGGCCGTGTGGACGGACAGGCTGAAAAGCGAGGTGCCGGTCGAGGGAAAAGAGGAGGACTGGACCGCGTCGGAGATAAACGGCTTCTTTCTCTCGGATTGGAACGATCCCCGGGAGCTTGACTTTTTTGCGTTCATCAGCTGCTTCCCTGTTCAGACGCTTCTGAATAGCGGCGATGAAGGGTACGAGGAGCTGATGGAGGCCTATGAGGACAAGTACGGCGAGGCCTTCAACCATGACGTTCCCATCCACGCTATCAAGATCTCCGACATAAACTCCGCGCTCACCGAGTACGCCAGGATCAACGTGGACGACCTTGAGGGGGACTGGAAAAACGGTGAGGCGTACATCTACCTTCCCGAAAATGACACCGTCTACACCTTCGTCAGCGACTACGGTCCGGGTGAGTTCGTGCCTCTCGACGGCTCCCGTGAGGGAGATGTTCTAACCCTCAACTCCTCCGACCACACCCTGACGATCAGGGAGTCGGACAATACCTGGCGGCTTTTGTCCCACCTGCCTAAAGAATAACGGTTGTCCGTTGCGTGAAAGCTTTCGGGGCCAAACAGTCTAAGAGGGGCCTGCACGGCCCCTTTTTATGTTTATTCGGACACGGTGAACGACCAGAGGTTTCGGATCTCCCCGGAGAAGTCGTCCCAGCTCCAGGCGTGGCAGTTGGAGGGGCGGAAGGGATCCAGGACGTGGTAGCCCTCCGCGTCGGCCTTTGTCAGCAGTATGTAATGGCCGTATTCGGTGAAGTGGCCCGGCCCCACGACGCAGACCACCGGCCGCCCCGCCTCCAGCTCCGCCCGCACCGTAGGTTCCCACAGGGGCAGCTCCTTGGGGGAGAGACCCAGCTTTTTGGAGCCCTGGGAGAAGAGCGTCCAGGCGGTGCCGTCGCCCTCCACGCAGTAGCCGTCCCGGATGGCCATATCCGCCACAAAGGCCGGCGTCAGCGTCCCGTCCCCGGTGAGGCCCACCGCCACCATGGACAGCACCGTGGGGCCGCAGCCCGTCCAGCCCATGAGGCCGGAGCCGTAGACGTTGTAGCCCCAGCGGCTGTCCCACTGGGTAAAGTAGGGGAGCTGGCCGGGGGAGAGCTCCTCCGTCAGATCCATTTTCAGATTTGCCGGCGTCGCCCCGGCGTACGCCGCCACGAAGCCGGCGGCCTCCGGGTTCTTCTCCGCCAGCTCCAGCAGAGCGGGGGTGTATTGGTCGGTGTAGGGCGGCTCGGTGGGTTCCTCCGTCTGGGCGGCGGTGTCCTCCGTGCCGGAATCAGCCGGCGCGTCCGTACCCGTGGCGGGGGGCGGCGTCGTGTCCTCGCCCCCCTTGGGGGAGGCGGGAAAGAGGATGAAAAACGCGGCGATCAGGAGCGCGGCGGCCGGAACGATCTCCAAAAGCCGCACCAAAACGGGGATGGCACCGCCGCGCCGCTTTTTTACGCGCCCCTGTGTCCTGAATTGTGTCTCCGGCTGGTACATGCCCGTGATCTCCCTTGCTCTTACAGTTATAAGAGCATTATAGCACACGGTTGCAAAGAATCGGTATCTTCTTTGTAAAAAAATGAGGGAAGAAAATTTTTTCTTCCCTCATTTTTTCCCTTGCCGAAAAAGCCCGGTTGGGCTTTTTCCGACAGGATCAGTTGGCCGCCGCGAATTTCTGCTTGACCTGGTCGATTTTCGACTGGGGCACGGTCTCGGTGGAGTACCAGCCCTTCTGGGTCATCTGCTTGTAGATGGCGTCCTGCATCCCCAGCGTGTCGGTGAGCGCGGATTTGAAGGCGCAGTTGACGTTCTCGGTGGCGGACTCGATGGCGCCGTGCATATAGAGGTCGCACACGCCCTTGGTGGTCAGGAGAATATTCTCCATGATGGTCTTGTCGTCCATTTTCCTTCCTCCTTATACAAGCGCGTAGAACTTGCCGAAGATCTGGCGGTTCTTGTCCACCCACTGCTGGGCCTGGGCCTTCAGGGCGGCGTCCTGCAGGGTGTTCACGGCGTCCTGGCACTGCTTAACAAGAAATTCAGCGTGGCCCAGGGCGTCCTCGACGTAAAGAAGCTCCTTGGAACTCATGTTTGATCACCTCGCGGTTATTATCCCCCGGTATGAGATTTTTATGTACGCATATTTGCCGGAAACCGGGAATAGAGTTTGACCAAAGAGGTGACGGAATATGAAAATCAAGCCGAAAAAACTGATCGTCTGCCTGGCCATCCCCCTGACGGTGGGGGGCCTGGCGGCGGCGCTGTCCGCGTCCGGGATGAGGGCCTTTGCCGTCCTGGAGAAGCCGCCGCTGACGCCGCCCGCCTGGGTGTTCCCGGTGGTTTGGACGGCGCTCTACCTGATGATGGGCCTGGCGTCGTACCTGGTCAGCGAGGCCGGCGGGCCCCGGGACGCCATCTCGGCGGCCCTGACGGTCTACGCCTGCCAGCTGGCCCTCAACTTCTTCTGGCCCCTCCTCTTTTTCCGCTTCGCGCTCTATCTCTTCGCCTTCTTCTGGCTTATCGCCCTGTGGCTGGCGGTGCTGGCCACCTTCGCCTTTTTCCATAAGCTGGACAAAACGGCCGGCAAGCTCCTGCTCCCGTATCTTCTGTGGGTGACCTTCGCGGGGTATCTGAACCTGGGCGTCTATCTTCTGAATAAATAAAAATTGAATAAATAAAAACGCGGGCCGGCGAAAAGCCGGCCTGCTTGCGGTTATGAGCGGCTCATTTCTCCGTCAGCGCCCGCAGAGCGTCGTAGAGGAGGGATTGGGAGGTGGTGGGTACGCCGCCGTTCCATTGGATATAGCCTTTTACCTGGCCGGAAAGCTCCTGGAGCGCTTCAGGGGACAGCGCGGCCAGGGCGGAGCCGATGTTCTCCAGCTCCCGGGGGGTCTTCCGGCACAGGAGCATGACGATATACTCGTGGAGATCGCCGCCGGAGAGGGTATAGAGGCGCAGAAGCTCCTCCACGGACGCCCGCTCAAAGGAGCTCTCCACATCCGAGGCGTACATCCAGCCGGGGACGGACACCGTCGAGCCGCCGGCGTTCATTCCGGTGAGTACCCACTGGCCCGCCTTGTCCCGGCAGACGCAGATCTCCCGATTCCACGCGTAATATCCGTCCGGCGCGCCGCCGCTGATAGGCTCGTCCGGCAGGCCCGACCCGGCCTCCCAGAAGCTCCGGCCCGGGTCCGCCGGGTCGTCGGAGGTAAATTTCAGGGCGATGCTCACGCCGGCGCGGAAGCTCTCAGGCTCCCCCCGGTACGCGTCAGACACGGAAGCGCCGGTAAACTGAACGTCCAGCGGCTTCCACGCCACCCACGACGGCAGGTCGCGGATGGCGGCGGCGATCCCCTGACCAATGGCCTCGGCCGCCTCGTCCATGGAGAGAGATCTGTCCGCGCTGACGCCGGAAAAAACGGCGTCCTCGGTTGCGCGCTGGGCCGCGCTGAAAAGCTCCCGCCAAAGCCCGGCGTACTCCGCCTCCGGGAGCTCAAAGAGCGCGTATGATCCCTCCGCCGTCAGCTCCACCGGCCCGTAGGCCAACCCCAGGCGCACGGCATACCGCCCGTCGCCGCTCTCCGCCAGGATCCACATGTCGTCGTTCTTCCAGGAGCGGGAGGACACGGAGCTGGGCATCCAGTGAAGGCCCGTGAGCGCCGCCTGCACACCGGCCAGCTCCTCCTCAGAAAGGACGAAGCTGGAGACCTCCTCCCCCTCTTTTACCTTCACAACGCCCCCGAACTCCCCCCAGACGAGCTGACGGCCGATGAGCTCCGCCCGGTCCGCTGTCGTGGGCTCGTGGGGCGCGGTCTTCCCGGAGAGCTCCGAGAGATACCCCGTCCAGTCGCGCCTGTGGGCGGCAACCCCGGCGGCGGTCAGCGTCTCCAAAATCTCCGGCGCGCCGGTCAGATCCTCATTGATCCGGACGGCAAAGGCGCTGGGCAGCTCCTCGCTGTAGGCGGACCAGGCGCTTCTGCGCAGGCAGATGGTCTCCCCGGAATCCAGGGTAAACCGCACGCTGTCGTAAGGATAGACCGGCTCCGTAACGGTGAGGCTGTACTGCCAGTCGTAGACCCGGTAGAGAGACCCGTTATAGGCGAGCTCCGCCATTTGATAATAGTCCTGAGGAAAGACCGCCTGCACCCGCGCGCCGACCCGTTCCTCCAAGGCGGCGGCGACACGGGCCGCAAACCCGTTCCCGGCGGCGGACAGGGCGTCGGCAACGGCGTCCGGGGCGCCGTCGCCCTGCTGATCCTCTGCTTTAAAGGTACACTGCACCGCGGTGACGCCCTCCACCCGAGGGCACTCCACCAGGACGCACCACTGGCACAGATCCATGGTCTGCGTGGGAGCCGTGGGGTTGTAGGAGCTGACCGTTACCGCCACGGCGTCCCCGTCCAGGGTCACGCCCTTTACCGACAGCTCAAAGGAGCCGGAGCCCATCTCGCGGATCAGCACCACCAGGACGTTTTCACGGAAATAGTCCTTTGTGTACGCGTCCAGCCGCTCCGTAAGCTCGCCGTTGATGACCCTATACCCCTCGTCCAGGGACTCAATGCCGTTGTCCCGGCGGAGCTTTTTGAGCTGGTCAAGGGAGTTTATCAGCACCGCCTTGTCTTGGATGCGCTCGCCGTTTTCGTCCCGGAGGAAGACGTATTTAAAGCAGTTGGCCGTGTATGTTCCGTCGAATTCCTCCGGGGCGATGGCGGTGGACGCGCCGACGCCCACGGCGCAGGCCGTCACGGTCACCGCCAGCACGCAGAACGCCAGGGCCGCCCAGCCGAAGCGGCGCTTGCGGCCGGAGAGCAGGTTTTTAAAACGCGCCTTCACGGAAGATTTTCCGCTGTAAAAATAGGTGGTCAGCGCCGCGCCGCGCACGCGGCGGATGTTGGCCAAAAGCGCCTCGCAGTACGCCCGCCGGGTGTCCTGATCCGCGTCCCGCAGGGCCTGGGCGTCGCACAGGAGCTCCACCGTCTCGCCCGCCTCCCGGCGCATGAGCCAGATGAGCGGATTAAACCAGTGCAGGGCGTTGGCCGCCAGCATCAGGGCCTTGTACCCCAGATCCCGGCGCTTGATGTGCGTCAGCTCGTGGCGCAGGACAAGCTCCAGCTCCCGGCCCTCCCAGGTCCGGTCCGGCAGCCACAGGCGGGGCCGCCAGAGGCCCGTCACCAGGGGGGAGGTCAGGCCCCGGCTGACGCCGGCTTTGGGCGCTTTTGAAAGGCCCAGCTCCCCGGAAAGCTCCCGGCACAGGGCGTCGATCGCCCCGACGGCCGGCACGCTCCACCGCCGGAGCCGCCGCTCTAAAAGCACCGTCCCCGCCATGTACCACAGGGCGAACGCCGCCGCGCCCAGAAGCCACACCGCCGTCAGGAGGGTGGAGAGCGCCACCGTCCGGCGCCCCGCCGTGCCGGTGGGGGGCGTACCCGGCGTCGCGGGCATCCCGGAACCCGTGGGATTCCCCGGCGTTACGGGGGTATCCGATGCCGCGGGGATGTCCGGCGTTACGGGAACGACCGGCGTCGCGGGATGATCGGGCTTCACGGGATCGTTTGGGATCACGGGTATAACGGGGACCTCCGGCGCGGGACGGCTTGCCGCCGGCGCCGGGACGCGGATCTCCGGGGCCGTGACCGTGACGGCCGGCTCCGGGAGGGCCGGGAGCAGGGAATCCAGCGGCAGGGGGGACAGAAGCAGGGCCGCGGCCAGCGCCAGCCACAGCCAGTACCGCCACCGGGGCGTAAAACGCCTGTCCAAAAGGGGCTTCAACGCCGTCACCAGGGCCGTCGCCGCCCCCGCCAGGACGCTCCACTTGAGTACACGCAGTATAATACTAATATCTAATTAAAACAAGACATTCTCGGCGGCCTTTTTCGCGCCATGCTTTGTCAGCCGCCTTGGAAATACCAAAGGGTATTCCCTGCGGCGTCTTCCTCGCCTGACACGAAAAATCCTCGCCGCTCGGTGTCTACTTTTAAATAGATATTAGTATAAGCTCCATCATTTTCCCTCCAGCTGGTCCAGGAATGCCCTCAGCTCACGGATCTCCTTCTCCCCCATGGCCTTGCCGTCGTAGAGCGCCGCCGCCAGACCCGAGACGCTCCCGCCGAAGAGCCTGGTGAGGATCCCCCGGCTCTCAGATGCCTTGTAGTCGCGCTCAGAGATGAGAGGGGAGTAGAGATTGACGCGCCCCTGCTTCTCACACCGCAAAAAGCCCTTCTCCGTAAGCCGGTTGAGGCTGGTCACCACCGCCGGCAGCGCCCAGTCCCGGCGGCCCTTCAGCGCGTCGCTGACGACCCCCGAGGTCACCGGCTCCTCCGCCGCCCAGACCGTCAGCATGATCTCCAGCTCCGCGTCGCCCAGCTTTTTCATAGAACAGCCCTCCTTATACGATTGTATAACATAGCTTTATTATACAGCTGTATAACAAAAAGACAAGTTACAAAATGGTTACAAAATCTGATATTTACCCCGTCACCGGGCCTCCTCCATCAGTTTTTTCAAAATTTCCCGGTCCGCCGGGGCAAATTCGTAATCCGGGATCTGGGCGGGGGTGATCCAGCGCAGGTCGGTGTGCTCCAGAAGCTTCGGCTCCCCCTCCACCAGCGTGGCGTTGAAGAGCGTCAGATCCACGGTCATATCCGGGTACGCGTGGGTCAGCTCCATATAGACGGAATCGGCCCGCACCGTCACGTCCAGCTCCTCCCGGCACTCCCGGGCGAGGGCGGCCTCCTTCGTCTCCCCCGGCTCCACCTTGCCGCCCACAAATTCGTACAGTCCGCCCCTCATCTTGTGGGGCGGGCGGCGGCATATGAGAAAACGGCCGTCCCTCCAAATGAGCGCGGCCACCACCTGTGTGGGAGCTTTCATACCGGCACCTCCAATTCGCGCGCGTTATTCTTTTAAATAACATTATAATTTTATCATGTTTTCCCCGCCGTGTCAAAAGCAAATCGCCCGGCTTTCGCCGGGCGATCGCGTACCGCTGTACAGACGTAAGAAAGAAGTTATGGAGAGAAAGGGAGTAAAGAGAAGAAAATGGAGGGAAAAACAGGTTTCCTGTTCAGCGGTTTTGGGAGGGTTTCGAGCTTGAGTGACACGCCGAGGCGTGGGGACAGCCGCCGCACCCGCAGGAGCAGCCGCCCTTTCCGCGCTTTTTGTCGCGGATCATCTTCACCACCACCAGGGCCAGAACAGCGAAGACGATGGCGGCGACAATGATGGTGGCGAGGTTTTCGGAGAACCATTGGATCATGCTTTAACACTGTCCTTTACATGAAGCTCAAGGTGATTTTCGTTGTACGGGTTCTTGCGGAACACCAGGTAGAGCAGTCCGGCCAGGAGCAGGGCGGCGACGACGGTGAACACCCCGAAGGACGCCTCGCCCGTGAAAAGTCCGCCCAGCTGGTAGACGATCATGGCAATGACGTAGGCGAAGAGGCACATGTAGCCGATGGCGCCCAGGGTCCATTTCCAGTTGTTCATCTCCCGCTTGATGGCGCCCATGGCGGCGAAGCAGGGGGCGCACAGCAGGTTGAAGATCATGAAGCTGTAGGCGGTGACGGCGCCGAAGTCCGCCCCCACGGCCTGCCAGATGGGGGAGGAGTCCGCCACAAGATCCACCTCGCCCGCGTACTGGTAGAGGACGCCGAAGGTGTTGATGACCTCCTCCTTGGCGATGAGGCCGGTGAAGGTGGCCACTGTCGCTTTCCAGGCCATATCGCCCATCCAGCCCAGGGGATAGAAGATCCAGGCGACGCCGCGCCCCACAGCGGCCAGCAGGGAGTTGTTGTTGTCCTCCACGGCGCCCCAGACGCCGTCCGTAAAGCCGTAGCCCTGGAGGAACCAGAGGACCACGGAGGAGATCAGCACCACGGTGCCGGCGCGCTTGATGAAGGACCAGCCCCGCTCCCAGGTGGCCCGCAGGACGTTGCCGACGGAGGGGACGTGGTAGGGGGGAAGCTCCATGACGAAGGGGGCCGGGTCGCCGGCGAAGACCTTGAACTTCTTCAGCATCACGCCGGAGACGACCACCGCGGCAATGCCGATGAAGAAAGCGGATACCGACACCCACACGGAGTTGCCGAAGACAGCGCCCGCCAAAAGGCCGATGATGGGCAGCTTGGCCCCGCAGGGGATGAAGCCGGTGGTCATGACGGTCATCTTCCGGTCACGGTCCTGCTCGATGGTGCGGGAGGCCATAATGCCCGGAACGCCGCAGCCCGTGGCCACCAGAAGCGGGATGAAAGATTTACCGGAGAGGCCGAACCGGCGGAAGATGCGGTCCATGATGAAGGCGATACGGGCCATGTAGCCGATATCCTCTATTATACTCAAAAGGAGGCAAAGTACAAGTATCTGCGGCACAAATCCCAGCACCGCGCCCACGCCGGCCACGATGCCGTCCTGGATGAGGCCGTAGAGCCAATCGGCCACGCGGGGCTCACCGGCATCGTTGAGGAGCGCCTTGTCCACAAGTCCCGGCACCCATTCCCCAAAGAGCACGTCATTGGCCCAGTCGGTGCCCCAGGTGCCGATGCCGATGCCCCACTCGCCCATCTCCCCGTTCTCGTCGGGGCCGTCGATGAGCGCCTGGGGGGACGGCCCCATGGCGATGGCGTAGATGATGATCATGACCAGGGCGAAAATGGGCAGGGCCAGGATACGGTTGGTAACGATCCGGTCGATCTTGTCGGAGACGCTCAGCTTTGTGCCGGACTGCTTCTTTTTCACCGCCTTTTTCACCACGCCCGCTATGTAGGCGTAACGCTGGTTGGTGATGATGCTCTCCGCGTCGTCACTGAGCTCCTTCTCGCAGTCTGCGATGTGCCCGTCGATGTGCCGCAGCACGTCCTCGGGGATCTTCAGCTCCGCCCGCACCTTCTCGTCCCGCTCAAAGAGCTTGATGGCGAAAAAGCGCAAAAACCGCGGATCCACGTACTCCTCGATGGACTCCTCGATGTGGGCGATGGCGTGCTCCACACTGCCCTGGAACACGGCGGGCAGCTCCACGGCTTTCTTTTCCTGGGCCGCCTTGACGGCCAGCTCCGCCGCCTCCTTGGAGCCCTCCCCCTTCAGGGCGGAGGTCTCTACGATCTGACAGCCCAGGGCGCGGCTGAGCTTCTCCGCATCCACCGTGTCGCCGTTTTTCCGCATCAGGTCGGCCATATTGAGCGCCACCACCACGGGGATCCCCAGCTCGATGAGCTGTGTGGTCAGGTAGAGGTTGCGCTCGATGTTCGTCCCGTCCACGATGTTTAAAATGGCGTCGGGCTTTTCGTTGACCAGATAGTTCCGGCTGACTACCTCCTCTAAGGTGTAGGGGGACAGGGAATAGATACCGGGCAGATCCTGGATGACCACATCCTTGTGGCCCCGCAGCCGCCCCTCCTTCTTCTCCACCGTGACGCCCGGCCAGTTGCCCACGTACTGATTGGAGCCGGTCAGGTCGTTGAACATGGTGGTCTTGCCGGAATTGGGGTTGCCGGCAAGAGCGATCTTGATTTCCATGGGTGTTTTCCTCCTGATTAGCGTATGATAATAATTATTAGATTATACTAACTTTTTGGGCGAAAAAATCAGAGGATCTCGATGTTCTCCGCGTCGCCCTTGCGGATGGACAGCTCGTAGCCCCGGACCGTGACCTCGATGGGGTCGCCGAGAGGCGCCACTTTGCGGACATAGATCTCCACGCCCTTTGTAACGCCCATGTCCATGATGCGCCGCTTGAGAGCGCCTTCGCCGTGGAGCCTCGCCACCGTCACCGTAGAGCCGACGGCCGCCTCCTTCAATGTTTTCATACAGTTTTCCTCCTTATTTTAAGGGGCTATATTTTACCCCAGATCTACCAGGATCCTGTTGGCCAACTCCCGGTCCAGCGCCACCCGCGCGTCCCGGACGGCCACGATCAGGTTCCCGCCCAGCTGCCCGGTCACCGTCACGTCGGTGCCCACCACGAAGCCCAGCTCCGCCAGATGCCGGCGCGACGCGTCCTTTCCCGTGATCTTCACAATGGTATTCGTCCCGCCGTTTCCGGCCATGGTCAGCGGCATCATCAAAGTTACCTCCTTATAACTAAAATTAGTTTAAGCTAATCTTTTGACCGTTTATTTGGTTAGCACTCGCTAACCGTGACCAAGGATACCACTGCCCGGCGGATTTGTCAACCCCCTTTTTAAAAATTTTTTAATTTACTGAAAAAAGGCAAAATGAGTGGATTTACGATTGACAAATCACATAGATTGCGGTACATTTATAATGTATGCACAATATGCGGTGCCGTGTCCCGACAAGACGGCCCGCCGCAAATACAGGTACGGAGGAACACCTATGGATATATTCAAAAAGCTCGTACACGGCAACGTCCAGGCGGAGGAGGCCCGCCGCCTGGGGATCTACCCTTATTTCCACGCGCTGGAATCCCGCCAGGACGTGGAGGTCATCATGGAGGGCAAGCGCCGCATCATGCTGGGGTCGAATAACTATCTCGGCCTCACCACCAACCCCCGGGTCGTCGAGGCGGGCATCAAGGCCCTTGAGAAGTACGGCACCGGCTGTTCCGGGTCCCGCTTTTTGAACGGCACCCTGGAGCTGCACCTGCAGCTGGAGGACAAGCTGGCCAAATTTCTGGGGAAGGAGGGGGTCGTCACCTTCTCCACGGGCTTCCAGTCCAATCTCGGCATCATCTCCGCCGTGGTGGGCCGGGGCGATTACGTTATCTGCGACCGGGAGAACCACGCCAGCATCTACGACGGGTGCAAGCTCTCCTACGGCACCATGCTCCGCTACCGCCACAGCGATATGGCGGACCTGGAAAAGCAGCTCCAGAAGGTGCCGGAGGAGGCAGGGTGCCTCATCGTCACCGACGGCGTCTTTTCCATGGGCGGCGACATCGCCAACCTCCCCGAGATCGTGAAGCTTGCCAAAAAGTACGGCGCCCGCGTCATGGTGGACGACGCCCACGCCCTGGGCGTCATCGGCAAGGGCGGCCGTGGCTCCGCCAGCTACTTCGGCCTGGAGGATGACGTGGACATCTACATGGGCACCTTCTCCAAGTCCCTGGCCTCCCTGGGCGGCTATATGGCGGCCAGCGCCAACGTGTGCGACTACGTGCGCCACGCCTCCCGCCCCTTCATCTTCTCCGCCTCCATCACCCCCGCCAGCTGCGCCACGGCTATGGCGGCCCTGGACGAGCTGATCGCCCACCCGGAGCTGGTGGACAACCTCCAGCACATCTCCGCCTATTTCCGCAAGCAGCTCACCGACCGGGGCATCAAGATCCGTATGAGCGAGACGCCCATCATCCCCATCTATACATACGAGATGATCGACACGCTGACCATCACCAAGCAGCTCTTTGACGAGGGCGTGTACGTCAACACCTCCATCCCGCCCGCGGTGGCGCCCCACGAGTGCCTTCTGCGCACAAGCCTGATGGCCACCCACACCGAAGCCCTGGTGGAGGAGGCCGCCGGGATCATCGAGAAGGTCCTGCGGGCCAACAATCTATGCTGAGGGAGAAGAAGGTCGCCCTGGTCACCGGCGGCACCTCCGGCATCGGCCTGGCGGCGGTGAACGCCCTCCACGAGGCCGGCGTCACGGTCTATGAGACCAGCCGCCGGGACGCAGCGCTTCAAAACGCCGTCCACCTCCCCGGGGACGTCACCGACGAGGCCGCTATGGCGCGTGTGGCCGGGGAGGTGCTGGCCCGGGAGGGCCGGATCGACATCCTTGTTTGCTGTGCCGGCTTCGGTATCTCCGGCGCGGTGGAGTACACGGAGCTTTCAGCGGCGAAAAAGCAGCTGGACGTGAACTTTTTCGGCGTGGTGAACGCCGTGAAGGCCGTCCTGCCCCACATGCGGGAGCGGGGCGCGGGCCGCGTGGTCGTGGTCTCCTCCGTGGCCGGCGCCATCGCCATCCCCTTCCAGACCTACTACTCCGCCTCCAAGGCCGCCCTGAACGCCTATGCGGCGGCTCTGCGCAACGAGCTGCGTCCCTACGGCGTCACGGTCACCGCCGTGATGCCCGGGGACATCGCCACGGGCTTTACCGACGCCCGGGAGAAGTCCCCCCTGGGCGACGATAAGTACGGCGGCCGGATCGGGAAAAGCGTGGCCCGCATGGAGCACGACGAGCGCACGGGCATGGATCCCCGCGTGGCCGGCGCGTATATCCGCAAAATGGCCCTGCGCAAGTCCGTCCCGCCCTCCTCCAGCATCGGCTTTTCCTACAAGGCCCTGGTCATGCTGACCCGCCTTTTGCCCGCGCGGCTTACGAACCTGGTGGTATACTGGCTCTACGCGAAATAAATTCGAAATTTCACCATAATTCGCCCAAAGAAGGAACAAGCTCGTAATTCTTTGGGCGTTTTTTTACTTTTTAGAAACCAATTGTAACCTGAACACTCTCGATTTTTAAAAACGCTCCGGTTATAATAGGGGCAAAGGATGTGATCACAATGAAAAAGCTCATTCCCCTGATGCTGATTCTGGCGCTTCTGCTGTCCGCCTGCTCCCAACCGGCGGGCGGCGATACCGCCCAGGGCACGGACACCGGCGATACCGGGACGGAGGACACCTCCGCGCCGGATACCTCCACGCCGGACACCTCCGCACCGGACACAGCGCCCGACTACCCGGAGGTGGGGAAAAACGCCTACGGCGCGCCGCGCTTTACCCGGGAGGAGCTGCCGCGCTTTGACGGCTCCACCGCCACCGCGCCCCTGGCCGCCGCTGTCTGCGCCGAGATTTTGGGCGAGAGCCGGGAGAGCGCCGGGGAGCTCATCACCTTCTCCCGCACCACCAATTCCTACTACAATCTGCTGGACGGCTATGCCGATATCCTGATCGTCAGCGAGGGCAGCGCCGAGGTCTACGCCGAGCGGGAGAAGCGGGGCTTTGCCTGGGAGCAGACGCCCCTGGCGCTGGACGCCTTTGTATTCGTGGTGAACGAGGACAACCCCGTGGACTCCATCACCGTGGAGGAGGCCCGGAAGATCTACTCCGGCCAGATCACCAACTGGTCCCAGCTGGGCGGCGAGGACCGGGAGATCATCCCCCTCCAGCGCAACCCGGAGGCCGGGAGCCAGTCTTTGATGGAGAAGCTGGTCATGCGGGGTACGCCCATGCTGGAGCCGAAAAAGGAATACCTGGCCGATTCCATGGGGGAGCTGATGGAATTCGTGCGCGGGTATGACGATTCCCCCGGCGCCATCGGCTACTCCGTCTACTACTACGCCCGGGAGATGCGGGCCGCCCGGGGCCTGAAGCTCCTCCGCGTCGACGGTGTGGAGCCGGAGCCCTCCGCCATCCGCTCCGGCCAATACCCCCTCACCAACCCCTACTATGTGGTGATCCCCGCCTCCGCCGGGGAGGATTCCCCCACGCGCCTCATCCGGGACTGGCTGCTCTCCGAGGGCGGCCAGAAGCTGGCGGCGGCGGAGGGCTATGTCTCCGTGGCCGACTACCCCACGGCCGACAGCGGCCTCCCGCCGGAGGTGGGCGGGCGGTATTACCCCGACTACACCGCCGAGCTGAAGCCCGCCGATGATTACGGCGGCCTGGTCCCCTACGCGGGTCTGCGCCTCTCCGACGACTGGTACGTGGACACCGGCTGTCTCTACGGCCTGATGACCCGGGACGGCAGGGTAGTGGTGGATCCGGTCTACAGCCAGGTGTCGGTGATGGGCGGCGTTCTGGTGCTGACGCGGGGCCAGGAGGACGGCCCCCGCTTCGCGGCGGCGGGCCTCAGCGGCAAATGGGTCACGGGCTATGATTACACCGGCTTCAGCCTCTCCGAAACCGGCGTCAGCCTGTTCACCGACCGGGACGTGACCCTGATGGTCGCCGACGGCTCCGTGGCCGCCCGCCTGACGCCGGAGGACATGGGCATCAGCCGGGAGCTGTTCGAGGGGATGTTCCGCAACGAGGAGATCTTCACCAGCCAGTGGATCGGCGATAAGCTGTCCGTGACAGAGCTGTACGACGAGGACACCGGCGAATTCTATATGCAATACTATAACCTGACCACCGGGAAGCTGGAGACGATGGACAGCAACACCTGGTACACCTCCACCCCCGGTTACCCGGACGAGACGCCGCCCTTTGAAAACACTTACGCCGTCTACGACGCCGCCCGCGGCTTCGACGCGCCCTACCTGTGGGAGCGGTGGGACAATGACGGCTCCGTCTCCCGGAGGACCTATTACCGCCAGGACGGGACGGTCCTTCCTGAGCTGACCATCCTGGGCGTGGGCGATTTCCGCGTCGTCACCCTCACCGACGGCATCGTGGAGAAGCTGGAGCTGGACCGGGCGGAATATTACGACCTGGAGACCGGCCGGCTGATCTTCCGCACCTACCTGGGCTACGACGGCCAGTGAGACACTTTCGCACGTGAAATTTTTTCCGCGTTTCCTATTGCAAAGTTCAGCGATATAGTGTATAATATCCGTCGGTGGGAGCTGCTCCCGCCAAATCCCCTTCATAAGAGAGCACCACGTCTTCCGGCGCGGTGCTCTCCTTTTTTTTGCCAGAGCCGCGCCAAAAACGCCCTTTTGGCGCGAAAATCCATACAGGGTAAATTTTTATAATAACACAGGTATATTCTTTTTGTCAAATTTTTTCCAGATAAATACAAATACACGCGCAAGACACAGGGACTTTTGAAAAACGGGGAAATTGTTCGGAAAATACCGTTTGATTTAATACTTTTTGCTTTTTACGCATACTTAGGCGTATACTTTAGATGCTTTACGATGTTATTAAGGAGGAAACACTACATGAAGACTCT